>JAWLGN010000002.1:0-55208 GCA_041685075.1 Bryobacteraceae bacterium
AGCAAGAAGGCGGCGGCCTGACGGCCGCATCACTTTATGACATAAACCGGACAGATCACGTGCTAATAAAACCGGACAACTTGAAAAGCTAACGACAGTCGCTTCGATTACCTGACGGCGTGTGAGTCAATTGTAATACGGGAGGCATACCCGGGCCTGCGGCGGACGGCCGGGAGGCCGGCGGCGATGCCGGAAATCCAGGCGAGGGCGAAGGCGTTGGCGGGGATGGTGCTGTTGAAATCCACCAGGCTATGGAGGAGCAGGGCGGCGAGGGAGGCAAGGCAGGCCAGGGCGAGCGGGCGCAGGGAGGTGCGGTGGCGGCGTGCGGCGGCGGCGAGGATGCGCACCGCGAGAACGAGGCCGAGGGCGAAGCCGGGGATGCCGAGTTCCGCGAGGTACTGGAGGTAGTCGTTGTGGGCGGCATTATCGGTGTGGAGCGGGGTGGAGCGTTTGAAGGGCATGAAAGCGGAGACGTAGGCGCCGAGGCCGCAGCCGGTGGCGGGATAGGCGGCCACCAGGGGGAGGGTTTGGCGCCAGATCTCCAGGCGATCCTGCGCGGCGATCTGGTCGGGCGTGGAAAGGCTGGCGAAGCGGGCGATGAGTTGGTTCGGGGGGAGATAGATAAAGAGCGCCACAAACACGACCGGGGCGGCGATGAGCCTGGCGCGGCGGGGCAGGGCGGCGGCGGCGAGTACCGCCAGGGCGAACAGCGCGGCGATGAAGCCCATCCGGGACAGCGAGTGAATCGAGGCAAGCAGCAGGAGGGCGGCCACCGCGAAGGCGCCGGAGGCGATCAGGGCAGGCCCCAGGGGGGACTCGAGGTGGGAACGCTTCAGGCGCAGAACGTGGATGCCGTACATCACCGGAAAGGGGAGCGCCATCTCCATGAGGCCGGCGAAGTGGTCGCGATTGACGTAGGTGCCGCGGGCCATGGCCTGGGCGCCGGAAGCGGCGGAATAGAACTGGGCCAGGCCGAGTAGGGCTTCGAGCAAGGCGACCGCCACGAGGGGGAGAACAAGCAGCCACGGCGAGCGGCGCGGGGCGATGCGAAAGGCGAGTTCCCGCACCGTGAGGAAGACCAGGATGGCGCCGGCGAGTCGCATCCAGGCCGCCAGCGTGAGGGCCGGGGCCACCGAGAGGGGTCCGGCGGAGGGGTGAAGAGCGGCGCGCGTGGGGGAGAGGAAGGCCAGGGCGCCGGCCGGGAGGGGGAGCAGTTGGAAAAGAACCCAGGCGGGAAGGAGCAGGAGGGGCCAGGCCAGCGCGCGATCGGGCGGCGGGGCGCACGGGCGGACGTGGAGAACCGCGGTCAGAACGGCCACCACGAGGACGGTGATGTCCCAGTCGGCCGGGTGGACGCCGGCATCGCGGACCAGGGTCCAGACGAAAGCGGCGGAGAGGCAAAAGAGGGCGGCGGCGTTCACGGCGGGTGCTACAATGCCCTTCTTCTTCGGGACAGGAGCATGGAGCCTTATTATACCCGGAGCCGGCGGGATTCTCGTACCCAGCGCCGGCAAAGCGACACCCGGAGCCGGCAGCGCGCGAGGAAACTCCAGCGGAGATGGTACACCGTATGGTTTGGCGTGCTTGCGGCACTGGCGGGCAGTGTAGCGGCGGCGGGGGTGATGTACCGGAGCGGGTTGGAGGCGGAATGGCTCGAGCGGTTCCACCTAGGTTGGCGGCTGAACAGCGAGCGCCTGGCGGAGCGGGGATACGAGCAATTGCTGGGGGGCGACAGGGAAGGGGCGCTCGAGCTGTTCGAACTGGCCGTCGAGAGAGATCCGGCTTCGCCGTACCGGTGGTGCGATTTAGGCGAGGCCCGGCTGGCGGCGGGCGACGAGGCCGGGGCGCGAGAGGCGATGGCCCGGGGGATGGAGCGAGGCGAGTACATCGGGCCGGTGGCCATGCGGGGGGTGAACTTCGCCTACAGGGTAGGGGACCAGGGGATGGCGCTCGAGTACGGGAAGAGGCTCCTGGGAATGACGCCCGCCTACGACGACGCGGTATTCACCGTGTGGGAACGGATGGAGTGCCCGGCGGGCGAGGTGCTGGAGCGGGGGATACCGGACGAGCGGGCGGCGGGGGCGTATGTGCGGCGGCTGGCCCGGCAGGGGAACGCGGAGGCGGCGCGGGCGTGGGAGTGGGCGGCGGCACGGGGGTACGTCGACGACCGGCTGGCGGACGAGTATGCGGGCTTCCTGGTGCGGGCCGGGCGCGGGGAAGAGGCCGTACGGGCGTGGGCGGGATACATGGCCCTGCGGGAGCCGGGGTATCCGGAGAACAACGCAGTCTTCAACGGGGGGTTCGAGCGGGAACCGGCGGGGCGGGTGCTGGACTGGCGAATCGACCCGGTCGAGGGGGTGCGGGTCGAGCGGGAGGCCGGGGGCGCGGCGGAGGGGGAGTGGTCGCTGCGGTTGCGGTTCGAGGGGAAGGAGAACCTGGCGTATGGGCAGGTACGGCAGGTGGCGGCGGTCGGTCCGGGAGAGTGGGTGCTGCGGGCCCGGGTGCGGGCGGAGGGGATCACGACCGACGAGGGGGTGCGGCTGCGGGTGGTGGATGCGGAGGCGCCGCGGCGGCTCGATGTGCGCACCGAGGCAGTGACCGGAAGCTGCGGCTGGCGCGAAATTGGCGTGCGGTTTGTGGTGGGGGCAGGGACCCGCACCGTGCGGGTAGAAGTGTTTCGTCAGCCGTCGTTGAAGTTCGATAACCGGCTGAAAGGGACGGTGTGGATCGACGCCGTCCGTCTCCAACATTCCATTCATACTCCTTCATTTCCAACCCGATAAGAGAGCTGACGGCCCGAGCCGCCGCTAAGGCGCAAGCCGGGTGTTCCCTGCTTTACCGGTGGGGAGCGGAGGCCTGCGCAGAGGCGGAGGGCCGCGTCATCTCTGAATCCATGGCCGTCTGAAGCGGCAGATCCGGAGAGGGGGAGCAAACCGATGAGAGGCGTACTGTGCGCCATGGCGCTATTGGTGTGTCTGAACGGGACGGCGGAAGCGCAGGGGCGGCCGGGAGTGTGGCTGCGGCGGTTGACCCTGGCGGCTGCGTGCGCCAGCGGGGTTTGGGACATCTATACGACGCGTAACGCGGTGCGGCTGGGGGCGGTGGAGTCGAACCGGTTGCTGGCCGATGGGCAGGGGCGGCCGCGGTGGGGGCGTATGATCGCGCTGAATGTGGGGGTGTGCGCGGGGTCGGCGCTGGCGCAGGAACTGTTGGACAGGAAGCGGCGGCCGGGGGCGACGGACTACGTGTGGACGGGGGTGAACTCGGCGCTGGCGGTCCGGCACGCGGCGGCGGCGGTGCACAACCGGCGGGTGACGGCCGAGATGCGGCGGCGCTGGGACTATCTGCTGCGTCCGGAGTGACGGCCGTCGCAGAGATTCTCTGCTCACCGAGCGGGACCCACCCGATGCTACCCTGAACTAGCCGCCTGCTTGAGATTCCGGCGCCGCGATTCCGCACATCCCGATGCCGCGATCGCTGCTGAACTCCCGGCGCCGCGCTCATCCCGGCGCGCCGAATCATGCCCCTTGACATCCCGGCGCCACGATCATAAGGTTAGGTAAGCTAACAAACCGAGTGCCGGGGTGCGCCCGCCCAGGGGTGCGCCCGGCTGCTGGAACCGGATATGGCTATGGCGTTATTGCTGCGGGCGGCGACCATCGCCGCGTTGTTCTGCACTTGCCTGGTTGCCGGGCAGAACGGCATCCGGCTGGCCGGCTCGTCGCAGCCGGACTGCTGGAGCGTCGAGGAGATCGTCCGGGAGACCACCCGGGGCATGCGAAGCGATCGTGAAAAGGCGCTTGCCCTGCATCGCTTCGGCATGCAGCACTTCATTCACTTCGACGGTCCCAAAGAGGAGCGCGACGAGTACATCACAGACCCCCTGAAGCTCATCGCGGTGTATGGCTACGCCCTCTGCCACAACAACAGCTCGGCCATGATCGCGCTCTACAACGCCGCCGGGTTGAAGGGGCGGCAGCGCGATATGCGGGGGCATTCCATCGCCGAGGTCTGGTTCGAGGGGAAGTGGAACTACATCGATACCGACATGTTCGGCTATGTCCTGCATCCAGACGGCAGGATCGCATCGGTGGACGAACTCACCCGCGACCCCGACCTGTTCCTCCGGCAGACGAATCCGCCCGACCCGTTCTTCCCGTTCGACCGCAAGGAGGACATGGCGTCGGTTTTCCGGGAAGGCAAGCCCACCCGCGACTATCATCCCTATGCGAACGCGCACCTGATGCATCTCTCGCTGCGCACGGGGGAGACGGCGCGGCTCTTTTTCCGGCCGCGGGGCGAGGGCCGCTACTTCCTGACGCCCGACTTCCGGCCCAACCTGGGGTTCACCTATAAGGATTACTGGCTTGCCGGCGCGGTGCGGGAGGGTTCCTTGGCCTGGTGTGACCGGCCGCCGGCTTCCTACGGGAACGGTGTCATCCAGTACGCGCCGGACCTTCGTTCGGATGCCTTCACACGCGAAAACCCGGATCGTTCCGGCGTGGCGGCAGGGCAAGGGCCGAGGCAGCCGGAACTGGTCGCCCGGCGGTCCGGCCAGACCGCTTCCCTCGTAGTCAAGGTGACTACCCCGTGGATTATCGCCGGCTTGCAGAACGACCTGACGAACTTCGAGGACAACACCGGCGGGGCGATCGTCAGCGGCTTGTTCTGGCGGGCGGAGGAGAGCGACGAGAACCGCATCCTGGTAAGCCGCGACCGCGGGCAAACCTGGCAGCAGGTTTGGGAGAACCGCTACCGCGGCGCCGTGCCGTTCCGCGTGGACCTCACCCGCTGGGCGGAGGGCGAGTACGGCTACTGGGTGAAATTCGAATGGCTGGACCGCAGCGGCAAGGCGCAAGTGGGGTTGGAGCGCTTGCGCATGGAGACCTGGGTGCAGGTTTCCCCCATGGCGCTGCCGCGCCTCGAAGCCGGCAGCACCACCTTCCGGCTGGCGGCCTCGCCGCTTGACGCAGTCTATAACCAAAGCCGTTGGGACCGCGGCCAGAACCTGCCGGGGCAGCAGTTGGAGAACGCGGTTATCCGGAACGGTCTCCCGTACCTGCAGGCCGCGGACCCCGCGCGCCCGGCCGTAGTTTCCTTCGAGACGGGAACCGACCGGGAAATCCGCGAACTGCGCGTGAGCCTGCGGGCGCGCGCGCCGCGCAGTCCCCAGGACTTTCGGGCGGTGCTCTCCATTTCCGGGGATAGCGGCGCTACCTGGCGGGAACTCGAGCGCTTCACGCCTCACCCGGAGCACAACGTCAACTACATGTGGTTCAACCACGTGCTGAGTGGCCGCGCCATAGATGGCCGCCGCTGCCGGCTCAAAGTGGAGGTTTCGGGCGGCGGCCTGGACCAGGTGATCGCCAACAGCGTGGTGGCCGCGCCGTCGCCCTCGCCCTCGCCGCTGCGCGTGACGCACGTCTGGCGTGAAGGCGAGCGGCAGCGCACGTTCTCCCGCACCGCGACACCCGGAGCGGAGCCCTACACCTACACGGTCGAAGCGGCGCCGGGGCTGGTGAATGAAGAGGTCAGGATCGAGGCAATCGCGAAATGAACAGGTTCGGAGTATGGTTGATGCTTCTGGCCGCGGGGAGCGCCGCGGCCGAGAAGGTGGTCCTGCGGACCACGGCGGATACGTGGGTGGATGTTCCGGAGTTCGCGCGCTTTCAGTCGGCCGAGGCAGGGCGGCCCGGACACGGAACGGACGCAGAGTTGCGCATCCGAGGCCGCGCCAACTTCGCGCTGCTCCAATTTGATCTCGCACCCGCCAAGGGCCTGACCGTCACCCGGGCCACTCTGCGGATACACCGGAAGCCCGATCCGGTGCCGCTGCACACCGTGGGACTTTCCACCATCAGCGGCTCGGGTCCCTGGACGGAGGCCGGCGCCGGCTGGCGGTTTGCGCGCGAGGGGAAGATGCCCTGGTCCTACGAGAGTTCCGACCTGGTTGATGTCACCTTCGGGCAGGGCGGCAGCCTCTATGCCTACAGGCTGGTGCGCGATGCCGGAGACGGATGGTACGAAGCCGATGTGCCGCCCGCGCTCGTCGAGGCACTGGTTTCCGGGGATCAGTATGGCCTGCTGCTCACCGATGAGAAGGGCCAGACCCAGACGCAGCACGTGCTGAGCAGCCGCGAAAGCCCGCACCCGCCCGTGCTGGTGGTGGAGGGCGAGCGCGCGGACCGTTCCGCGCCGGGCGCGCCTCGCGCTATCGGCACGGCCACAGGCGCCGTCCGCACGCCCACGCCGGAGGATGCGCGCGCGCTGGGCCGCGCGACGCTCGCGCCTGGAAGCGCCATCGTGCGCTTCGGCGGGGCGGGCGACGATGCGGGCAAGGGCGTCGCCGCGCGCTACGAGTTGCGCTACAGCGAGCGGCCCATCACCGTCGCGGGCTTCGATCAGGCGCGTGAGGCGCCCCGCTGGTGCCTCGATCCGCTGGCGCCCAAGGCCAATCCCCTGGACATCGAGAACAACCGCCGCGACGAGGTGGTGGCGGTGGTCGAGGGACTCGAACCCGGCCGCGCCTATTACTTCGCCGCCCGCGCTTTCGACGAAGCCGGCAACGCCGGGCCAGTGTCCAGCCTGGGCCGCTACCGCGCCTGGAACCGCACCTATGCCGAGTTGCCGCCGGCTCCCCCGCAAGCGGTGAAGCCCGCTGCCGCCGGCGGCAAGCCCTGGGTTTGGGCCTACCCGGAGCTATGGAAAATCGACCCGCGCACGGGCAGCGTGCTCGAAGGCGACGCCGCCTACCGCATGGCCAACCCGGTATGGGATGCCGCTACCGGTACGGTCCGGCTCCGGGGCGCGCGCAACGAGTTTACGGGATTTCAGATCGCCGTCGAGGGCAACGTCACCGGGGTCGAGGTCACGGTGGAGAAACCGCTCTTTGCAGGGAACCGGCTGCCGGCCGTCTTCCGCAAAAGCGGCGCTATCGAACTCTACCGCGAATGGTTTGTGCCGGACGGCAAACCGGGCGCCAAGCCCCGCGGCTGGTATCCGGATCCCCTGATTCCGCTCAACGGGCCGTTCGACATCCCGGCGCGGGACAACGGCGTGCCCGGGCAGAACGTGCAGCCGGTCTTCGTGGATCTCTACATCCCCCACGACGCCGCTCCCGGAACCCACACCGGCCGCCTGTTGGTGAAGGCCGGGGGAGAGCGCCGCGAGATCGCCATCCAGGTGGAAGTGCTGCCCCTGACGCTGCCCGACAAGCTGAACTTCGCGGTGGACCTCAACTGCTATAGCGGCGTACACAACGGCTGGGACCTCGAGCGCGGCACCCCGGAGTACCGCAAACTGGAGATTGCCTATCACCGGCTGGCGCACCTGCACCGCGCCAACCTGGACGTGCTCGGCTACTCGCATGACGGCAGCGTGGGTCCCGACCACGCGCCCGCCCTCGAGGGCCGGGGCGCCCAAACGCGCATCTCCGACTGGAGCGACTGGGATGCCCACTTCGGGCCGATACTGGACGGTTCGGCCTTCCGCGACCTGCCCCGCGCCGGCGTGCCGGTGCCGGCCATCTATCTCCCCTTTTTCGAGAACTGGCCGTCGGAACTGCGCACCGGCTACCGCTTTCACAACTACCCCGTGGCGCGCACCGAGGAGGAGTACCAGCAGATCATCACGCGCCATGCGCTTGAAGCCGCCCCCATCGAGGAGGCTTTCACCGGGGAGTACCAGGAGCGCTTCGCGGCCGTGGCGGCGCAGTTCGCCGAGCACATCAAAGAGCGCAAGTGGACGGACACCCGCTACTACGTCTACTTCAACAACAAGTACTACTGGCGCCGGCCGTCGCAGGGCGCGCGCGGCATCACCTGGTGGCTGCTCGATGAACCCAACCACCGCGACGACGTGCGGGCCATCGCCTATCTCTCGATCCTGCTGCAGCGCGGTCTGAAGAAACACCCCGATGCGCCCATCAGCCTGCGCACCGATATCAGCCGCGTGGAATGGATCCGCGACCTGCTGCCCGGGCAGATCGATCTGAACTGCATCAGCCAGCGCTTCTTCGAGAAGAACCGCTACCTGCTGAACGACCAACGCCGCTTCGGCCGCAAATTCTGGCACTACTCCAGCAGCAACCACCCGCGCACCACCAACGTGACCATGCGTGCCTGGGCCTGGAAGGTGTGGCTCGCCGGCGGCGAAGGCATCGTGCCCTGGAACACGGTGCGGGGCGCCCAGGCGTGGGACCGCGCCGAGCCGCTCACGGTCTTTTACGTAGGGAAGAAGTTCGGCAGCAAGGAGCCCTTCGCCTCGTTGCGGCTGAAGGCCTACCGCCGAGGACAGCAGGACATCGAATACCTGGTGATGCTGTCGAAGCGGGCCGGATGGGACCGCGAGGCGGTTTCGCGGGCCGCCTCCGGCGCGCTCGACTTTTCAGGCAGGTTTAGCCAGTCCGATGAAGAAGATGCCGGCCGGCTGTTCTTCCAGAACATCACCGATGGACAACTCGAAGCCGTGCGGCAGCGGGTCGTCAGGGCGCTGCTTCAAACGCCCCAGCAGTAGTCTTCGACGGCCCGCTCGATCGACTCGTCCTTTTCGGTGAGCCGCATCAGCTCCAGCCGGATGGCGTCCACCAGGGCCTTCCAACTCGCCTCGACGACGTTGTCGGAGACCCCCACGGTGGACCAGTTCCGCTGCTGGTCGGACCACTCGATCAGCACGCGCACGCGCGCGGCGGTGCCCTTGCGCGGTTCCAGCACCCGCACCTTGTAGTCGGTCAGCTTCACGCTGGTGATCTGCGGGTAGACGCCCGAGAGGCACTTGCGCAGGCAGAGGTGCAGGGCGTTGAAGGGACCCTGGCCTTCGGCCTCGGCCGAGTGCACGCCGTCGAGCGTCTTCACCGTCACGGTGGCGAATGAGCGGGTGCCGGTGGGTCCTACCGCGCGCGTGGAGACCTCGTAGCTTTCCACGTCGAAGAAGTGGACGCCGGGATTGAGCGCCTCCCGCACCAGCAGTTCGAAGGTGCCTTCGGCGGCTTCCAGCTCGTAGCCTTCGTACTCCATCTGCTTGATGCGCTCGAGCAGTTCGCGGCGGGCGTCCTCGGTCAGGCGGTCCGAGAGGCCGTGCTGCTTCAGCTTGTAGAGCACGTTGCTGCGGCCGGAAAGCTCGCTGACCAGCACGCGCTGGCGGTTGCCCACGGCCTCCGGGGGCACGTGTTCGTAGGTGCTGCTGTCTTTCAGCACCGCACTGACATGGATGCCGCCCTTGTGCGCGAAGGCGCTCTGCCCCACGTACGGCCGGTCCTTGTGCAGCGGCAGGTTGGCCAGCTCCGCGATGAAACGCGATACCGACGAGAGCTTCGCCAGTTTCTCCGGGCCGATGGTGGTGTGGCCCAGTTTCAGCTCCAGGTTGGCGATCACGCTGGCGAGATTGGCGTTGCCGCAGCGCTCCCCGTAGCCGTTCAGGCAGCCCTGCACGTGGGTGACGCCGGCTTCGACCGCAGCCAGAGTATTGGCCACCGCCACGTCCGAGTCGTTATGAGTGTGGATGCCCAGCACGCCGTCGAAGCGCTTGCGTACTTCAGCAACGATTTCGGTCAACCGGCCGGTCAGCGTGCCGCCGTTGGTATCGCACAGGCACAGCACGTCGGCGCCGGCACGCTTTGCGGCTTCCAGGGTGCGCAGCGCGAAGTCCGGGTTGGCGTGGTAGCCGTCGAAGAAATGCTCGGCGTCGTAGATCACCTCGCGGCCGTGTTCCTTGAGGTAGCGGACCGTTTCGAAGATGAGCTTCAGGTTCTCCTCTTCGGTGATTCTCAGAGCGCGGCTGGTATGCAGGTCCCAGCTCTTGCCGAAAATCGATACCGTGGGAGTGCCCGCGGCCAGCAGCGCCTGCACGTTGCGGTCCTGCTCCACCGGATTCCTGGCGAAGCGCGTCGAGCCGAAGGCGGTCAGCCGTGCGTGCTTGAGCTGCATTTCACCCGCGCGCGCGAAGAACTCCTTGTCCTTGGGATTGGAACCCGGCCAGCCGCCCTCGATGTAATCGATGCCCAGGTCGTCCAGTTTGAGGGCGATGGCGATCTTGTCGTCCACCGAGAAGGATACGGCTTCCCCTTGCGTGCCGTCGCGAAGCGTGGTGTCGAAAGTAAAGATTTTCATATGGTTCGGGTTTCTGGCGCCGGGTGGCTGGCGGCTGCACCCGGCGCCGGAGGAAGTTAGTTGCCGGCCGCCTGGACGTCTTCCTCGGGTACGCCCGCCTCTTTCTTCTTCTTCAGGAACGTCATCATCTTGCGCAGCTCGGCGCCCACGCGCTCGATCTGGCTGTCGCGGCCGGCTTCCCGCATTTCGAGAAACTTCTTGCGGCCGCCGCGGTTCTCATCCATCCATTCCCGGGCGAAAGCGCCGGACTGGATCTCACCCAGGATCTTGCGCATTTCCGCGCGGGTCTCTTCATTTACGATGCGGTAACCGCGCGTGTAGTCGCCGTATTCGGCGGTGTCGGAGACGGAGAAGCGCATGTAGCCCAGGCCGCCCTCGTACATCAGGTCCACGATGAGCTTGAGTTCGTGCAGGCACTCGAAGTAGGCGATTTCGGGCGCATAGCCGGCTTCCACCAGGGTGTCGAAGCCCGCCTGGACCAGCGCGCTGACGCCGCCGCACAGCACGGTTTGCTCGCCGAACAGATCGCTCTCGGTCTCTTCCTTGAAGGTGGTGGAGATGACCCCGGCTTTCAGGCAGCCGAGCCCCAGGGCGTAGGCCAGGGCGTTCTGGAGCGCCTTGCCGGAGGCGTCCTGGTGCACGGCCACCAGCGCGGGAACGCCGGAACCTTCCACGAACAGCTCGCGCACGCGGTGCCCGGGGGCTTTGGGCGCGATCATGGTAATGTCCACGTCCTTCGGGGGTACGATCATGCCGAAGTGGATGTTGAAACCGTGCGCGAACATGAGGGTCTTGCCGGCCTTCATGTGGGGGGCGATGTCTTTTTCGTAGACGTCGGCCTGAACATGGTCGGGCACCAGCATCATCAGGGTGTCGGCCACCTGCGCGGCTTCGGCGGTTGTCATTACCCGCAGCCCGGCGGCTTCGGCTTTGGCCCGGCTCGTGCTGCCGGGGCGCGCCGCCACCACCACGTCAACGCCGGAATCGCGGAGGTTCAGCGAGTGCGCATGGCCCTGGCTGCCGTAGCCGACGATGCCGATGGTACGTCCCTTCAAGATACTCAGGTCTGCGTCTTTTTCGTAATATCGTTCAGGCATTTCGATTTGGCTCCAGGCGAAGGGTTACTTCGCCACTTCCTCCAGTTTGGCTGGGCCGGTGAGTACCGGCGGCTGCAGGCGCAGTTTTCTGGTCTCCAGCGACATGGCTACCAGGCCGGATCGGGTTACCTCGATATCGCCGTAGCTGCGCATCACGTCGATAAACTCGTCCATCTTCTCGGGATCGCCGGTGGCCTCGATGGCGTAGCCGTCGGTCGAGGAATCCACGACGCGCCCGCCAAAGATCTCGGCTTCCTTGAGCACCGCGGTGCGGGATCCCTGGGCGGTGCGGATGCGCACCAGCACCAGTTCCCCCGCAACCGACGCGGCATCGGTCAGGTCGGTGGCCTGCAGGACGTTAATCAGCTTGTTCATCTGCTTCACCACCTGCTGCCGGAGCGCCGGATCCACGTCCACCACGATGGTCATACGGGAGAGATGCGGGTCCAGGGTGCGGGCGACCGTCAGGCTTTCAATGTTGTACCCGCGCGCGCTGAGCACGCCGGTAATGCGCATCAGTGCGCCGGGCTTGTTTTCAACCAGTAAGGAAATTGTCTGCAACATGGTTTGGCCTCCTGCGGCTTACTTCGGGACCGCCACCGGCTGGGGTGGACCCAGCACCATCTCGTTGATTCCCGCGCCGGCGGGGACCATCGGATAGACGCTCTCAAACGGCGATACCGTGACATTCAGCAGGTAGGGGCCGGGTTCCTGGATGGCCGCCTCGAGCGCCGAGGCGAGTCCGGACGGCTTGTCGACGGTGGACCCCTTGAATCCGTAGGCCGCGGCCAGCCTTTCCGCATCCGGGAAGCTCTCCATTTGCACCGCGCTCAGGCGGTTGTTGTAGAAGAGTTCCTGCCACTGCCGCACCATCCCCAGGTAGCCGTTGTTCATGACCACGATCTTGATCGGCAGCGCATGGTTGGCGATGGTGGCAAGCTCTGGAATAGACATCTGGAAGCCACCGTCGCCCACCACTGCGAACACCAGTTTGTCCGGGCGGGCGAATTGCGCGCCGATGGCCGCCGGCAGCCCGAAGCCCATCGATCCCAGACCCCCGGAGGTGAGCCACAGCCGCGGCTCGTTGAACCGCAGGTGCTGGGCGCACCACATCTGGTGCTGTCCCACGTCGGTGGCCACGATGGCGTTGCCGCCGGACAGCCGGTTCACCTCGGCAATCAGGTGCTGCGGCTTGATCTCGCTATCGGAGGTGGAGACCGCCAGGGGGTGCTCCTCCTGCCATTGGCGGATCTGCTGCCACCAGGCCGCGAGCGTATCGGCGGAGCGGCCGGCCAGGCGCTCTTCGAGGATCCGGTTGAGTTTTCCCAGCACGCGCTTGACGTCGCCGACGATGGGGACATCGGGGCTGCGGTTCTTGCCGATCTCCGCGGGATCGATGTCCACGTGGATCACCTTGGCGTGCGGCGCGAAGGCCGACAGCCGCCCGGTGACGCGGTCGTCGAAGCGCACGCCCAGCGCGATCAGCAGGTCGCAGTTGGTCAGGGCCATGTTGGCCGCGTAGCTGCCATGCATGCCCGGCATGCTGATGAAATTGGGATGGCAGCCGGGCAACACGCCCAGTCCCATGAGGGTCAGGACCGCGGGCACGTTGGCTTTTTCGACGAACTCCCGAAGCTCCGGCGCCGCGCCGGAAGCCACCAGGCCGCCGCCGCCGTACACCAGCGGGCGTTTGGCTTCCGAGATCAACTGCACCGCGCGCCGGATCTGGCCCGTGTGCCCCTCGGTGAAAACCTTGTAGCCGGGCAGATGAATGGAAGCCACCGGCGTGTAGTAGCCCTGGGTCTGGAAAACGTCCTTGGGGATATCCACCAGAACCGGGCCGGGCCGCCCGGTGGCGGCGATGTAAAAAGCCTCGTGGATGATCTGCGGCAGATCCTCCAGCTTCTTGACCAGGTAGTTGTGCTTCGTGCAGGAGCGCGTGATGCCGAAGGTGTCGGCCTCCTGGAACGCATCGCTGCCGATGAGCTTGGTGTGCACCTGCCCGGTCAGCGCCACGATCGGCACGCTGTCCATCAATGCGTTGGTCAACCCGGTGACCAGGTTGGTGGCGCCGGGACCCGAGGTGGCACAGCAGACCCCTACCTTGCCCGTAGCGCGTGCATACCCCTCCGCTGCGAATGCGGCGTTCTGCTCATGCCGCACCAGCACGTGGCGAATGTGATGGTCGTAAACTGCGTCGTACAGCGGCAGGGTGACCCCTCCGGGATAGCCGAAGAAGCAATCCACACCCTCCCGCGCCAGGCATTCCAGCAGCATCTTGGCGCCGCTCGTCAACGTCGTCATGGTTTCTTCTACCTCATCCTGCGCCCGTCGCTCGGGGCGCCCGATCGATGAAAGCTCCATAAAACAAAAAAGGCCATCAGCCGGTTTGTTTCGCCCCGCCGATGGCCCTTGACCTTTCTCAGCCAAAGACCTCAAGCGGGGCCGGCTACGATGACCAGAATAATAATAGCGATGTGTACGTAGACAGGGGGAATGCCGGAGGCGGAAGAGAGCTGCCGGGATGGAGTGCCTTCGAGCATTCTGCTGAGATTGAGTGTAGCTTAGAAATTTGGCAAATGCAAGAGGGCATACGCATAAATAATTTTGATGATCCCATTTGACAGGCCCGCAAAATCCACCCGGCAACATTTTCGCCCCGATTAAGACCGCTCGCCTACCCGAATTCCCCCTTCGCTGATTTCTCGTTCCGTTCCCGCCCGGTTCAGGCGAAGATGCTTCCAACAGGGCAGTACCTATCCTTGCACTCGAGGTGAGTATGAGCACTCAGCCAATGGAACCCAAGGCCATGCCGCACGGCGGATTGGTCAATATCGACTCCTACGACGAAGTGATCCGGAAGCGGCTCGAGGCGGAGCGCGAGCGGCTGGAGAGGGAGGCCGGCGTGATGCGGCGCGAAATGCGCCGATTCAAACGGCCCGAGGAACGGCCGTTCACCAGGGAGCAGCGGGCGCACACCACCCTGCTGTTCGGCGGTCTCACCTGGAAACACGAAAAACTCGTTTCCGGCGCGCTGGAGGGCCTCGGTTACAAGACGCAACCGCTGCCCACCCCCGACGTGAAGGCCTTTCAGGCCGGTAAGGAATACGGCAATAACGGCCAGTGCAACCCCACCTACTTCACCGTGGGGAACCTGGTGCAGTACCTCCAGGGCCTCGAGGCCCAGGGGATGAGCCGGGAAGAAATCATTGACCGGTATGTATTTTTCACGGCCGGCTCCTGCGGTCCCTGCCGTTTCGGCATGTACGAGGCTGAGTACCGGCTGGCATTGCGCAACTCCGGGTTCGAAGGCTTCCGGGTGATGATCTTTCAGCAGTCCGGCGGGCTGAGCCAGTCGGGCGCCGAAGCCGGGCTGGAGATGAACCTGGACTTTTTCATCGGCATCCTGACCGCCTTCAACTGCGGGGACGTTCTCAACGAGATGGCCTACGCCATCCGGCCGTTCGAGGTGGAACCCGGCGCCACCAACCGGCAGCTCGAGGCGGCCATCGACCACCTCTGCGAGACCTTCCGCTCGCGGCAACCGTGGAAGCTCAACGGGCACATGCGCAGCTACCTCAGGGGATTCTCCGATACCGCCGAGTACATCGGGAAGTTCGTGAATCAGATGAAGGGCGACGACTACGTGCCCGCGCTTCACCGCTGCCGCGAGCTGCTCGACGAGGTGGAAGTGGACCGGCTGCGGGTGCGGCCCATCGTCAAGATCACCGGTGAATTCTGGGCCCAGACCACCGAAGGCGACGGCAACTTCAACATGTTCGCCTTCCTGGAGCGGGAGGGCGCCCAGGTGCTGGTGGAGCCGGTGGCCACCTGGATCATGTACATGCTGCACCAGGTGGTGCAGAAATACAGGGACCTGAAGGGGCTCGAGGAAGGGGCCGAACTGCCGCCCGTGTGGCGCGTCGGAAAACGGGCCCAGATCGAGCTGGGCTACCGGCGCAAGGTGGCCAAAATCAAGCTCGCCGAGGCGATCTTCAAGAACGAGTACCGAAAGACAATCAACGCGCTGGGAGGAATCGCGCACCCGCTCGTGGACCAGTACGAACTGCAACGCCTCGGCCATCCTTTTTACAATTCGCGCGCGGCCGGCGGCGAGGGCCATCTGGAAGTGGCCAAGAACATCTACTACTCCAACAAGGACCTCGCCCACATGGTGCTGTCGCTCAAGCCCTTCGGCTGCATGCCTTCCACGCAGTCCGACGGCGCGCAGGCGGCCGTGATCTCCAACTTCCGGGATATGATCTACATTCCCATCGAGACCTCCGGGGAGGGAGAGATCAACGCGCACTCGCGCGTGCAGATGGCGCTCGGCGAAGCGCGCAACAAGGCCAAAGCCGAGTTCGCCGAGGCGCTCGACCGGACGGGCCTGACGCTCGAAGAGTGCCGTGCCTGGGTGGAGGCGCACCCGGAGACCAAGCGCCCCATGTACCGCGTCCCCCATACCCAGGGCGTGGTCGGAGCGGCTGCCAACTTCGTGTACCACATAGCGGATCGGATGGGCCGCCGACATGCCTAACGAAATCCTGATCGGAATGGATGTGGGTTCCACCACGGTCAAAGCCGTGGCGGTGGATGCGCCCAGCGACCGCATCCTGTGGTCCGATTACCAGCGGCACGAGACGCGCCAGCCGGAAAAGGTCCTGGAGTTTCTCAAGCGCTTCGAAGAGGAGATCGACGGCTTCCGGGACGCCAAAACGCGGATGTTTATCACCGGGTCCGGCGGCAACGGCATGGCCAAACACCTCGGCGCAAAGTTCGTGCAGGAGGTGAACGCCGTCTCCCTGGCGGTGGAGAAGCTCTACCCGGAGTGCGGCTCCGTGATCGAACTCGGCGGGCAGGACGCCAAGATCATCATCTTCAAGAAAGACCCCGAGACCGGACGCAAAAAGAAGCTGCCCTCGATGAACGATAAGTGCGCGGGCGGCACCGGCGCGGTGATCGATAAGATCAACGCCAAGCTGCGCATCCCTCCCGAAGAACTCTGTAACATGGGTTACCGGGGTATCAAGCTGCACCCGGTGGCGGGCAAATGCGGGGTCTTCGCCGAGACCGACATCAACGGGCTGCAGAAGATGGGGGTGCCGCCGGAGGAACTGATGGCCTCGCTGTTCGAAGCCATCGTCATGCAGAACCTTTCGGTGCTGACGCGCGGCAACACGCTGCAACCGGTAGTGCTGCTGCTGGGTGGTCCCAACTGTTACATCGCCGGCATGCGGGACTGCTGGAAGTACAACATCCCGAAGATCTGGGAGGAGCGCAAGACCCCGCTGCCGGAGGGCGTGCCTCCGGAAGACCTCATCCAGACGCCCGACAACGCGCAGTACTTCGCCGCCATCGGCTCGGTCGAGTACGGCAAGACCGAAGAGGCCGAGGTGGGGGTCTATAGCGGCTACGAAAAGCTCCAGTGGTATATCGACGTGGGGCGAGAGCAGGAGAAGGCGCGCCGCGGCTCGGGCGGCGGGCTCGCCAAGGACGAAACGGAGCTGGCCGCTTTCAAGGAGAAGTACCGCCGCAAGGTGTTCGTCCCCGCCGGCTTCCGCACCGGTGAGGTGGTGGAAGGGTTCATCGGAATCGACGGCGGCTCTACCTCCACCAAGGCCGTCCTGCTGTCCAAGGATTCGTCTCGCACGGTGCTGTCGAAAACCTACCAGCTTTCGAACGGCAACCCCATCGAAGACACCATCGAGGTGCTCTCGAAGCTCGAGGACCAGATCACCCGCCAGGGGGCGGAACTGAAGGTGCTCGGGGTGGGGACCACCGGCTACGCGAAAGACATCCTCAAGGACGTGGTCGGCGCCGACGCCGCGCTGGTGGAAACCGTGGCGCACACGCAGGCCGGGCTGCACTTCTACAAGGACGTCGACGTCATCTGCGACGTGGGCGGGCAGGACATCAAAATCATCATCCTGCACGACGGCCGCGTCAAGGATTTCAAGCTCAACACGCAATGCTCGGCGGGCAACGGCTACTTCCTGCAGTCCACCGCCCAGGGCTTCGGGGTGCCGGTGGAAAAGTACGCCGACACGGCATTTTCGGCCCAGGGCTTCCCCAGCTTCGGCTACGGATGCGCGGTGTTCATGCAATCGGACATCGTGGATTTCCAGCGCCAGGGATGGAAGCCCGAGGAGATCATGGCGGGGCTGTGCAACGTGCTGCCCAAGAACATCTGGCTGTACGTGTCGCAGATTCCCAATCTCTCGGCCATCGGGCGGCGGTTCCTGTTGCAGGGCGGCACGCAGTACAACCTGGCGGCGGTGAAGGCGCAGGTGGACTTCATCGATTCCCGCTTCAAAGGCGGCACGCGGCCGGATGTGATCGTGCACGAGCACTGCGGCGAGGCGGGCGCCATCGGGGCGGCGCTCGAAGCCGGGCGCCTGTGGGACAACGGCCGCAAAAGCACTTTCGTCGGGATGGAAGCGGTGCGCCGCATCAACTACAAAACCACCCGCAACGAGGATACCCGCTGCTACTTCTGTAAAAACAACTGCCTCCGCACCTTCATCGACGTGAAGACCAGCATGGTGGCCATCGAGAAGGCCCCGGTGAAGAGCAAGGTGCCGCTCGAAGCAGGCGCGCAGCGGCTCATCATCGCCACCTGCGAGAAGGGTACGGTTGAGAATCTCGACGAGATGCGGGGCATCAAGGGCAACATCGACCGCATCAAGCAGGCCAATCCCAACTTCGCCGACATCGCCGCCAAGGCGGTCTTCCGTGTTCCCGACGTGCCGCTGGTGGCGGACGCGCCGCCGAAGCTGACATTCACGGCGGCTGCCAAACGGCGGGTGGAGCTGATGAACCGGCGTTCGAAGCTGCGCATCGGCATCCCGCGGGTCCTCAACATGTATTCGATGACCCCGCTGTTCACCGGCTACTTCGCCTCCCTGGGCATCAAGGCGGAGAACATCGTCTACTCGGACTACACCAGCGAGCAGCTCTACAAGGAGGGCGCCAAGCGCGGCGCCATCGACCCCTGCTTCCCCTCCAAGCTGGGCATTCCGCACGTCCACAACCTGCTCTACACGGCGCATGCCAAGAAGCCGCTGGACATCATCTTCTTCCCCATGATCGATTGCCTCACCAGCGACCTGCGCGGCACCTCGGGTTCGCGCTCGTGTCCCACGGTGGCGGCAACCCCGGCAGCCGTGAAGGCGGCTTTCACCAAGGAGGGCGACCTGTTCGCGGAGAAGGGCGTGCAGTTCCTCCACACCTTCGTGAACCCGTCCAAGCCCGAGTTGTTCGAGCGCCAGATGCTCCAGGAGTTCAAGAACATCCTGGGTCTCTCGGCGGAGGAGAACCACCGCGCCGTCGAGCAGGGCTACCGCGCGCTCGATCACTTCAACAACGTGGTGCTGCGGCAGCGCGCGCGCCAGGTGCTGGACGAACTGGAGCGCGAAGACCGGTTGGGCATCGTGGTGCTCGGCCGGCCGTACCACAACGACCCCGGCGTGAACCACGAGATTCTGGAGGAGTTCCAGAAGCTCGGCTACCCGGTGTTTACGCAGGACAGCCTGCCGATTGACGACGATATCGTCTGGCGGCTGTTCGGCCCCGAGGTGGAGGCCGGCGACATCGACCATCCCATGTCGATTGAGGACGTGTGGAAGAACTCCTACAGCGAGAACACCTCCCGCAAGGTCTGGGCGGCCAAGTACGTGGCACGGCATCCCAACCTGGTGGCGCTGGAGCTGTCGAGCTTCAAGTGCGGCCACGATGCCCCCATCTACACCGTGGTGGAGGAGATCGTCGAAAGCTCCGGGACCCCGTACTTCTGCTTCAAGGACATCGATGAGAACAAGCCCAGCGGCTCTATCAAGATCCGGGTGGAGACCATCGGCTACTTCCTGAAGCGCTACCGCGAGGACATGGTGGCCAACAAGGGCAAGATCGAGGAGGTGGAGCGCAAGCTCGCCAGTCTCAAGCGACAACTGGAGCTGGACCGCCTGGCGGAGGAGGCATTCGCCACCGGCGCCATGCCCTCCATCCACGTCTCGCTCGATACCCTGGTGGCCTCCAGCATGGAGGGAGGCCGAGAGGTTTGCCGGACGGGCTAAAATAGTAGCCAGGTGCCTGGGAAAACCTTCTACATCGAAACCTTCGGATGCCAGATGAATGCCCACGACTCGGAAAAGGTCGTGGGCACTCTGGTATCCAGGGGGTACCGCCGGGTGGAGACCCCGGAGGAAGCCGAACTGGTGCTGTACAACACGTGCAGCATCCGGGACAAGGCCGAGCAGAAAGTCTACAGCCGGCTGCGGCAGTTCCAGCGCGAGGCGGGCAACGGAAGGACCTTCGGGGTGTTGGGGTGCGTGGCACAGCAGGAGGGCGAGCGCATCTTCGACAAGGCGCCGCACGTGGCGCTGGTGGCCGGTTCCGCCAGCTATTCCCGATTGGGCGAGCTGCTGGAGCGGCTGGAAAGCGGCGAGCGGCGCGTCACGGGCCTGAGCCTCGATACCTCCGAAACCTTCGAGACCCCTTTCACGCGCCGCGATAACCCGCACCGCGCCTATATCACGATCATCGAAGGCTGCGACAAGTCCTGCGCCTATTGCGTGGTGCCGTTCACCCGCGGGCCGGAGCGCAGCCGCGCGGGGGCGGGCATTCTGGAAGAGGCGCGGCGCCTGGCGGGCGAAGGCTACACCGAAATCCAGTTGCTCGGCCAGAACGTGAACAGCTACCGCGACCCTTCGCCGGCGGGCTGGGACTTCGCCGACCTGCTGGCGCGCGTGGCCCAGGTTCCCGGCATCCGCCGCGTGCGCTTCACCACCTCGCACCCGCGCGATTTTTCGAAGGCCATCGTCGACGCCATCGACGCGCACCCCACTCTCTGCAACCACGTGCACCTGCCGGTGCAGTCGGGCTCCAGCCGGGTGCTGGCCGCCATGGAGCGCCAGTACACGCGCGAGGAGTACATGGAGCGCATCGCCTGGCTCAAGGCTTCGTCCCGCAACATCTCGATTACCACCGACATCATCGTGGGTTTCCCCGGCGAGAGCGAGGCGGAGTTCCTGGAAACCATGGACCTGCTCGCCCAAGTGGAGTACGATTCGCTGTTCAGCTTCAAGTATTCGCCGCGCCCCAACACCGCCGCCCTGGCGCTGGGCGGGCAGGTGCCCGAGCCGGAAAAAACACGCCGGCTGATGGCGCTGAACGAGCGCCAGCGCGCCATCCAGATCCGCCGCAACTCGGCGCTGATCGGCACCCTCGAGGAAGTGCTGGTGGAGGGACGCAACCACGCGCTGGGCCAGTGGATCGGCCGCACCTCGCAAAACCGCATCCTGAACTTTACCCACCCCGCCTCGGACGGCGCGTCGCTCGAGGGCCGGTACCTGAAGGTGCGGGTCACGCGCGCCGGCCCCAATTCTCTGGTCGGTGAGAGTCTCGGGGATGTGCTGTAATTGTTAGAGGAGAGGAGGTTTCTATGGAAGTCGAGATGAAGATTCGCGGGCTGATCATGGATCCCGTGACCCAGATGCCCATCGTCATCCTGAAGGACGTCGCCGGTAGCACGGCCCTGCCCATCTGGGTGGGGATCTACGAGGCCAACGCCATCGCTCTCGAAATCGAAAAAGTCGCTACCCCGCGGCCCATGACCCACGACCTCATCAAGAGCCTCCTCCTCGGTCTCGACGCCCACGTGCACAAGGTTGTGGTCAACGAATTGAAGGACGACACCTTCTTCGCCCTCATCTGGCTGGAGCGCAACGGCGAGATGATCAGCGTGGATTCGCGTCCCAGCGACGCCCTGGCACTGGCCCTGCGGCTCGACTGCCCCATCTTCGTCGAGGACACCGTGCTGAAGTCCTCCAAACTGGCCTCCTCGGTTTCGGAGAAGGTGACCAACGAGGAGCTGCGCAAGTGGCTCGAAAATCTGAACGACGAGGATCTGGGCCGCTACAAAATGTAGTTTCGGCCGTTCGAAACGAAAACAGGAAACGGGTGGCGCCGCCTCCAGCGTCTATCGGTTCAGAGTGTCCCGGCGACCGCTCCGGAGCGCGCTTTGGCGTGCTCTCGCGAGTGTATTCCAGTTCTCCATTGCGCACTTGCCCGCGGGCCGCCGGCGCGTTTATACTGGCATTTCGCTGATACGTAATTTATGACGGCGAGAGACGATTCCGATCCGCTGGCTCCCCAACGGGAAGCGGCTTTTTTCTACGGCCTCTTTCTGCGCGGCCATTCGGTCGAAGCGCTGCGGCAGGATATCGACGTGCCGCGCACGTTGCTGGAAAAGTGGCTCAAGGCGCCGGATTTCGAGGCCTCCTTCCGCGAGAACCTCCAGCGGATTTACGAATACCGCAAGCGGGTCCTGGCGATCTTCGACGGTCTCGTGCTGAACGAACAGAACCACCTCAGGTTGCAGTAGCTCTCCCCTTTACGGCCGTTCCTGTTCCTTTCGATCGCGCGGCTTCATCCTGAGCAGCAGCCGCAGGGTGAGCAGGTTCAGGATACTGAGCACCACCGCGATTTCGATGCGGCCCATGGCGACCGCGGCTCCGATCACCCCCGTATTCCAGAGGCTGGCGGCAGTGGCGGTGCCATGCACGCTCCCTGATCCTTTCAGAATGGCGCCGGCGCCGATGAAGCCGATGCCGGTGATAAGACCCTGCACGATGCGCGCCTGCGCTTCGATGGTGGCCGGGGGTGCGAAGGCGCTGCCCAGCAGCACGTATCCGCAGCTCGCCATGGCCACCAGCGGGAAGGTGCGCACCCCGCTGGTCCTCTCCCGCTCGCGCTCCCACCCGATCGGCAGCGCCAGCGCATAGGCCAGCAAGATCCGTACCGTGGCATCCAGCATGACCTGCCAGTTCAGATCCACGAACACCTCCGCATCCGGATCCGGCCGGCTCTGCCGCCGCGCGGACCGGGTTTTGTCGCCTCTGCTATCCTGACTGCTTGGCCGCCCGGCTGCTTGCGGCCGTTCCGGAGAGCGATGAAACTCACCCGCGTTCAGTCTTTCCTGCTTTCATATCCGTTTGCCGAACCCATCCGGTTGCCCTTCTTTGGCGGCGAGCGAACCATTGTGAAACGCGATGCCATGCTCATCCGTGTCGAAACGGACAAGGGCCTGGTGGGCTACGCTCCCGGTCCGGGCAGCGAGACGGCGCAGCGCGCCATCGAGAGCACCATCGGCCCCTTTCTGGTGGGCCGCCGGCTGGGAGACCCGGACGCGCTGCGGGTGCAGTTCCTGGAGGGAGCGGGCCGGGATCCCGGGCTGGGCAAAATCTACTGCGCGGTGGACATCGCGCTCCACGACCTCGTGGCCAAGTCGCGCGGAGTGCCGCTCTCGGAGGTGCTGGGCGGGCGCGTGCGCGACCGCATGCGCCTCTACGGCAGCGCGGGCATGTACATGCCCCCGGAAGCCTATGCCGCCGAGGCCGCCGCAGTGGCGGAACTGGGCTTCCGCGCCTACAAAATGCGCCTCGCCCTGGGGCCCGAGAAGGACCTCGAGGCCCTCCGGCTCATGCGCCGCGCCGTGGGCCCGGATTTCGATCTCATGGTGGACGCCCATACCTGGTGGCGCATGGGTGACAGCAGCTACTCGTTGGCCACCGTCGAGCAGCTTGCCCGCGAGATGGGCTCCTACGGTGTCGCCTGGCTCGAAGAACCCCTGCCCCCGGACGATCACCAAGCCTACCTGGAACTGAAGCGCAAGGACTATGTTCCCCTGGCAGCCGGCGAACACGAGCCCAACGAGAGCCGCTACATTCACCTGATCGCCAGCAATGCGGTGGATTACGTGCAGATGGACGTCTGCTGCCAGGGCGGCTTCGCCATGGGGCGGCGCCTGTTCGCCGAGATTGCCCGCCACGGGCTGCGCTTCGCCTTTCATAGCTGGGGCACGGCGCTGGAGGTGCTGGCCGCGGCGCACCTGGGCATCTGCTGGCCGGAGATGGTGGTGGAGTGGCTGGAGTACCCCTGCTACTCGAGCCCCAACAGCGCCGGCATGTACCCCTTTCCGCTGGCCGCCGAGATTCTGAAGGAGCCGCTCACGCTGGATCACGGCGACGTGATCGTGCCGCGCGCGCCGGGGCTGGGGGTGGAGATCGATGAATCCGTGGTGGAGCGCTATCCCTGGATTCCCGGCCCGTGGTCGCACTTCCGCACGGACTCGCCCGCCCGCACCCTGTCGGTCACCTCGGACCACAGCCTGCAGTGGGAGCAGAACGCGTAGCGGCTCACTTCAGGCGCTCGAGCCGGCCGTAGACCTCGCGCTTGGCAAGTCCGCGGCGCTTCGCCACGGCTTTGATGGCCTCCATGCGGCTCATGCCGCCGCGCATGCACTCGGCCACGGCGTCCTCGAGAGAGGTCTCTTCTTCCGGGGGCGCCTCGGCGCGGCCGATGAGCAGCGTAATCTCGCCCTTCACGCTCCCGCGCGCCGCCAGCGCCTCGGCCACTTCCCCCGCGGTGCCGCGCAGGAACTCTTCGTGCAGCTTGGTCAACTCGCGCGCCACCACCACGCGCCGCGGCCCCAGCGTCTCTTCGACATCCCGCAACGCTTCCGCGATGCGGTGCGGCGCTTCGTAGAAGATCAGGGTGGCGCGCTCGCCGGCGAGGGCCTCGAGCGCGCGGCGGCGCTGGGCCGTCCGGGGTGGCAGGAAGCCGCCGAAGTGGAACTCGTCGGTGGGCAGTCCCGAGGCCGCCAGCGCCGTCACCACGGCCGAAGCTCCCGGAACGGGCTCGACCGGGATGCCGCTCTCGATGGCCGCCCGCACCAGCCTGTAGCCGGGGTCGGAAACCAGCGGCATCCCGGCATCGGAAACCAGCGCCACCGCCGCCCCTTCGCGCATCCGTGCCGCCAGTTCCGCCGCGCGCGCCGCTTCGTTGTGCTCGTGGTAGCTCACCATGGGCCGGTGGATGCCGTAGTGGTCCAGCAGCTTGCGCGTCTGCCGGGTGTCTTCGCAGGCGATCAGGTCGGCTTCTTTCAACACCCGCACCGCCCGGTAGGTGATGTCCTCCAGGTTGCCGATGGGCGTCGCCACGATGTAGAGCCTGCCCGCCATAGGGTTCACCGGGTTTGGGAGCGGTAGTCGGTCAGCTCCACGCCCCGGCGCTCCAGGGCCGCGCGGGTTTCGGGCGCGGTCAGGGCCTCGAGTTCGAACTCGCGGCTTTCCTTCAGGCGGGTACGCGCGCCGCGCAGTTCCTCGGTGCAGTAGCCCGGGTGGGTCATCAGTTCGGTGAGGCCCTCGGGCAGTTGGCCGATCAGCTCCACCAGTTCGGCGGTACGAAATCGGCCGGTCACCTGAAAGCCGGCGAAATGATCGGTGCTGCGGCAGCCGTTGCGCCCGAGCACGGAGTGGAAACGGCGGCGCACCACCGCCAGCCCGCGGCTCACCATACGCTGGCTCCACGGCACCCCGCCTGCGTTGAGCGGGAAATCGAAGGGGCGCCGAACCCAGGGGATATCGAACTCGCCTGCCAGCCGCGCCACCGCGTCCAAAACCTGCGGCGCCAGGTGCGTGTGCTTGTGGGTGTCGAGATGGCTGGGACGCAGCCCCGCTTTCACGATGCGGAGGATCTGGGCGCGCAGCTCGTCGTAGACCCGGATACGGCGCATCATCAGGGCCCGCAGCAGTTCCCCCACGGTGCGAGGCAGCATGCGGCCGCCCTCCAGCGCCGAGGGCGCGTTGACCAGCACGAGGTGGCACCCCACGTCGACGGACGGATTCTCCAGCGCCAGCCGGACGGCGTCGTCGAAAGCCGCCCCGGTAGCCATGAGGGTTGCGGCGGTCAGGATGCCGTTCCGGTGCGCCGCCACGATCCCCCGGTTCACGTCGTGCGTGAACCCGAAGTCATCGGCATTGACGATCAGCCGCCGGGTGCTCAAAACAGTGTCAACCTGATGGTCAGAAACCGCTTGGGATTGGAGCGAATGTCCCGCGCCAGGGACTGGAACTCCCGCATGGTGCCGGAGAGCGAATCGTAGAGCTGCGGGTTGACGACGAGCTGCCCCAGGGTGCCCTGGCCGGAGTTGATGCGGTCGAGCGTCACGTCGATGCGTTCCACCAGGGTGTTCATGCGGGCGTAGAGTTGCTCGTCGGTGACGAGCTTCCCCACGGTGCCGCGACCCGCCTGGACTCCCGCCACCAGGGTGCGCAGCTCCGCCAGCGCCTGCTGCGCCTCGTCGTAGAGCGCCGGGTCGCGCAGCAGCCGCCCGGCCGTGCCGCTGCCCTTCTGTAGATCCGCCAACATCACGTCGATGCGGCGTATAGGGGCACGGACCTCCTCGTAGAGCGCGTCGTCGTAGATCAGGCGGCTGATGGTGCCCTTGCCCTTCCGGATATCGGCCAGCAACTGCTCGCCCTCGGCGGCCATGCCGCTCAGTCGCCGGTAGAGTTCCTCGTCGCGCAGCAGCTTACCGATGTTGCCTTCGCCCCGCTCGACGCCGGCCACCAGGAAGTCCACCCGCCGCACGATGTTTTGCAGCGTCTGCAGCACCAGGGCGCTCTGGGCCATCAGTTCCGGGATGTCCTGGGGCGGCTCGGAGCGCAGCACCCCGCCCGGCTCGATGGGCTCGGGACTCTTGCCCCGGGTAATGTTGATGAACTTGTCGCCCAGCAGACTCGCGGCCGTAATGATGGCGACCGAATCCTTGGGAATCTGCTCCAGGTAGCGCTCCTCGACGGAAAGATCGAAGCGCACGGCGCGCGCGGGGTCGGGCAGCCCGGAAAGCTGGATGCTCTCTACGTACCCGATGAGAAATCCGTGCAGCCGCACCGGCGCGGAAGTGGCGGTGCCGGCGGCGTCTGCCACGTAGACGTGGAGGATCGCGTCGCGGCGGAACACCCCGCGGCTGCCGGTCAGCAGAAAGATCAGCACCGCCAGAATCACCATGGCGGCGATGGCCAGCAGCCCTACCTTCAGTTGCGACCAGCGTATTCGGCGTGGATCAGGCATCTTCTATTCCCGCGCTTTACTGAACTTAGCAATGTACGGATCCCCGGTTCTCTCCAGCTCCTCCTGGCTGCCCTCAAAAACGAGCCGGCCCTCCCGCAGGACCATGAAGGTCGTGCGGAGGTCGCTCGCGTATGCCGGCTCGATCCCTTCCGTCTCCGGATTGTAGCGATAGTTCGCCAACAGGCTGCCATCCTGAAAACGGTGGGTGACGATCAGGGTGGTGGTGTGGTTCAGGTCGCGCTCCTTGATGACGAGGGCGATGATGGTGTGGGCGGTAATGGGGTCCAGGCCCGCCGTGGGCGAATCGTAGAGCAGCAGTTCCGGCTGCGTCACCACCGCCCGGGCGATGGCGGCGCGCCGGCGCATGCCGCCGGAGAGTTCGCTCGGATACTTCTCCAGCGTCTCGCCCAACTCGACAAAGCGGAGCGCTTCCTCCACCCGCGGCCGCACCTCCTCCGGAGGGCACTGAATCGACGCCTGGTTCAGCAGCGGATACGCCACGTTCTCTTCGATGGTGAGAGAGTCGAACAACGCGCTCTCCTGGAACAGCATACCGATGCGGCTGCGGATTTCGAACCGCTCTTCCTCCCGCATCTTGGCGATGTCGTGGCCGAAGACGTACACCGCGCCGGCGCTTGGCTTCAGCAGTCCCAGGGCGGTCTTGAGCAGCACCGTCTTGCCCGAACCCGCGGCTCCCAGGATCACTCGCGTCTCGCCCTTCCTGGCGGTGAAGGAGAGATCGTCGAGCGCGTGCGTTTCGTCGAAGGTCACCGTTACACCGTCGAAGCGGAGGACGGGCTGCTCTCGCTCGTCCGCCATCAACCCACCTGATCGACAAAGATTTTGGCGATAAAGAAGTCCAGCGCCAGGATCATCACCGACGCCGCCACCACCGCCTGCGTCGTCGCGCGGCCCACACCCTGGGTGCCGCCGGTCGTGCGCAGGCCGTAGAAACACCCCACCAGGGAGATGGCGAAGGCGAACACGAAGGGCTTCAACAGGCCCTGCGCGATGTCTCCCCATTCCAGCGACTGCCAGGCCCCACTCCAGTACTGCTGGGTGGTCACGTTGAGCAGGTAGCGCGAGATCAACCATCCGCCGAAAATGCCGATGAAGTCGGAAATGATCGTCAGCAGCGGCAGCATGATGGCGGTGGCCACCATGCGGGGCGTCACCAGCTTCTTGGTGGGGTCCGTGCCCAGCGCCCGCATGGCGTCGATCTGCTCCGTTACCTTCATGGACCCCAGTTCGCTGGCGATTCCCGAGGAGTTGCGCCCGGCCACCATCAGGGAGGTGAGCACCGGGCCCAGTTCGCGCACCAGGGTGATGGAGACGAGCTGCCCGATCCGGCCCACCTGCCCGAACTGCACCAGGGGACGGGAGAGCTGCAAAGCCATGACCGCCCCACTGAAAAACCCCGTCAGCACCACGATCGGGATGCTCCCGACCCCGATGGTGTCCATCTGGATCAGGGTATCGGATAAGTACCTCGGCTTCCGGAAGATATTTGCCAGCGCCCTTCCGGTCAAGTAGAAAAAATCCTGTACAGCCGCAACTGGTCCTTTAAACAGGTCGAGCAAATCCGCTCCCGTAATCTCGATGCTAACATACAAGTATAAACTGTGAAAGGACTTACGGACATTGCCGGCATTCGGGTGGGGCACGCCTCGGATTACTCCGCGCTCACCGGATGCACGGTGGTGCTGTGTGGGGAAGGCGCCGTCGGGGGAGTGGATGTGCGGGGCGGTGCGACCGGCACCTCCGAGGTCGGCACGCTCGATCCGGACCACGTAAGCGGTGAAGTGCACGCCATCGTGCTGGCCGGCGGCAGCGCTTTCGGCCTGGAAGCCGCCGCGGGCGTGCGCCGCTGGCTGGAACGGCAGGGCGTGGGATACCGGACCGGCGCCGCCCTGGTGCCGATCGTGCCATGCGCCATCCTGTACGATCTCGCCATCGGCAGTGCCGGCATCCGGCCGGATCGCGAGATGGGGGAGGCTGCCGCCCAAGCCGCTACCGACGCTCCGGTCGAGGAGGGCGCGGTGGGCGCGGGTACGGGCGCCACGGTGGGGAAGCTCTTCGGCATGCGGCAGGCCATGAAAGGAGGCATCGGCTCCGGCGCGGTGAGACTGCCGGGCGGCGTCGTGGTGGCCGCCCTGGTGGCGGTGAATGCCTTCGGAGACGTGCGCGATCCCTTGACCGGCGCCATCGTCGCCGGCGCGCGCCGTGCCGAGGACAGCCGCGAGTTCGCCGATACCGAGGAGCAGATGAAGCGGGGCGTCGCGCGCGGCGGGTTCCCGGGCAATACGACCCTGGCGGTCGTCGCAACCAACGCACGGTTGACGAAGCAGGGCGCCACCCGACTCGCCCGCATGGCCGGCCTCGGAATGGCCCGCACCATCTACCCCGTCCACACCGCCTGGGATGGCGACGTGGTCTTCGCCATCTCCCGCGGAGAGCTTGCCGCGGACGTCAACGCGCTGGGTGTCGCGGGCGCCGGTGCGGTGGCCGAGGCCGTGCTCCGCGCCGTCAGGATGGCGCCCACGCTCGGCGGCGTGCCGGGGCTGGCCCGCTAGCCACGGGGCAGGCCGCGCTTTCTGGTTCGACTCATCGCGCTCCGCCGCGCGGTTAGCGCTGACGCGGGTGGAAGCCGGTGACTTTCTTGTACTCCTCGAGCGCGTTGTAGACGATCGGGCAGAACGGGACCCAGCGGCACAGCGAGGACATGCTGGAGCCGAGCGAGCGCGCCCGGTAGGAAACATTGGGAAAATCCCTGCAGGGGCGCGGGCGCGCTTCGTACACCATGCACAGGTTGCCCTGCAGGAAAACGCAGCCGTCCGGCCCGGTACGCAGCAGGCGCCCTTCCGGCACTTTGGGATCCGCCTGGGTGTACAGGCGCTCCACCTCGGCGGGCTGCATCTTCAGGTAGGAGGCGATGGCGGCGACCTCGTCCGGGATCACCGACACCAGCCCGGTGCGGCAGCAGTTGGCGCAGGCCGTGCAGTCGATGCGGCGCTCGATTTCGCCGGCCACGACGTAGAACGGTTCTTCGGACCGGCGGCGTGCGGCGAGATAGCGGCGGAACTTCAGGTTCTCGGCCTGCTTGGCCTGCCCCAGCCTGCGAACTTCGGCCAGGTCCGTAACCACATGCCCAGCATAGCGCCCCGGGGAAGAAAGTTCAGCTCTGCCGGGGCATTCGCATTCCGCAGAGTTCGCCCAGGCGCGCTTCGGTGGCCTGCACCCGGCCGGCGACCAGCCGGAGGGTACGGCGCAGCAGTTCGGCGCCCAGCACCGGGTCCGCGCGGCAGGCGGCGGCCAGGCGTTGCCGTTCGAGGCGCAGCGCCGTCGAGCGTTCCCGCGCCCGTACCTGGAAAAGCGTGTCGTGGTGATCCAGCAGCGCCGACCAGCCGAATGCCTCCCCGGCCGAAAGCGCCTGGACGCGCACCGCAACGGCGCGCGCATTGGCCTCCACGCACACGCTGCCCGAAAGCAGCAGGTAGAAGTGCGCCGAGCGCTCCCCGGCGCGGAGGATCACCTCGTCTTCCTGGAAACACACCTCTTCGGCCAGCGCGGCGAGCGTCTGGAGATGGCCATCGGGCATCCCGGCAAGAAATGCGTGGCCGCGGAGAAGATCCAGTGTCATATACCCCCTGGTGGGCCAGAAGCCCCATCGTATACACTCCGGGCGCAGCCCGAAGAAGCAACGGAACGACTTATCGCAAACCGTTTGCGATTGGGAAGCAACCGGAGTACCACTCGGCGCAGGTGCTGGGGAGATCAGTCGACGATGGCCGGCACTCATGATCGCGCCGTGCGCGCATGCTTCACCGGCGGCGCGGGTGCGGGGGAGATCAGCCGTCGATGGCCCAGGAGTGGCGCTTGTGCCGGCCGGTCCCGTAGGCTCTCAGGCAAGCCAGGGCCTCCAGTTGCGCGGCCATGTGGGCCTGTGCGCAGAGGGTAGTGCGGCGTGACCATTCCAGCAGCTCGCGGGCTCCGGCGGCGATAGCCCGCGCCTCCGGCCCGCCGGGAGGCGCCGCGGCCAGGGCGGCATCCAGTTGGCGGCGGAAGGTGGGGAGCAGCGCCAGTGCCGGACCGTAGGCGCCCTCTTCAATGGCCGCGCGCAGCCGCGCCGCCGTGGTCTCCAGGCCGGCGGCACTCACCGGTAGTTCTCCGAGGCCGAACGCATAGCCTCCAGCATGGTGCTGATGTACGAGTAGTGCTGTTCGAGCGAGGCGATCAGGGCGTCGGCCGCTGCCATCTGCTCCTGGAGGCTGACCCGGAGCTGATCCAGCCGCTCGTTGCTCGTGTCGATGCGCTCGTCCGTGCGGGTGATGGCTTGGTTGACCGAGTTCAACTCCGTGCGCACGCGCCCCCAGACGGGGTTGGCGGCGGCATCCAGCGCCTCGGAGGCCGCTCTCAGGAAGCCGCCTTCGAGCGCCGATCCCAAAAACGCGGCCACCTGTCCCGGCGCTCCCAGGTCTTCGGCCAGAAAGGCCGCGGTATGAAACGAGAGGCGTCCGTCCTGGCCGAAGCTGAAGCCCAGGTCGGTGAGGGAGTTGGCGGCGCCCGCTCCGCCGCCGGTGTAATCTACCATGCGGCGCAGGCTTTGGGAGAGGCTGTAGATGACCTGCTGGCCGGCCAGCGCGCCGCCCGCCTCGCCGCGGTGCTTGTCCAGTTCATCCATGGCGCTGTTATAGGCCGTCGCCAGCGAGGAGAGCGCGTTCGCGAGCACGGAGGACTGGCGCGTCACCGTGATCCCCGTGGGCTCGCCCGGGGCGCTGGCGGCTTTCAGTTGCAGGGTGACGCCGGGCGCTAATTCAACCGTCCGGGTGTCGCTTTCGGCCTCCTGGGCTACGCCATTGACCTTGTACGACGCCAGGCTGCCGGTCACCTGCATTTCCATGAGGGACCCCGAGGCGTCTTCGAGTTCCAGGGTCATGGCGCCCAGCTTCGTGCTTTCGAGCGACAGCCGGTAGTCCGGCGCCGCCGGCGAACCCACATTCACCACCGTGGCCCGGACGGCCGCGCCGCTGGCGTTGATCGAAGCCGCCAGAGAGGTGAGCGTGTTGGCTGCCGGCTCGAGCGCCCAGACCACGCCGTTGACCTTCATGGTGAACGAGGAGGCGTCGCTGAGGGAGGCCGCGTTCGGATCCGTCACCTTCGAGAGACCCTCGTCCCTGCTGATGGCCGTCGAGTAGGCCCCCAGGCTGGTGACCTCGATCGAGTAGCTGCCTTCCATGGCCCCGGCCCCGAGAGTGACGGCCGCCACCTCCGGGCCGCTCAGCACCGCCTGGTACGAAGTGCTGCCCACGGCGCTCTCCACCCCCGCCAGCGCCGTCTGAACGGCCGTGAAGCTCACATCGAGCGCCGTGAGCGCCCGGGACTGGTCCGCCAGAGCGGCCCGCTCGTTCTTGAGTTGGGAGACCGGCAGGGAGGCGATAGCCACAGCGCGGTCGATGACGGCCTGGAAGTCGGCGGCGTACCGGCTGTTGCCGGCGAACAGGAAACTGCCTGCGGTGCTCATAGCGATTTGCCGGTGGAAAGCGCCCGGGGGCGGTCTCCCGCCCCCGGGGTTAGGCAGGCCCGTGGCCTGCGGTCAGCGTTTACCCGCGCAGCAGCGCGAGCACGGCCTGCGGGGCGGAATTGGCTTGCGCCATGGCCGCCAGCGAAGCCTGTTGCAACACTTGCGCCTTGGTCAGGTTGGCCGCCTCCGCCGCGACGTCCGCATCGCGGATGCGCGATTCGGCGCCCGAGTAGTTGGAGATCTGGGATTGCGCCAGCGCCAGCGCGTAGCCCAACTGGTTCTGCGCCTTACCAACGGCCGCCTGCGCGATGCCCATGGTCTCGACCGCGATCGACAGCGCCGAGACCGCCGACAGCGCTCCTTCCAGGCTGTTGATAGCCAGGCTGGAGGCGGTGCCGTAGTCCATGGAGGCGTAGGTTGCCGCGGCGCCCGCGCCGATGCCCTGGCCGGCCGCAGAGGTGCCCACGCTGACGCTGAAGGACCTGAGCGAGCTGATGAAGTTGATCTTCTCGGTGCCGCCCACATTCTCCTTCACCGCCACGATCTGCTGCAGGGTGGGATCGTTGGTCTTCTGCAATTGGGCGTTGATGTGGGCGATCGCCTCGTCGAGGCTGCGGCCCGTCTGCGCCGTGCTGTCGTTCTGCAGCGTGATGGTGGTGCTGCGCAGCACTCCTCCCGCGTCCACCGCCGAAATCATGACCGACTGGTCGGCGGTGCCGTAGGAGAGCGCCGTGAAGGAGAGCGCCCCGGTATGGGTGGCGCCGCCCGAGTTGACGCTGCTGGCCGCCGAAGTGCCCACCGTGAGGGTGTTGAAAGTGGCGCCCGCGGTGCCGAAGCCGATGTTCACGGTGCTGCCGCCCGCGTTCACCCGGAAATGCGTGCCGTTGGTCGAGGAGATGGTGATCTGCCCGCCCGCCTCCTCCGCCTTGAGGCCCGCGCCCTGGAACGTCGCATTTGTGGCGAACTCCGCGTTGAGCATCTGGACCACGTCGGCAATCGCCGTGTCATCCAGCGACAGGGTGATGGAGTTGGCCGCCGAGAGCCCTCCGTTGAAGGAGAACTCCAGGACCGCGTCACCGGTTCCCGTGCCGGCATAGGCCGCCCCCTGGATGCTGGTATACTCCACGGCGCCGGCGGCGCCGGCCACGAAGGAGCCGAACCCCAGGGCGTTAGCGGTATCGCCGGTCACCATCACGTTGAGCGTCTCGCCCCGGGCGCTGGTGAAAACCAGGGCCTCGTCGGCCGCTCCGCTCACCGTGATTCCCGCCGCCTGCAGGGCGGCGTTGGACGACACCTTGGAGATGAGATCGCTGATAGCCAGCGCCGTCGTGGTGGAGCCGGTGTCGAAGGTCAGGTCCACGGCATCGTTCAGCCCGCCGCCGCTGATCCGCACCGTTACGTTGGTGGGAACAAAGGCGCCCGCGGTGGTCGCCACACCCGCAACCGTGGTGGCCACAGCCTCGCCGGTGGTGCCGGAGGCGAGATTGCCCATCAGGGCATTGGCCATCTTGTCGCCCGCCTGCACCTGGAAGGCCGCTGTCGAGGAAGTGAAGGCGAGCTGTTTGCCGCCGCTCACGTCCGTGTTCACCGAGGCCACGATGTTGGCCTTCTTGAAGGCCGTGGCCGCCGGGCTGGTGCCGCTGGCGGCCGCCGTGATGGCCGCGTTGATGGCGGTGGCCAGGGAGTCCACGTCGCCGACGCCCTGCAGGTTCACCGAGACCTTCACCTTTTCGGCCCCGGAGAAGCCCGCCCCGGAGAAGTAGAAGTCGGCGTAGCCGGAGGTGGCGGTGGTGTTGGCGACGTCGGCCAGAATGTTGGCCACCGAGGTGGCCGAGGCGTTGCCCAGGTCGGCCGTGCCCGCCACCGCCTGCATGCCCTTCAGCCCCAGGCTGCGGGTGTCCACCGCCGATTGGGCCAGATCGAGCATCACCGACCCGTTGTCTGTCGAAACCAGGTTGGTCCCGTGCTGCCGGCCGCCGCCGATGAACACCGACAGCGATTTGGCCAGGGTGCCGCCGCTGTCCAGCCCGATGGCCTGCGCCTGGCGGTCGATTTCGCTCAACAGCGTGTTGAATTCGTTGTTCAGCACGTTGCGGTCCCCGGTGAAGGTGCCGGAGGCCGACTGCGTGGCCAGGGTCTTCAACCGGTCCAGCATCTTGCTGATGTTGTTCATGCCGCCGTCGACGATCTGCAGGCTGCTGATGCCGTCGTTGGCGTTGCGCACGCCCTGGGTCAGCTCGGCCACGTCGCTGCGGAACTTGTTGGCGATGGCCAGACCGGCCGCGTCGTCGCCCGACTGGTTGATGCGGTAGCCGGACGTGAGGCGCTGGATGGTGCGGCTCTGGAATTCGCTGTTGACCCGCAGGTTTTCCTGCGCGATCAGGGAGTTGATGTTGGTCTGAATGGAAAACGCCATGGATGCAATTCCTTTTGCGGGTTACCCGGCATCTTGCCGGGCCCGGGTTCTCGACGCCCTGCGCCGATGCCCGGGATGAACCTCGCCCTGCATATCGGCGCCGGCGGCGGAAGCTTGCCTGAATTTTTGCAGGGCCTGGGCGAGCCTGCCGGCCAGCGCCGGAGCCGGGGCGGCCGCGGCGGCACGGTTCTGCTCCCCGACCAGGTGCGCTTCCCGGGCCACGACCCGCACGCCCGGCGGCGCATCGATGGCAATTTTCACGCGCGAGCGGCCGATATGGGCGATATGGATCTCAATGTCGTCGCCGATCCGGATGGTCTCCCCCACCCGGCGGCGCATCATGAGCATACCGGCACCTCGGCGTTCTCCGGCGCTTCCAGGGGGTGCGCATGGGAATAGCCCCCCTCGGTCCGGATGGCCTGCACCGCGCGGCGCTTGGCCAGGTTGATCACCACCGGCGCCAGCAGGTTGGCGGTGATGCCGCTTTCCGCCACCGTGAGCACCGCCAGGACCAGCGCCTCGCGCCCCGCGACCGGCTGCCGGCGCGGGGCAAAGCCCGCTGTTGCGAGGTCTTCAGGCGAGATCTCCACCTGGTAGCCCGGCGCCACCGCCTCTACAGGCAGGGCCGGGAAGCAGGGCCCGCCCGGCTCGACGCACTGCAGAAAGATCAGCGGCCGGTACTCGGGCAGCTCCACCGGCACGAAGCGGCGGCGATCCTCGAAGCCGGGCAGCCCGGCTGGAAACTCGATCACCGATGAGTCATCGTAGGCCAGGCGCCCGAAGTAGGCGGTCTCGATCTGCGGCATGCCCCACTTATCGCCCTGTCGGCGGCGAAACTGTAGAGCGGCGGCATGATTTCGCCGCCCGCCAAAATCTTGCCGCGGCATGCGCGCCGCAAGTGCTTCAGCCGCAAGCCTCCGGCGAGTGGCACCCGGCTTGCCCGGTTGCGGGCATGATGCTGGATCCGATTGCGGCGCCGCTCGAGCGCTACCTGGACCTGCTCAGCGCGCGGCAGAAGCTTTCCGCGCAGAACATCGCCAACGCCGATACCCCGGGCTATAAGACCCGGGACCTGGACTTCGCCGCCGAAATGGAGGCCCACATGGCGGCCGGGCCGCCGGCGGTGGTGGAAGTGGAGGGCCTCAAAACCCGCAACGACGGCAATAACGTCAGCGTGGACCGGGAGGCCCGGTTGCTGGCCGAGAACAGCCTGCGCTTCAACGCGGCCGCCCAATTACTGCGCGGCCAGTTCCGCGCGGTGCGTTCGGCCATCCAGGAAGGGAGGAGCGGATGAGCCTGTTCTCCGCCATCTCGGTGAGCGCATCCGGGATGGCCGCCCAGCGCGCCCGCGCCGAGCTGCTGGTGGAAAACCTGGCCAATGTCGAAACCACCCGCACGCCCCAGGGCGGGCCCTACCGCCGCAAGGACGCGGTCTTCGCCACCGCGCCCGCCGAATCCCCCTTCGGTTCGATGTTTGCGAATCAACTGGCGCCGGAGGGCGTCGAGGTGGTGGAGGTGGTGGTGGACCAGAGAGATCCCGAGCGCCGCTACCTGCCCGGCCATCCCGATGCCGACCCGGACGGCTACGTAGCCTTCCCGCGCATCCATCCCGCCGAGGACATGGTGGACCTGATGGGCGCGGCGCGCGGCTATCAGGCCAATGTGTCGGCGATCTCCGCGGTCAAGGACATGATCCACCGCTCGCTGGACCTGCTGAGGTAAACCATGCCCCTTTCTTCTATTGCCCCCACCCTGCCGGCATCCGCCGCCATCCGCCCGCCGCAGCTTGCCGGCGAGAGCGGCGGCCCGGAGTTCGGCAACCTGTTGCGGGAGTCCATGGCGCGCGTCGAGGGATTGCGCGCCGGCGCCGGCGAGGCCATCGGCCAACTGCTGGCCGGCGAGGGAGAGCTGCACCAGGTGGCCGTGGCGGCCCAGAAGGCCGAACTGGCCTTCGAGCTGTTTCTCCAGGTCCGCAACAAGGTCGTGCAGGCCTACCAGGAGATTATGCGCATGCAGGTGTAAGGAGAGGAGAATGCCATCCGGGACCGCAGCATGATCCAGCAAATCCGCAAGCTCGCCGCCAGCCTGACTCCCCGGCAGCGCTGGTCGATTCTGGCCGCCGCCGTGCTGGTGGCCGCAGGCCTGTGGGGCTTCGCCCGCTGGCGCACCGAATCGGCCTTCCGGCCGCTCTATACCGGTCTCGAGCCGGAGGACGCCGGCGCGGTGGTGGGGAAGCTGAAGCAGGCCAACGTGGAGTATCGGCTGGGGGAGAACGGCACGGCCGTCCTGGTTCCGCAGGACCGGCTGGCGGAGTTGCGCCTCCAGATGGCGGTGGATGGATTGCCCAAGACCGGCCGCCTGGGTTTTGAAATCTTCGACCAAACCAACTTCGGACTGACGGATTTCGCCGAGCATGTCAACTACCGGCGGGCGCTGGAAGGCGAGTTGGAGCGCTCTCTGGCACACCTGGCCGAGGTGGAGCAGGCGCGCGTGCACCTGACTTTTCCCAAAGACTCCGTGTTTCTGGAAGCGCGCCAGCCGGCCAAAGCCAGCGTCATGCTGCGGCTACGTTCGGGGACGCGGCTGTCGCCCCAGAGCGTGCAGGCGATCTGCCATTTGACGGCCAGCGCCGTCGAGGGCCTGGCGCCGGAGGCGGTTTCCGTGCTGGACACGCGCGGCAACCTGCTCAACCGCCCCCGCCCGGCCGGCGAGGACGAGGGGCTGGTGCCTTCGGAAGCGGCGCTCGACTACCGGCGGCAGATCGAGCGCGACCTGACCCTCAAGGTGCGGGCCACGCTCGAGCCGCTGCTGGGTTCCGAGCGTTTCCAAGCCACTGTCGCGGTGGACTGCGACCTCACCAGCGGCGAGCACAGCGAGGAGCTGTTCGACCCGGCGCGTTCGGTCATGCTGACTTCACAGCGGTCCGAGGACACCACCGCCGGCACCTCCACCGCGGGGGTGCCGGGCACGGCTTCGAACCTTCCCCGGCCGCCCGCAGGGTCGCTGGTGGGGCGTACGGGAATGAGCCGCCGGACCGAAAACATCACCTACCAGAGCAGCCGCACGGTGCGGCGCACGCGCCAGCCTCAAGGCGAAGTGCGGCGCGTTTCGGTGGCGGTGCTGGTGGACCAGGACCTGCAATGGGAGGGCGCGCCGCCCCATCAGCGACGCGTGCTGGTGCCGCCGCCGCCCGCGAAGCTGCAGGCCATCCGCGACCTGGTGGCCGGGGCGGTGAACTTCCAGGCCGCGCGCGGCGACCAGATCGTCGTCGAGTCGCTGCCCTTTGACGCCACCCTGCGGGCTGCGCCTCCGCGGGCGGACCCGCCCGTCGCTCCCGGGGCGCCATGGCTTGTCAATCGCCGGCTGGTTCTGCTGGGCGGCGCCGCCGTCCTCATTCTGCTGGCGCTGGCGGGCGCGGTCTGGTACCTGGGGCGCCGGGGGCGCCGCGCGCAGCCCTCCGCCTCGGTTCCCACGGCCCTGCCCCAGGCGCCGTCGGGCAGTCCCCTCGAGCAGGCCGAAAGCCAGATCGCCGCCCAGGTCGCAGACGGCCGGGAGCTGGCCGAGCTGGAAATCCTGCGCTCCATCAAGATGCCCGAGAACACCACCAAGAAAGCTGAAGTCCTGTCCAAGCACCTGCGGGAGACCATCACCAAGGACCCCGATCCCGCGGTCACGGTGCTGCGCGGCTGGCTGAACCGGTGATGCCATGATTGCCAACGCCAAGGGAACCGAACTGATCAGCGGCACGCGCAAGGCGGCCATCGTGCTGTTGTGCCTGGGAGATCAGTGCGCCGCGCAGTTGCTCAAGCAGCTCTCCACCGAGGAGGTTCAGGAGGTGAGCCGCGAGATTACGCTTCTCGGCGACGTGAGCCCGCAACAGGCCGAATCCGCGGTACAGGAATTCTACGAGATGACCCTGGCGCGGGAGTACGTGGTGAAGGGAGGCCTGGAGTACGCCCGCAAGATGCTGATCAGCGCCTTCGGTCCGGAGACCGCGCGGAAGCTGATCGACCAGGTGGCCAAGGCCATCGATTCGGACCTGACGAGCTTTGACGCCTTGCAGAAGGCGGATCCCCAGCAACTGGCCCGTTTTGTGCAGAACGAGCACCCCCAGACCATCGCCACCATCGTGAGCCACCTGAATCCCTCGCAGGCGGCCGCCCTGCTGCTGGCGCTGCCGCCGGATATCCGCTCCGACGTGGCGCTGCGCATGGCCCACCTGGACCAGATCTCCCCGGACGTGATCGCCAAGATCGCCGCCGTGATCGGCCAGAAGCTGAACTCTTTGGGGGAGCTGAGCCGCGAATCCTATGGCGGGGTGCGCGCCGTGGCGGAACTGCTGAATCGCCTGGATTCGGGGTCCGCCAAAGAGATCCTGGACAACATCGACCAGCGCGACCCCGCCCTGGCCGAGTCGGTGCGGCACCTGATGTTCGTGTTCGAGGACATGCTCTTAATCGACGTGAACGGCATGAAGGAGGTGCTGGCGAAGGTGGATCGCAAGCTGCTGACGCTGGCGCTGAAGGGCACCAGCGAGCAGCTCCAGAACCACTTCATCCAGTGCATGTCCCAGCGCGGCGCCGAGATGATGCGGGAGGACATGGAGGCCATGGGACCGGTGCGCATCCGGGATGTCGAAGGGGCGCAGCAGCAGATCATCGCGGTGGTGCGGCAACTGGAAAGCCAGGGGGTGATCAACCTGAAGGGGACGGTCGGGGAGCAGTATGTCGTCTAAGGTGCTGCGCGGCGGCGCGCCCGGCCGCGCGGTGCCGGTGGTATGGCGGAAGGCTGGGGCGCGGGAACCCGCCCGGGCGCAGCCTGCCGCGCCGACTCCGCGGCCCGCCGCTGCCGAAGCCGCTGCCGCGGCCGCCGCTGCCGAAGCCGCGCGGCGGGTCGCCGAGCTCGAGGCCCGCCTCGAACAGCGCGCGCGCGAAGAGAGGCAGGCCGGTTACGCCGAGGGCCAGGCGGCCGGGCGCAGCGCCGCGGAGGAAGAACTGCGCCCCGTGCTGGGCCGCCTTACCCGCACCATCGACGAGCTGGCCCGGCTGCGGCCGATGCTGGCAGCCCACGCCGAAGCCGACCTGCTGAAGCTCGCCGTTGCCATCGCCCGCAGGGTGCTGCACCGCGAACTGTCACTCGACCCGGAGGCGCTGGCGGGCATCGTGCGCGCGGCGCTCGAGAAAGTGCAGCTTGAAGAAGTGAAGCGGGTGCGCGCACACCCGGAACAGGCCGCCGTGCTGGGCGCCGTGCTCGTGAAGAGCGGGTGCGCGGTGCGGGTGGAATCGGATCCCTCGCTGGAACGCGGCGGCGTAGTGGTGGAGACCGGCCGGGGCCGGCTGGACGCCTCCGTGGAGACCCAACTGGCGGAGATCGAACGCGGTCTGACGGACCGCCTGCGCGGGCACCCATGAAGATCGACCTGGCACGCTATATCGCGGCCCTGCCGGATATCGACCCCATCCGGCGCACCGGCCAAGTGGTGCAGATGGCCGGGCTGGTGGTGGAATCGGCGGGACCCATCGTGGGGGTAGGGGAGTTCTGCGAAATCCGCACCGCGGGCGGCCGCAGGGTGCGCGCCCAGGTGATTGGCTTCCGTGAAGGCCGCGTGCTGGCGATGCCGCTTGAAGATCCCGAGGGCCTGCGCCTGGGCGACCTGGTGGTGGCCCGCAGTGAAGAGGCGCGCGTGCCGGTCGGTCCGGGCCTCCTGGGTCGCGTGGTGGACGGCTTCGGCCACCCCATCGATGGCGGGCCCCCGGTGGGCGCGGCGGCGGCTTACCCGTTGTATGGCTCGCCGGGCAACCCTCTGGCCCGGGAGCCCATCCGGGAGGCGCTCTCGACGGGCGTCCGGGTGATCGACAGCCTGCTGCCCTGCGGCAAGGGGCAGCGCATCGGGATATTCGGGGGCAGCGGGGTGGGGAAGACCACCCTGCTGGGCGCCATGTGCAAGCACAACAGCGCCGATGTAACGGTGATCGCGCTGGTGGGGGAACGCAACCGCGAGGTGCGGGAGTTTGTGGAGCACGAACTGGGGCCGGAGGGAATGCGCCGGGCGGTGGTGGTGGTGGCCACCTCCGACCGCCCCGCGCCCCTGCGGGTGCGCGCCTGTTTTACGGCCCTGGCGATCGCGGAGTACTTCCGCGACCAGGGGGCAGGGGTGCTGCTGGTGATGGATTCGGTCACCCGCCTGGCCATGGCGCAGCGCGAAATCGGGCTGGCTGCGGGCGAGCCGCCCGCCCAGAAGGGCTACACCCCGTCGGTCTTCTCCATCCTGCCCCGCGTCTTCGAGCGCGCCGGCAACTTCGGGCGCGGCTCGATTACCGGTTTCTTCACGGTGCTGGTCGAGGGGGACGACTTCAACGAGCCGATCTGCGACGCGGTGCGCGCGATCCTGGACGGCCACGTGGTGCTCTCCAGGCGGCTGGCCGCGTCGGGGCACTACCCGGCCATCGACGTGCTCGATTCGGTCAGCCGGCTGGAATCGCAACTGGCCACAGGGGAGCAGGTGCAGGCTTGCCGCAAGGTGCGGGAGGCGCTGGCGCTGTACCGCCAGTCGGAGGACCTCATCCAGTTGGGGGCCTACGTGAGCGGCACCAACCCGCAACTGGACGCCGCCATCCGGCTGCGTCCGGACCTGCTGGCCTTTCTCCGGCAGGAGGCCGCTTCGAATGTGCCGCGCGAAGAGGCGCTGCGTGAGATCGGCCGGCTGGCGGCGGCACTGCCGTGACGCGATTCCGTTTCCGCCTGGAGAGCGTGCTGGCGTGGCGTGCCGCGCAGCTCGAGGCCGAGGAACAGCGGTTGCGGCAACTGGTGGAGGAGCGCGCGGCGGTGGAGCGCGGGATGGCCGAGGTGGAGGCCGCCCGCATGGAGGCCGAGCGACAGGTGCGTCGGGCGGGGGACCTTGCCGCCGCCGATCTGTGGGCGCTGGCCGCCTACCGCGAGGCTGCCAGCCTCCGGGCCGCCGCCCTTGCACTCCGCCTCAGAGAGTGCGAAGGCCGGATTGCCGCGCAACGCGAGCGCGTGGCCGCCGCGCGCCGCCGTACCCGCTTGCTCGAACGCTTGCGCGAGCGCCGTTTCGAGGAGTGGCGCTACCTCGAAAACCACGAGATGGAGCAGTTTGCCGGGGACGCGTTTCTGGCCCGCTGGAAAAGGCGTTGAAGCCGTTTATGCAAGGTCCGCCCGCCCGTGTGTCTGTTCCTGCCCCGGTGTCGGTTCCCGCCCCGGGGTATGTTCCAGGTAGACCAGCGCCTGCCGCGTCAGTTCGCCGCGCACGGGATCGGGATCGCGCAACAGCCTGACCAATACCCGGACCCACTCGTGCTCCTCCGGATCGAGCCCGATCACGTAGAGGTTGGGTTTTTTTTTCTGGGCGAGGGCCCTCATCAACATGGCTCCATGGTTCTCTTCGGAGCGTGCGGAGGCTTCTTGAGGAGAACGGCAGTGGGCGCAATGTATCGCGGGGCGAGCCGATAAGCAGGCTTGGACCCTTTTCTGGCCAACGCGGAAGAGATTCTGCATGCCGCCGCCGGTTGCGCGCACGCCGGCCGCCGGCCCACCGGGTGGACCATTCTGCTGGGGGCGGGCGGCGAGATCGAGATGCTGGCGGCGGAGGGCTGGGATCTCGATCAGTTGCGACGTGAGCGCGGCGCCGCCATGGCCTTTCGGGTGGCGGAAGCGGAGGGGCGCATCGCGGTCGAGGGCCGCGCCGGCACGCGCGCCTGCCGCCTGGAGAGCGAAAGCCCGGCAGCGGTAGCGCGCGGCATCCTGAACGCGCGGCCGTCCATCCACCCGGCGGTCCGTTTCGCAGCCCCAGGCCTGCCCGCGGCCCCGGCGATTACTGCGGCCCCCACGATTGCTGCCACCCCCACGATTGCTGCGGCCCCGGCGGCCCGGATGCTGGCCTCCCCGGCGCGGCCGTAGTTGTTCGTCCCCGCCGCGCGTCAGTCTGCCCCGCGTCCGTCTGCCCCTGTTGACCCAGACCATACGCCTGCCGTCCCGGCGCCGGAGTGCCAGCCCGTGCACCCCGGCTTCCAGACAGGCCCAGCTCGCCGTTACCGCACCGAGAGGGTCGCGGTCGCTGGGCTCGAGCGGCCTGCGATCGTCACCACCACCGGCAGGTCCTTCCCGGGTTTCACCGTGGCCGGCACCGTCAGGTTGAGCTGCACCAGTCCGGCAAGCGATCCGGGCACTGCGGTGGCCGACTGCACGGTGGCGCCCTCGCCCCCGATTGTCACCGATACCTGTCCGGTGAGATAGGGCAGCGGCGGGGCCAACGGCACCACCTGGCCTTCCACGGCGGGCGCAGGATCGAGAGCGCCCCCGCCGGTGGCGTAGAGCACCACCGTGCTGCCGCGCGGGGCGGAACTGGAGGCGCTGTTCAGGCTGAAGGCGCCGGTGTTTTCGTGATAGTTGAGTGCCGCCGACTGGCCGCAGCCCGAGGAGTCCGTAGTGAACACCCCCGGATGGGCCTCCACGGCTTCGAAGACGAACTCCTCGGAGGTGAGGGCGTTGTAGGTCAGGCGCAGCTTCAACACCTCGCCCGGCGTCATGGCGAAGGGCGCCACGGCGTTTACCTGGTTGGCATGCGCGAAGATGATCGGCGCGGCGGTCCAGGTCCCGGGCGTCAATTCGAACTCCACCGTGGTGGCCGGGTCGCCCAGCGACGTGGGGAAGACGCCCCCGGTGGGCACCGCTTCCAGGAGGACCCCGGGTCCCAGCCCGGACCCGAATATCGAGATGATCTCGCCGGGCGAAAGCACTGGGGTGGGGTTGTCATTCTGGAAGCTGGCCGCGTTGACCACCGCCTGGATTACCGGTCCCGGAGGAGTCACGGTGAAGTCCACCGGCGCGGAGGCCGGCTGTGGCGCGTTGATGACCGTGACGGCGAGGGTGCCGGGATCGACCAGCAGGTCCTTCGGTACGACCGCCAGCATGACGGTAGTGCCGACCCAGGTGGTCGAAAGCGCGGTGCTGCCGGCCTGGACGGCGGAGGACTGGAAGAAGTGCCGGCCCCGGATCGTGACCACGATATCGTCGGACCCGATCGGCGCCGCGCTGGGCCAGATGGAGTCGATCACCGCCACCCCGGCGGTCACCGTCAGGGTCACCGGCACCACCGCGGTCCGCACCGAGGCGTTCGTAAAGGTCAGGTTGATTCTGCCGGTGTAGGTGCCGGGCACCAGGCCGTCCGTGTTGAGCTTCACCGCCATGGCTGCCGGGCTGCCGGTCACCGCGATCCCGATGGAAGGTTCGACCGAGAGCCACGAGCTGCCGGAGACCGCGGCGGTGAAGGAGATCGGCTCCCCGCTGCTCGAGACCATTACCGTCTGGTCCTCCAGGGGGCCGGCGTCGGTCTGGAAGGTGAACGACAGGCTGGAGGGCGTCACGGTGGGGGTGGGCGGCGGATAGCGAACCGTGAGAGTGACATTCACCGCCGCAGGATTGGCGGCGCCGGGAGCGGTGAACTCGATCACCGCCTTGTAGGTGCCTGCGAGCAGCGAGGTGGGGTTCACTCGCACCCCGACGCTGCCGGGGGTTTTGCCGCTGGAGGCGCTCACAATCAGCCAGGGCGCACCGGTCACGGTGGCGGTGAACGGCACCGCGGGTCCACTGCCCGAGCGCTTCACCGACACCTTTTGCTCGGCCGGCAGCGGGTTGCCGGTCTGGTAGGTGAAGGTGAGCGCGGTGGGAGCCGTGGCGAGCACTACCGCATCGGCCTGGGCCGTCAAACTCGGGGGCGCGGCCGCCAGGCTGATCAGCAGGGCCGCCGGCGCCAGAATGCGCGTTGCGTTCGGCATACAAATCCTCACTCTGGGTTATCGGCAGTCCGGGGGCGCTTCATCAGGGCGCAAGCCCAGATCCCTGTGGCCGATAAGCCCTGCGAGGAGCATTTGGGCCGCGCGGCGCGCCGTCGCCGCTACAGGCTGCAAGGAGCCGTTATGGATATTCAGTTTTCGTACATCTCCGGAGCCGGCGTTCCGGCTCAGAGCGATCAGGCCCGGCCCAGCCAACTGGCCGAATATCGCGAGATTATCCAGGCAGTCCGGACTGTGAATGCAGGCGAGATGCTGGGGCAGGACAACGAACTGAGTTTCCTGCTGGACCAGGAGACCCAGCGTCCCGTGCTGCGCGTCGTCAACCGCAAGACCAACGAAGTAATCCGGCAGGTGCCGCCCGAGTACGTCCTGGCGATGGCCCGGGAGCGGCTTGCCGAAAACGGCTGAGCGGATCGCCCCGCCGCGCATCTGTTCTCTACGAAAAGGCCAAACCATGTCGAGCAACGTTCATCAACACTACCTGGAGGCGAAGGTCACATCCGCCAGCCCTGTGGAGCTGGTCGGAATCCTGTATGGAGCCGCGCTGGATTCGGTGCGGGAGGCCCGGCGCCATCTCGCCTCGGGAGACTGCGCCGCGCGCGGGCGGGAGATTTCGCGCGCGGTGGAAATTCTGGTGGAACTCTCCACGACGCTCGACCGGGAAACGGGTGGATCCCTGGCCGGCGACCTCGCCGAGCTGTATGACTATCTCCAACGCCGCTTGCTGGACGCCCACCTCCGGCAGGAGGGCGGTGCGCTGGCCGAAGTGGAGCAACTGCTGGCCACGCTCTCCGGAGCGTGGGAGGCGGTAGCCGCGGGCGAGCGGCGCGACATGCCGGCCGCCGCAGAAGCGCCCGCACCCGTGCCGCTGGAGAAGGAACGGGCGGCGGTAGGCGGTTACGGAGCGCTCATGGGCGCTCAGCCGTATGCCCTTGCGGGGCAGAGCTGGAGCGCGTAGCGCTGCGCTCCAGCCCCTCAAGAGCCAGCCGCGCCAAACCCAGGCCGCCGCCGGCGGCGATGGCGCGGGCGAGTTCCTGCTCGGCGAGCCCCAGGGCGGATTCGGCCGCGGCGTCCTCTTCGCCCAGCCAGCCGCCCGAGCCGCCGGCGCGAGCCGCTTTCAACAGTTCGCCCACCAGCAGCGCCTCGAAATCCCGCGCCAGGGACTCCAGATCCCGCGGCGGAGCGGGTTCGCCCGACGCGGCCTGGGTGCGAATGGCACTGGCTTCCATCAGATGACCTCCAGTTCCGCTTCGATTGCGCCCGCGGCATGCAGGCTCTGCAGAATCGCCACCACGTCCCGGGCCGTCGAGCCGATGGAGGCGAGGGCGCGCACCAGCTCCTCCACCGTGGCGCCCTGCTTCAGCACCAGGTTGCGCGCCGGCTCCTCCCGGATGCCGACCCCCACCTGCGGCACCACCTCGGTAGTGCCGCCCGAGAACGGCGCCGGCTGGGAGACCGCGAAGGCCGTCTGGATCTCCACCGTCAGGTTGCCGTGCAGGATGGCGACCGGCGAGATGCGCACTTCCTTGCCCATCGCGATGGTGCCGGTGCGCTCGTTCACCACCACCCTCGCGGGCCGGTCTGCATCCACCGTGAGGGTCTCCAGGGCCGCTACGAACTCCACCGTGCGGGAGTCGTAGGCGGCGGGCACTTCCACGCTCACCAGGGCGGCATTCTCCGGCCGCGCCACCGGGGCGCCGCCCGCGGCGAACTTCTGATTGAGGGCCTCGGCGATGCGCGCCGCGGTGGTGAAATCGGCCTGGCGCAACTGCAGCCGCACCTGCCGGCCCAGCGTCGCCGACGGCGCCGCCCTTTCCACCAGGGCCCCTCCGGGGACGAGCCCCACGGTGGGATGATTGAGGGTCTGGTTGTTGCTCCCCCGGCCGGCCACGAATCCCCCGGTCACCACGGGCCCCTGGGCGACCGCGTAGACCTGCCCGTCGGCGGCCCGCAGGCTGGTGAGCAGCAGCAGCCCGCCCTGCAGGTTGGGAGCGTCCCCCAGCGCCGCAGCGGTGACGTCAATCCGGGTGCCCGGCTGGGCATAGGGCGGCAGCGTGGCGGTAACCATCACGGCGGCGGTGTTCTTCACCTGCAAGGCCGAGGGCGATACCGTCACCCCCATGCGTTGCAGCATGTTGGTCAGGCTCTGGGCGGAGAACAGGGCCTGCCGGCGGTCGCCCGTCCCGGCCAGACCTACCACCAGCCCGTAGCCGATCAACTGGTTCTCCCGCACCCCTTCGATGGAGGCCAGTTCCTTGAGCCGCGCCGCCGGGGCCGGCAGGACGGCGGCCGACAGCAGGACGGCGACGATTCGTTGCAGCATAACTCGCATGGTTCCCATGAACATCTCGCAGAGCCTCCCGACGGGCGTTCCCGCTCCCCGCTGCAGGCGGCGGTTCAGAAGGGCAACAGTCCCAGCAGCAGCCTGTAGAGGAAGAACGGGCGGCGTATGGCGTCGGCCACCACGCCTTTACCGTTCACCCGTACTTCGAGCTGCGCCAGGCGGTCCGAACGCACCACGTTGCCGGCGGCGATATCCTCGGGCCGCACCACGCCGCGCACCACCACCACCTGCCGCTCGGAGTTGACCTGCACGTCCTTGGCGCCCTCGACCACCAGGTAGCCGTTGGGCAGTACATGGGTGACGCGTGCCGCAAGCGTGGTGCTCAGCAGCGTTTCCCGGCTGGTGGATCCCTCGCCGTTCAACGCCGTGGCCGAATCGGTGCGCAGCAGGCTGCCCAGCGGGCCGACTGCACGCGTGGGTCCCCCCAGGGCCCCTATGGAACTCTTTGCCTCCGACTCGCGGCTGGTTTTCACCGTGCCCTTGGCCACCGCCGAGGCGCGCTCCACTACCAGGATGGTGACCAGGTCGTCCACGTTGGAGGCGCGCACATCCACCGCCAGGTCTGCGAAACGCGATCCCGGCGCCCAGGTGGAGCCCGCGGACGCCGCGGGAGCTGCGGCGGCGCGGGCCGAGGACTCCTGGATATAGCGATCCAGCGGCGAGAGCTCCGGCGCTTTATCTTTTCCCGGCGCGCCGCCCGGCCAGGCAACCAGGCAGGCGGCCAGCGCCAGCACGTTTCTCATGACGTTCCTCCGGCCTTCACTTCCACTTCTCCCCTACCCGCGACCCTGGCCTGAAAAGTGCGACGGCTTTTCGGGTTCCGCACCGTCACGATCTGTCCCTGGGCGCCGTCGGATTCGGCGCGGGCCATGAACTCGAGGCGCACCGGTCCCAGCACCTTCACCCGGACCCGGTCACCGCGTTCGACTTGCGGCGGCCGTTCGAGCAGGGCCAGCGGGATGGCGGCGCCGGAGGGAATGGTGCGGCGCGGGCGGAGCCCGGCCACGTCCTCGATGCCGGCGGCTTCCCGGCCGGAGATGGGGAAGCCTTCCTCCTCCACCACCCGGAGCTGGCCGGCCTCGATGACCCGGCCCGCCGGTAGCGCCTGCGCCGCACGCACCCGGCGTAACGGCGCCGTGACCACGACCCTGGCCCAGACGGCGAAGCGGCGCCCGCCGCCGTAGAGGACGCTTCCCCGCCACAGCACCGGGGTTCCTGGGGGGGCGCCGCGGCCGGGCGCGCGCAGCCCGCTGCGGGCGAATACCAGCTCTCCTTCCGGCACAGGGTAGCGGCTCAGTTCCACAATGTCGATGCGGGCTTCCGGGAGTTCGAGCGCCGCGCGCATGGCTTCGAGCACGCGCTCGCGCCGGAGTGCCGTCATGGGCCGCTCAAAGCAAACCGGCGCCTCGGGCGGCGGAGCCACGCCATGACGCGCGGCCAGCCTGGCGAGTTCGGCCAAACTGAAAATCCTTCGCGCTCCGGGCGCGGGCGCATAACCCAGCGGGATGTCGGGCGCCACCCGGCTGAAAGCCGGCCAGGCGCGGGCCATCTCGCGCGCCAGGATACGATCGCCTTCCACCCGCACGCACCCGGCGCTGGCGGCCGCGAGCAGCATCAAAGCCATCATCGCGGCAGCGAGTTCACCTGCTGGTACATGTCGTCGGCCGCCTTCACCACCTTCGAGTTGGCCTCGTAGGCGCGCTGGCTGACGATGAGATTGACGAACTCCTCCACCACGCTGACGTTGGACTGCTCCAGGTACTTCTGGAGCAGCGTCCCCATGCCTTCCTGGCCGCCCGGATTCCCCACGGTGGGATCGCCCGAGGCGTCCGTCTGGAGGTACAGGTTGCGGCCGATGCTGTTCAGCCCGGCGGGGTTCTGGAAGATGGCGATCTGGATCTGGCCGCCCAGTTGCGCGGCCGTCTGGCCCGGCTGCGAGAAGCTGACGGTGCCGTCGGGGGCGATGCTGATCTCCTGGGCGTCGGGCGGGATGGTGATCTGGGGTTCCAGAAGATCGCCGTCGGAGGTCACCAGGTTGCCGTCACGGTCGAGGTGGAAGGAGCCGGCGCGCGTGTAGGCCAGTTCGCCCGAGGGCAGCCGCACCTGGAAGAATCCGCGGCCCTGGATGACCAGGTCCAGGGGATTTTCCGTGGGCTGGAAGTGGCCCTGCGCGAAGATGATCTCGTTGGAGGCCGCGCGCGTGCCCAAACCGAGCTGCAACCCCGTGGGGACCACCGTCTGCTGGCCCGCCGAGGCGCCCGGCTGTACCAGGGTCTGGTAGAGCAGGTCCTGGAACTGCGCCCGCCGGGCCTTGTATCCGGTGGTATTGGCGTTGGCCAGGTTGTGGGCGATGTTGTCCACGTTGAGCTGCTGGGCGTTCATGCCGCTGGCGGCGCTGTAGAGTGCCCGAATCATGAGCCGTTCCTCCTCTGTTTATGCGTCATGGGTCTGGAACCACCAGCCGTCCGGCATGGGTTCCACGGGTTCGAGCACCGGAGCGGCCGGTGGAGGCGGCTGCGGCAGCCCCAGCTCGCGGTGGCGCGCGCTGTTGAGCTTCCAGTTCTCCACGGCCCTGTCATAGATCTCCATGCGCATCTGGTTCTGGCGTGCGACCTGCGCCATCAGCCACTGGTTCATGCGCGACTCGATCGCCGCCGGGGTGTAACTCACCGGCAGGTTGGGAGGCGGGGGAAGCATCGGGGCGGAATCTCGCGTGGCGTCCGTGGCGCCGGTTTCGCGTTGAAAGGCTTTCTGGAAGTCCGGCTGGTTCCGGTTTCCGGCCGCGGTGCGCCCGGAGGCGCCGGCGTTCTCCGCGGCGATGGTCTGTCTGTGGGTCACGTACATAGTCGGTATCCTCTTTACGATCCCGGGCGGGCGACTTCCTCCACCGCGCGGCGGTTCATCTCCCCGCCCAGGTTGACGGCCTTCTGCAGCATTTCGAACTGCCGCATGAGCGCCACCAGCCGCACCGCGGCTTCCGGGGCGGAGACGTTGGATTCTTCGAGCCGCCCCTGGTGCACCTCGGTATTCGCGGCCACCGGCTGCACGCCCGCGGCGGCCTGGAAATAGGTATTGCCCCGCTTGGCCAGCGCCGCCGGGTCGGGGAAATCGACGATTTCGATCCGGCCCGCCGCCTGGCCGTCCTGCCGTAGGGTGCCGTCGGGGTCGACCGTGACCGGCAGCCCGGGATGGAGCCGCAGGACGCCGCCCCCGGCATTCCGGACAGGGTATCCGGAGGCGGCCGTCAGGGTGCCGTCGGCGGCCATGCGGAAGCTCCCATTGCGGGTATAAAGCGGCCCGTTGGGACCATCGACGGCGAAAAAGCCCGTGCCGGAGAGCGCCAGGTCGAGCGGGTTATCCGTCACCCGCAGGTTGCCGGGCGCGAAATCCGTCCAATGCCGCTCGATCACCGGCAGGGTGTCGGCCGGGGAGACGGCGCCGTCCTGCGCCTGGGGAGAGATATAGAGGCTGTAGAACTCGCGATCGCCTTTGAAGCCGCCGGTGCCTGCGTTGGCCAGGTTGTTGGCCAGCATCTCGAGCGATTCCAGCCGGGCCCGCATGCCGCTGGCGGCCGAAACGGTCAGTGCGTCCATCGAAACCTCACGCCGGCTCCCATGCAATCGCGGGACCGGGATCATCGGAGGCGTCCAAGTGCCCGGCAGCATTCGCTCCGGCATCGGTGGGCAGAGTGCCCGGAGGCGACAAGAACTTGTCGTTCGAACGCCGGTGGCAAGGTTTTGGCGCCCCCGGGCAGCCTGGCGCGTTGAAAACAGGCGGCTCACGAATGGCCGTGCTGCTGCATGCAAGAAGGCCGTGGCACCCGGAATCTCTCTCCTCCAAACCGCCGCTCCGCCGGAGACCGAAGCCATGCGCCCGGCCACCGGGATGGAGCTTTCCTTCCGGGTGCTACTGGATGGATGCCTGACCGGTGAAGAGCAATGTGCGGCGGGCGCCGGCCAGGAAGAGACCCGGGCGACGGAGGATGAGGCAGCGGCCGCCGGCTGGGCCGGATTCCCTGCGCTTCCGGCCAACCCCGCGGCAGCGCTTGAAAAGGAAGCGGCAGCGCTTCCACTGGAAGAGGAAGGTGGGGCAGCGCGGTGCGGCGAAACGCAGCCGCCGGCGGGTATGGAGGAAGGATTTTCGTCCGAGCCCGCGGGCCGTGGTGCGGTTGAACCGAGGGTTCCCGCTGAGACGATATTTCGGCCCGGGCCCTTCGCAACCCCGGCCGGCGCCCGGAAAGCAGAGATAAGACCGGTGGCGCCGCCGGCCGCCGCAGACGCCCAATCGGCCGCGGTAGCCGGAGATGCCCCTGCCGGGCCGTCCGGCATCCCTCCGGCCGGGGCCGAGGCGCCTGCCGAAATTGCCGCGCCACAGGCCGTGCGGCAACCGGAACACGAGACCGCCGCTGCCATGCCGCCCGCACTTCCTCCGGATGTCAAGCCGGATGCCGGCCTGCATCGAGCAGCAGCCGCGGTGCCGCTGCAGGCCGACTCGGATGCGCCGGCACCCGCCGAAGGGCCGCGGCCGGAGGCGCCTGTGCCGGACGATTCCGAAGTTGCGGAACCATTGCAGGCCGCCCCCGCGCCGGTGCCCTCCCATGCAGCAGCCGCGCCGGAGATCGCGCCGCCGCCCGCCCCCTTTGTCCGGCCCGAGGGCGCGCCGCGCAAAGAGGGTCAAAAACCCACGCCTCATGCCGTGCCCGCGCCGCCGTCGCAGGGCGAGCCCCCCGCCGCGCCCGCCGCAGCCGCGCGGCAGCCGGTTTCCGGTGCTTCCTTCGAACTTCCGGAGAGTATGGCCAGCGCGGTCGTGAAGGACGGCGCTCCGGCGGCCGAACCGGCATTCCATGCGCGGATCGAGGAGCGCGGGAACGCCCCGGCGCCGCGTCCTGAAACGCCCGCCCGCAGCTTGCCGGCCAAGCCCGGCATGGCTCCCGTTTCCCACACACCCGCGCCGGGCCGCGAGATCTCCGAGAGGATCGCCGCTGTTGAAACCCAAGTGCGGGCGCCGGGGCATCCCGACGCCGGCGTCACCACCCCGGCAATGCAGGAAGCGCCGCAGCCGGCGCCTTCGCACTCCGGGTATGCTGTAGCGGCTCCGCCCGCCGAATCCGGCGCCCCGGCGCGCCCGCAGCCGGCCGCCTCCTCCGCGCCCGCCGCGGCGCCGCCCGAAACGCCTGAGCCGCCCCCGTCTCCGCGCACGCCCGTGCGCGATGTTTCGGTGCGGCTGGCCGGCGACGACCGCAGCGTCGAGATCCGCATGGCCGAGCGCGCCGGAGAAATCCGGGTTTCCGTTCACGCCGCCGATGGAGAGCTTCGCAACGCCCTGCAGGACGGATTGCCGGAACTGGTCCAGGGACTGGAGCAGCGCGGCTTCAACGCCCAGGCCTGGCGCGCCGGCGAGAACGGGACGCACGGTGAAGAGCCCTTCGACCAGCCCTCTTCCGGCGGGCAGCAGCAGGGCGCCCCGCAGGATGGCCGCGAGCGCCGGCGCCACTCCGAGGCCGCCTGGCTCGACGAACTCCACCGCGGCCTCGAACCCGATCCCGAAAGGAACGATGCAGATGAGCAGCGTCAATAACGTAACCCACGGCGCCGGCGCCGATACCGGCGGCGGCGCCGCCACGGACGCGGCCACCAGCCAGCTCAGCAAGGACACCTTTCTGAAGCTGCTGGTGGCGCAGATTCGCTACCAGAACCCGTTGAACCCGGCCGACGGCGTCGAATTCCTGTCGCAACTGGCCCAGTTCACCGAACTCGAACAGATGATGGGGATGCACTCGGAAGTTCAGAGTCTCCGGGAGGAAATTGCCGGAGAACTCGAACACCTGGCGGGCATGCGCGAGGACCTCGCGGCGCTGCGCGATGCGATCGCACCCTCCGAAACAGCCGCTGAAGAAGAAGCCGCTTAGGAGAACTCTATGTTTACGTCTTTTTCCACAGCGCTCTCGGCATTGAGCGCGCAATCCACAGCCGTCGACGTGGTGGGCAACAACCTGGCCAACCTGAACACCCCGGGATTCAAGACCAGCGTGGTTTATTTCCGGGACCTGGTGACGCAGTCGCTGGGAGCAGGGCTGGGGGAGACCCAGGTAGGCTTCGGCACCGGCCGGCCCCTGACCATCCGGCAGTTCTCGCAAGGTGCCATCCAGGCCTCCACGGGACTGCTCGATGCCGCCATCCAGGGCGATGGATTCTTTGTCGTAAAAAGCGACCAGGGCAACACGCTGTACACCCGGGCGGGCAACTTCCAGGTGGACCTCTCGGGCCGCATGCTGACCAACACCGGCGAGCGCGTGCAGGGCTGGACCACCGTGGACCCCATCACCGGCGCGGTGAACACCAACGGGCCCACCAGCGACATCGTGCTGCCTCTCGGATCACTTAACCCGCCCGCGGCCACTACGCTCATGACGGTGGACCTCAACCTGGACGCCTCCACGGCCGAGGGAATCCCCTCGAGGTTTTCCACCCCGATGGAGGTCTTCGATTCGCTGGGCGCCGCGCATGTGCTGACTATCCATTTTGAGAAGACCGCGCCCAATACCTGGAATTACGAGATCACCATACCGGGCGCGGAGGTGAGCGGCGGCGTGCCGGGCGAGCCTTCGCCGGTGAGCGGAGGCAGCGGCACCCTGACGTTCGACAGCAACGGGCAGCTTGTGGATCCTCCTCCGGGTGTCTCGGTGGTGCTGGACATCACGGGTCTCGAGAGCGGCGCCAGCGACATGCAGGTGACCTGGGATCTGTACAACCCCAATGGCACGCCCCGGATTACGCAGTTCGGGCAACCTTCGGCGGTATCGGCCAACGACCAGAACGGCTTCCCGCCGGCGCAGCTCATCCGGGTGGGGCTGAGCGACGGCGGCTGCGTGCTGGCGCAGTACTCCAACGGGCAGCAGGCCATGGTGGGACAGGTGGCCATGGCCTCTATCCGGAACGCCGATACCCTCATTGCGGTCGGCAACAATAACTTCCAGTTGAGCGCCCGCAGCGCCACACCGGCCATAGGGGTGGCGGGCACAGGCGGACGCGGCACCATTCTGGGAGGCGCCATCGAGTTCTCCACCGTCGATATCGCCCGCGAGTTCACCAACCTGATCGTGCTGCAGCGCGGCTACCAGGCCAACTCCCGGGTCATCACTACGGTGGACGAGCTGAGCCAGGAAACCATCAACCTGAAACGGTAAGCCTGGAATGACGGCTCTCGAACAGATCGCTCATTTCGCCGATGTGCCTGTCGAGATCGAAGTGCAGCTCGATCGCCGCATGCTCACCGTGCGGGACGTGCTGAAGCTCACGGTGGGAAGCTCCATCCGGCTGACGCGCTCGGCCGGGGAGAACGTGAACCTCTACGTGGGCAAGGTGCTGGCCGGTCACGGGGAGATCGTGGTGATCGAAAACAGCGTCGGGGTGCGGATCACGGGGTTCGTGGAGTAGCGCGCGGTGAAGCTATGGAAGTGATGGAACAGGCGGCGGCGGTGGTTACGGTGCTGGCACTGCTGGCCGCCGCGCTCTGGTGGCTGAAGGGCCGCGGGCTGGCGGCGGTGCCGGGCAGGCGCCGCCAGCGCCGTCTGCTGGCCGTCGAACGGTTGCCGCTCGGCCCGCAGCATGGACTGTGCCTGGTGCGGGTGGGGGAGCGGGGCATCCTGCTGGGGTTGTCGCCCAATGGGTGCAGCGTGCTCGAAAGTGGCGAGTGGAGCCGCTACGAGTCCGGCGGCACGGGGGAGTCGCGGTTGTGAAGCGCCTGTTCCGGTTCACCCTGCTGATGGTTTTGCCGGCCATCTCCTGCTGGGCGGCACCCGAGGCCGCGCTGCCGGTGAAGGGCGGCGCCCTCAGCGTGCCGATGCAGATCCTGGTCCTCCTGACGCTGCTCACCCTGCTGCCGGCGGCGCTGGTCAGCGTGACGCCCTTTCTTCGCACCCTGATCGTGCTGCACTTTCTGCGGCAGGCGATGGGAACGCAGTCCACGCCCTCCAACCAGGTGCTGCTGGGGCTGGGGTTGTTCCTCACCCTGCTGATCATGCATCCGGTGCTGGCCGATATCCACCGCGACGCCTGGGCGCCGATGGAGCGCGGGGAGGTGACGCTCGAAGAGGCCGCCGGACGCGCCGCCGCGCCGCTGCGCAACTTCTGGGTGCGGTTTGCGCGCGAGAAGGACGTGCGCTTTTTCCTGGAGGTGGCGCGGGTACCCGCACCGCGCACGCCCGCCGACCTCGAGCTGCGCGTGCTGGTGCCGGCTTACATCCTCTCGGAGTTGAAGGCCGGGTTTCAGATCGGCGCGGTACTGTTTCTGCCCTTCCTGGTGATCGACCTGGTGGTGGCCTCCGTCACCCTCTCGGTCGGAATGATTCAACTGCCGCCGGCCATGATATCGGCGCCATTTAAGATCCTGCTCTTCGTGCTGGTGGACGGCTGGAACCTGGTGGTGGGATCGCTGGTAAAGAGTTTCTACACGACATGACCCCTGAACTGATTGTGGAGATTGTGCGGGAGGCGCTGCTGGCGGCCTTCTGGCTGGCGGCGCCGCTGCTGGCCGTGGGTTTCGCCGCCGGCGTGGTGATCAGCCTGGTCCAGATCGTCACCTCCATTCAGGACAGCGCCTTCGGGACGGTGCCGCGGCTGGCGGCTTTTCTGGCGGGCATGCTGGTGCTGATGCCCTGGATGCTCAAAAAATCCGTCGCCTACACGGTGGCGCTGTTCTCCGATTTCGGGCGCTATGCACGCTGAGGCGGCGCTTCCCCTGGCCGCGCTGCTCGGCTTTCTCTTTGTGCTGGCGCGCGTAGCCGGGATCTTCGTCTTCGTGCCGCTGCCGGGCATACGGAAAGGCGTGGACCTGGCGCGGATTGTGCTGGCGCTGGGCTTCACCCTGGCGCTCTATCCCGTGTGGCCCGCGGTAGCGGCGGAGGCGCCCCTGGGGACCATCGCGTTCGGGCTGGTGGCGGAGGCGGCCCTGGGGGTCACGATCGGGCTGACGGTGGCCTTCCTGCAAGAGGCCTTCCT
>JAWLGN010000217.1:0-9257 GCA_041685075.1 Bryobacteraceae bacterium
CCCCACGCCCTGGCCGCCGATGCCGCCGGCAACCTCTACATCGCCGACACCTTGAACCACCGGGTCCGCAAAGTGGACCCGGACGGGGTGATCCGGACCGTGGCCGGCACGGGCGAGCGGGGCTATTCCGGCGACGGCGGCCCGGGCGTCGCGGCGCGCCTCTCCGAACCGCGCGGCCTCGCCATCGATGGGGACGGCCATCTCTACATTGCCGACACCGGCAACCATGCCATCCGGAAACTCACGGCCGAGGGCAGGATCTACACCATCGCGGGCAACGGAAACCCCGGCTGGGAGGGCGACGGCGGCCCCGCGCTGCAGGCCGGTCTCGATTCTCCCTGGGGCCTGGCGCTCGACGGCCTGGGAAATCTCTACGTGGCGGATAGCGGCAACCGGCGCATCCGCAAGCTCCTGCCTTTCAACTCGCCCACGCTGCCCGTCGTGGAGGCCACGGTGGTGCATGCGGCCAGCCTGGTGGAGGGGCCCGTGGCGCCGGGGCAACTCGTCTACATCCTCGCCGAGGACATCGGGCCGCAGGGCGGACTCGAGGTCTACTTCGACGGCGTCGGGGCGCCGGTCGTGGCGGCAATCGAGGGCCGCGTGACCGCCCAGGTGCCCTACGAGATGGACGGCCGCGCCTCGGTCGAGGTCGAGGTGCGGCGCGATGGCCGGCCCTATGCCCGCGCCGCGGTCCAGATAACCGATGCCGCGCCGGGCATCTTCACCGTGGACGGGGGACCGGGGCAGGCCCTGGCCCTCAACCAGAACGGTACGCTCAATACGGCCGCCCAACCCGCGCCGCGCGGCTCCATCGTGACGTTCTTCGTCACCGGCGAGGGACTGCTCGATCCGCCCGGCGCCACCGGCGTGCCCGCGGCCGCGCCCTACGGCAAGCCGCTGCTGCCGGTGCGCCTCACCATCGGGGGCTACCCGGCCTCCATCCTCTACGCGGGCGCCGCTCCGGGACAGGTGGGGATGCTGCAGATCAACGCCCGGGTGCCGGCCGGGTACGTGCCCACCGGCGCGCTACGAGTGGAGTTGCGCATGGGCGAGGCGCTCTGCCAGGAGGGGGTCACGATCGCGGTGAAATAGCGCGGCACGTTATGCTGGAAGGATCATGCCGCCAGTGGCCCTGACGATCGCCGGGTCCGACCCCAGCGGCGGGGCGGGCATCCAGGCGGACCTCAAGACCTTCCACCAGTTCGGTGTCTACGGCGAGGCCGTCATCACGCTGCTCACCGTGCAGAACACCGTACGGGTGGAGCGCGTCGAGTGCCTGCCCGCGGCCCTGGTGACCGAACAGTTCCGAGCCGTGGTGGAAGACATCCCCCCCGGCGCAGCCAAGACCGGCGCCCTGGGCACCGCCGAAGTGGTGCGCGCCGTGGCCCGCCTCGCCCCGGAGTTGCACTGCCCCCTGGTGGTGGATCCCGTGATGGTGAGCAAGCACGGCAAGCCCCTGATGGCCGACGAGGCGCGGCAGGCGCTGGCGGGCGAACTGCTCCCCCGCGCCTTCCTGGTGACCCCCAACATTCCGGAGGCCGAAGCCCTCACCGGGATGGCCATTCGCGATGCCGCCGCCATGCGCCGCGCGGCCGAACGCCTCTCGGCGCTGGGCGCCCGCGCGGTGCTCATCAAGGGCGGGCATCTGCCCGGCCCCGCCGCCGATCTCCTCTTCGCCAACGGGCGCTTCCACGAATTCGCCGCGGAACGCATCGACACCCGCCATACCCACGGCACCGGTTGCACCTATTCGGCGGCCATCGCGGCGGGACTGGCGCGGGGATATGCCATCGAGGAGGCCGTGGCACGCGCTAAACGGTTCATCACCGAGGCCATTCGCGGCAACCCCGGCCTGGGCGCGGGCTGCGGGCCTGTAAACCACCACGCCCCGGCCGAGCCATAAAAAAACCGGTGGTGCCGATCAGCCATCTCTCTGTATGGCAGCCGGCCCACCGGTTCGCGCCACTTCAACTGCCATGACCTATTGCACGGCGCGTGCCAAGCCGTAAGCGCCTTCCAAGTGCCTGTAAACGGCGCGTAAACGCGAGCTGCCGGCCGCTTGTCTGTAAGGCTTACACGACACCCGTAGGTCAGAATTACATCACCGGGCGCTCCTGTTGCAAGGATGAAAAGAGCTTCATCTTTGCGGGTGTGCAGATGCACGGGAGAAGCGCGGGTCAGGCCTGTTTCGCCGCCACGGTGGCGCGGGTGGCGCCGGTGCTGATGCCGCCGTCGACCAGCAGGGTCTGGCCGGTGACGTAACGCGCCGATTCCGACGCCAGAAAGACCACCGCGCCGTCCAGGTCGTGCGGCTCGCCGGGCCGCTTCATCGGGATGCGGTCCACCAGGTACTCCACCCACTCCTTGTTTTCGTAGAGCACGCGGGTCTGCGCCGTCTGGAACCATCCCGGCGCCAGGCAGTTCACCGTGATGCCGTGGGGCCCCCAGTCGTCGGCCAGGCTCATGGTGAGCTGCCGGATTCCGCCGCGGCTGGCGGTGTACGGTCCCAGGCCCGCGTAGCCGAAGACGCTGGTCACCGAACCGATGTTGATGATGCGCCCGTAGCGCCGCGGAATCATGTGACGCGCCACGGCCTGCGCCACGAAGAAGGGCCCGCGCAGGTTGGTATCCAGGATCAGGTTCCAGTCGTCCCAGGTGACTTCGATAGCCGGCTTGCGCACGTTGCAGCCGGCGTTGTTCACCAGGATGTCGATCCGGCCGTAAGCGGCGTGGGCGGCCTCTACCATTCGCTGGATGCTGTGGTAGTCGCGCACGTCGAGTTCGAGCGGCAGGGCGCGGCGGCCCATCGACTCGATCTCCTTCTGGAAGGGCGCCAGAGAGGCGAGATTGCGGCTGGTGATCACCAGGTCCGCGCCGGCGCCGGCCAGCGCGCGGCTGAGATACTGGCCCAAACCCCGGCTGGCGCCGGTGACGATGGCCACTTGTCCGGAGAGGTCGAAGAGTGGATTCATAGCTCTGTTCAGGGTTGCAGAATGACTTTCATGAGGTTCTGTTCGCGGTCGTAGAGCCGGCGGAACCACGCGGCGCCGTCTTCGAGCGGCGCGACGGCGCTGATGAGCGGCGCGACATCGATGGCGCGGCGCGCCAGCAGGTTGATGCAGGCGGGATATTCGCCCGAGGAGGCGCAGGAGCCCATCACCCGGATCTGCCGCGTCACCACCGACTGGAGCGGCAGTTCGATGGTGGGGGAGGCGTTGCCGATCAGGGTAAGGGCGCCGCCTTTGCGCGTGGAGGCCAGGGCGGTCTGAACGGTCGCGGTGACGCCTACTGCCTCGATAGCGATGTCTGCGCCGCGCCCGCCGGTGGCCTCCCGCACCACCGCGGGCACGTCGGCCGCGGCGGCATTCACGGTTTGGGTAGCGCCGGATTGCTCGGCCAGCCGCAGGCGCGCGTCGTCGATATCCACCGCAATGATCTGCCCGCAGCCGGCCAGCCTGAGGGCCTGCACCGCCAGCACCCCGATCATCCCGGTCCCTACCACCACGGCGGTGTCGTCCAGTCTGACGGGCGTGAGGGAGACGGCATGCACCGCCACCGAAACGGCCTCGATCATAGCGGCGTGCTCGAAGGAGAGCGCGTCGGGAATCTTATAGGCGATACGCTCGGGCACCGCCACGTACTCGGCGAAGGCGCCGTGCCGCCGGTATTCGCCGGGCGAGACGCCGAGCACCTGCCGGCAATCGCAGAGGTTCACCTCGCCGCGCCGGCAATAGAAACACCGGCCGCACCACACGGTGGAGTCGAAGGTCACGCGGTCGCCCGGGCGGAACGCCGAGACCGCGGCGCCGGTCTCTTCCACCACGCCGGCGGCCTCGTGCCCCATGATCAGCGGAGGCAGGCGCCGGCCCGTGCTGCCGTCCAGGCCATGCACGTCGCTGCCGCAGATGCCGCACGCCCGCACCCGCACCAGAATTTCGTCTTCCGCTATCTCGGGCCGCGGAACCTCGGCCATCTCCAGTTCCATGTAGCGCTTCAGCAACAAGGCCTTCATAACCAGATTGTGACGCACTACCGGTCGATTGACTACAACGCCGCCACCGGGGCGGCGCACTTGCTGCCGGGGCCATAGGATTCCGCTTAACGATCAGCGGGTGCGCGATGAGCGTGCTGTACCCAGCTCTCCAGAATCATCCGGTCCCTATTCCGTTGCCACTCGGCAGCGCCGAAAACACTGAGTTGCTCTCGGGTGAGCCCGGGGACGCCGGTGCCTAACGCGCGCGTACCTCCTTCGGACAGTTCAGTGGCGTAACCGGGGTCGGTTTCGACACCGTTGGTCTTGGACCACTCGATCATGTGGGTTTCGGGCATCCGCCGGATGGACTCCTCGGTCCAGTTCGGCAGATTGAGGTGGCGCTCCAGCCATAGCGCGGCAGCGCGCGTCACGAAATAGGGCCGGTGTCCTCCCTCGGGGTCGTACGACGTATCGAGCACTTTGCCCGGCACGTTCACGCGCCGCTTTAGGTCCTCGAAGAAGGAGCGCGGTTCCTGCCGCTGCGGCTGGAGAATGTTGTCCTTCAGCCCATTGATGATCAGGGTCGGGCCGCGCCGGGCGTGAAGCGAATAGATCACCGCCGGACGATCTCCCAGGAATTGGAGCGATTGATACGGGTAGCCCTGGCACATGGGCTTGGAGTTGTCCCAATACTGGCCGGGGCCGTCGAGGTTGCCGCCTCCGGCCAGCACGCAGGCATGCAGGCGCGTTTCCACGGCGCCGGCGATCGAAAGGACAAAGGACCCCATCGAGTAACCCATGGCTCCGATTCGCGACCCGTCCACCTCGGGACGCTGCAACAGGTATGAGACGGCCTGCATGACATCGATCATCATCAGGCCGCCCAGCCGGCGTCCCAGCGTGCGATCGCGCTCGATCCGGTCGTGTGCGCGTGTGCCGGACCTGCGTTCGGCATTGCGCTCGCCCTCTCCGGCCGGATCGTAAGTCAGAACCGCGGCGCCCCCGCGCGCATAGAGCACGCCGGAATAGAACGCGTACCAACTGTACTTATCGCCGCCATGGCCGTTTACCACGATCAGCGCTGGGATCCTTCCGCGCCGCGCTTTCGGCATATACAGAATTGCCGGCACTCGCAGCCCGTACTGGGTGGCGTAAGTGACTCTCTCGGCGATCACCCCCGGCTCAGGCTCAAAACGGCCGTGCACCACCGCCTCGAGCGGCGGCAGCGGATCAGTCACGAAAAGCGATTCCCGGATGCGTTTGCGGGTCTCGGCGGGATTGCCGGCCAGCGCCCCCACGGCAAAAAGGACAAGAAGGGCCAGCCCTCTCATCGCCTCTCCTTTTTGAGGTCGCGCATTCTTTCCAGCGGCACGAACGAGCGGTTCTGGTCGTTATACCGCACCCAGAGATAGGCGATCTCGAAGCCTTGCTTCAGGCTTTCGACATAGCGGTCGCGCTCCTCCCAGACCGCCAGCGCCTCGTTGAAGGCGCGCCAATCCGGCTCCGCGGGCGGCTCCAACCGCCGGCCGAACTTCCAGCCTGCATCGAAGAGCGGAATGGTCTTCTCGATGGCCGTAACGGTGAGGTCCACGTAACGGAGACCCCGCTCGAGAAAACCCACCCGCTCGCGCTCCCGCCCTTCGACCGCCGCGGCGGCCTCGTCCAGGTCGCGCCGGCAAGCCTTCCGCAACGCCGCGGGATAGGCGCCGGCCACCTGCCTGTACTCGGCGAGCGAGGCCCTGTCCATCGCCACGGGTTTCCCTTGTTGCGCCTTCCAGGCATCTTCCCAGCGCCGGAAATAGCGGGACACGGCGGGCGCGGCCTTCCCGAATCCGCTCTCGATCCAATCCGACTGGATGGCCCGGATATCCGCCTCGGGATCCCACAACAGCCGGGCAAGGAGATAGTATTGCAAGCCGTTGATGGCGTAGCCATCGCCCGATTGCGTCTGATAATACCGGTAACCTTGCTCGTAGAGACGCTTCACGCTGCGGCGGATCGGCTCCTGCATCAGCCGCGGAAGGTCGGGAGAGTTGCCCTGGATAAAGTATTCATAAATGCCGAGGTGTTTGGCGGCGTCGCTCCAGGCGCTCGTTTCCTCATACTGCCGTTGTTCGGCGTCGCGGTCCCAGTTGAATGCGGCATGAAAGGTGTACTGAATGATCAGGTTCGGGTGCACCTTCACGTTGGCCGGCGGCTGCTTGTAAGGGCCGTAGGCAAACAGGATCAGTTTCTTGCCCGGATGCGTCACGGCTACGGCTTCGGCCACCTGGTTGGCGAAGGTCACGACGCGGTCGGTAATGACGGCCCTACGGCCGCCTTTGCCGAGTTCGGGGTCGCCGGCCATAGCCTCCACCATTCCCGAGTCGAGCCGCCGGCAGCGGTCGCACTCACAGAAACCTCCTCCGTCGTTGAGTGAGACGGCGAAGGCTTCGTAATCCGGGTTCCGGTCGAAAAAACGCCGCGTGTACTCGATGGTCAGCCGAATGACGGCCGGATGCGTAGTGCAGGGTTGGGCCCCGTGTTTGCCGTCGAAGTTCTCCCAATCCCGCTTGCCCTTGACCAGCGCGTAGTACTCCGGATGTGTGGGACCGTATTTGGCGGGCGGAAGGATTTCGCCGAACGCGTGGCCACCGTAGATTATCATGCCGCCGAAACGGTTGCGCACTTCCCAAAGCTTTTGGAGGCGCTGATGTTCTTCGCCGACGCCCAGCTTGCGCTCGGCCGCCCACTTGTCCATGGGACCCCAGAGCGCGCCGCCGGGACCGAGGTCGCGCCAAAGAAACGCGGGGTCGCGCTCCACGCCGATGGGGCCGACGCTGAGGTCCCGCCGCCGTGGCACGATCTCGCCGAGATCTCCGGGCCAAAGCCACCTCACGCCGGCAAACTGCTCGAGAAAACCGTAGACCGCGAAAGCGGTCCCGTGCTCTCCATTCCCGGCCAGCGCTAGCGAACCGTCCGGCGACGTGCGGAGGATGAACGCGTTGCCGCCCAACTGCCGCAGGCGCTTCTGCACTTCGGGCGGGCACACCGCGGTCCCCACCAGAATGCGTGCCGCTCCCGCTGGCGCGCCCGCCGCAACAGGCAGCCTGGCGCCGGTCGCTCTCTCCAGATACCGCACGAGTTCGCCGGCGGCTTCGCTATCCGCCGGGCCGGCAATCACGACTGCTCGAGCGCGGCCATCCTCGACGATGTGGAGGGCCGCCTGCACCTGGCCCGGCGAGGACGCGGCCAGCAGGGCCGTCCCCATCAGCACTTGCACCTGCAGCATCGAGCGTGTTATAGCAACATAGGTATTGCACTGTCAATTTTTTTGACAGATTGCCCGGCGGTGGGGATCGGCACATCGGCCTGAGATAACAATAACTTAGGCCGCTCACCGGGCCTGCGCTGGTCGCACGGCGCGGGTTTTTTTTGCTCGACTAACTGGACTAAACGGAGGCACGCTGTGCTTCGATCCGCTGATCTGAAAGCAACCAGCCGCCGGCGCTGGCTGGAGAGTGTCGTTTTCGCCCTGGGCGCATCAGCCGCTACCGCTCCGCTCCGGGCCGTGGATTTCGACAAACCGGTCCCCGGCTCTGAGGACCTCACGGCGCAACAGAGCGGCGGTTTGATCGTGTTCCGCTGGAACAACCGCGTGCTCGGAGCCTACCGGGCGCACATATCTCAGAAATACCCGTACTTCTACCCGCTCATCGGGCCTGCTTCGGGAAGATCGCTGCTGGCCGAATCCGGGCTGCCTTATCCCCACCACCGCGGCCTGTGGCTCGGCTGTCATCCCCTCAACGAGGGCGACTACTGGGGCGATACCAGCCTGGACACCGGTCACATTCGATCCGCCGGGCTGCGCATTGAGGAGAAAGCAACCCGGCATTCCCTGACGTTCAGGAACCGCAACGAATGGGTACGCAAGGACGCCCCGTCTCCCTGCGAGGACGAGCGCACCTTCACCGTTCACATGGAAGGCGGAGGGCTCTGGTGGATGGATGCCGATATCGTGCTCAGGGCGCGGGAAGACATCACCATCCGGTCGGCCAAGCACTCGCTCTTCGCCCTGCGGGTGATCGCGGAGCTTACGCCGCTCTACGGCGGCGTGCTGATGAACTCCGAAGGCGCCACCGGCGCGCAGGAAACCTACGGAAAACCGGCCCGCTGGTGCGGGTATCACGGCAAGACGGCGCACGGGATTGTTGAGGGCCTCGCCATCATGGACCACCCGGAGAACCCCTGGTTCCCCTGTCCCTGGTTCACTCGCGATTACGGCCATCTTTCGCCGTCGCCGTTCGCCTTTTTGAAGCAGGCTTGGACTTTGCCTAAGGGAAAGTCCATCCGCATGCGCTATCGCGTTGCGCTGCATGCGGGCACCCCCAAGGAGGCTGGCCTGGACCGGCTGTATCGAAGCTGGGTCGGATAGCGCAGCGCAAGCGGTACGGATACACGGAGTGACTCCATGAGACTCAGAACGATGATCGGAATCGCCGCGAGCTTAGTACTGTGCACGGCGATGGCTTTGGCTCAGGGTTCCGGAACCATTCACGGCAATGTTATCGATCCGGCCGGGCTGCCCATTGCGGGCGCTACCGTGACAGCCACGATGGTCGAACGCAGCACCGTCCGCACTACCAGCACCGGACCCGAAGGCTCCTACGTACTGCCGGCCCTACCCGTCGGCACCTACAACATCCGGGTGGAGACCCAGGGATTCAAGACCTTCACGCAGAGTGGCGTCCAGCTCACTTCGAACGACAACGTCCGCGTGGATGGGCACCTTGAGGTTGGCAGCGTCTCCGAATCGGTTTCCGTCACGGCGGAAGCGCCGCTGGTGGATAGCCGCTCTTCGGTCGTGGGCACCCTGATCGACACCCGCCGTATCACCGAGTTGCCGATCAACGGCCGGAACGTCATCGCGCTGGCCGAACTGCTGCCGGGGGCTTCCCAGGTAAGCTCTCCCCAGACCTTCACCGGCGACCGTGGCGGCCCGACGGTATCCATGTCCGGCTCGCGCGGAAACCAAAACCTGTTTCTGTTCGACGGCGCCCACTTCAACGCCGTCTTTCGCAACACGGGCCTGAATTACCCTCCGCCCGACGCGCTGGCGGAAGTCAAGGTGCTGACCAACAGTTTCAGCGCCGAGTACGGCCGCAACGCCGGCTCGATTTTCAACGTGGTGACGCGCTCCGGAAGCAATGAGATCCACGGCAGCGCCTGGGAGTTCCTGCGCAACCAGGATCTGAACGCGCGCAGCTTCTTCGCTCCCTCGACCAAGCCCAAGATGATCCAGAAC
>JAWLGN010000218.1:0-9237 GCA_041685075.1 Bryobacteraceae bacterium
GGTCCGTGGGCCAACGCCATCTGCCACATGGATGCCTGGCTGGCGGGCGACGAAGAAGGCAAGCCGTATCTGGAGCAGCACCTCGTCCGGGGCGGCGGAAGCCAGTACACCACCCCTATCTTCATCACGGGGGATCCGGAGTGGAGCGATTACACGGTGGAGTCGCGCGTGCGGCCCCTCAGCCGGACCGAGTGGGCCGGCATCGTATTCCGCTACCGCACCAACCGGCACTACTATCTCTTCGCCCTGGCCAACGGCAACGAGGCGCGTCTCATGCTGCGCCTCCCGATGGACACGCGCTTCCGCGTGCCCGAGTGGAAGCAACTGGCCTCGGCGCCCTTCACCTATGACGCGCGGCGCTATTACACCATGCGCGTCGAGAACCAGGGCCCTCGTATCCGCGCCTTCATCGACGGGCGCATGGTGCTCGAGGCCTCCGATAGCGAAATCCTGAAGGGCAAGGCGGGGCTGGCGGCCGAAACGCCCGCGCGCTACCAGGAGTTCCGCGTCACCGCGCCCGACTCGGCAGCCAAGGCCATCGACGCCCGCGTCCGTGCGCGCGAAGCCGACCTCGAGCGCCTGCGCGACGGCAATCCGCGGCCGAAGCTGTGGAAGAAGTTCGACACCCCCGGCTTCGGCGCCGGCCGCAACGTGCGCTTCGGCGACCTGGATGGCGACGGCACGCCCGACATGCTCATCGGGCAGAACGTGCCCCACGTGCGCGGCGATGCCTTCGATTTCCTGAGCTGCCTTACCGCCGTCAACCTGGACGGAAAGGTGCTCTGGCAGATCGGGCGGCCCGACCCGCGCAACGGCCTCCTCACCAATGACACCTCCTTCCAGATTCACGACATCGACGGCGACGGGCGCAACGAAGTCGTCGTTGTGCGGGACTTCCAGTTGCAGGTGCTCGACGGCGCCACCGGCCGCCTGCGCCGCTGGGTGTGGATGCCCGAAGCGCCCGAGGCCAAAGAGCGGCCCTACGACATGGTGAGCGGCGACTGCCTGGCATTCGTCAACGTCTCCGGCGACCCGCGACGCCACGACATTCTCATCAAGGACCGCTACCGCAACTTCTGGGTCTACAACAACCAACTGGAGCTGTTGTGGAAGGGCGAGGGCCAGGTGGGCCACTTCCCCTTCCCCTGGGCCGCGCCGGGCGGCCGCGACCTGATCGCCATCGGCTACGCCGTCTGGGACCACACGGGCAAGCAGTTGTGGAGTCACGACGCCAACCTGCGGGACCACGCCGACGGCACCATGATCGGCAATCTCAGCGGCGACCCCAACGCGGAGGCGCGCGTCTATGCCAGCGGCAGCGACGAGGGCTTCCTCATGTTCAACCTCCAGGGGAAGCTGCTCAAGCACGTGCGCGTGGGGCATAACCAGAGCCCCTCGGTGGCGCGCTACCGCACGGACGTCCCGGGCCTGCAATACATGACCATCAATTTCTGGCGCAACCCGGGCATCGTCACCCTGTTCGACTGGGACGGCAACATCCTGGAGCAGGCCGAGCCGATTCACTCGGGCAGCCCCATGCTGCCGGTCAACTGGCGCGGCGACGGCGTGGAGTTCGCGCTGCTCTCGGGCAACCCGCGTGAGGGCGGCATGATCGACGGCAAGCTGCGCCGCGTGGTGATGTTCCCCGACGACGGCCACCCGGACCTGGCGGCCTACAGCATCGATCTCACCGGCGACGCCCGCGATGAAGTAGTGCTCTGGGATCAGCAGCGCGTCTGGATCTACACGCAGGACCGGCCCTTCACCGGCAAGCGCATCTACGCTCCCCGGCGCAGCCCGGACTATAACGAATCCAACTACCGGGTCACCGTATCGCTACCGCAGTGGAAGGACGTCAAGTGAAAACCATAGCGATCATCGGCGGCGGCATCGTGGGACTGGCCACCGCTTACCGCTTGCAGCAGGTGCGGCCGGGAAGCGAAGTCGTGGTGCTCGAGAAGGAAGCGGCGGCGGGCCGCCACCAGACCGGAAACAACAGCGGGGTGCTGCACGCGGGCCTCTATTACAAGCCTGGATCGGTGAAGGCGCGGATGGCGGTACAAGGCATCCGCCAGATGGTGGAGTTCTGCCGGGAGCACCAGGTGCCGCACGAGATCTGCGGCAAGCTGGTGGTGGCGGCCGGTCCGGAGGAGGTGCCGCGCCTCCACGCGCTGCACGAGCGCGGAAGGCAGAACGGGCTGGAGGGCCTGCGGCTGCTCGGCCCCGAGGAGATGCGCGAGATCGAGCCGCACGTGGGCGGGGTGGCTGCGCTGCGGGTGCCCCAGGAGGGCATCGTGGATTATCCCGCGGTGTGCCGCGCCCTGGTGCGGGAGATCGAAGCGCGCGGCGGTAAGGTGATGACCGGCGCCCAGGTGCGGCGGATGCATTCGCGTCCCGATGGCTGGACGCTCGATACCGCGGCCGGCGATTTCACCGTTTCCTTCGTGATAAACTGCGCGGGGCTGCATTGCGACCGCGTGGCGCGCATGGGCGGCGTCCGGCGCGATGTCCGGATCGTGCCCTTCCGCGGCGAGTATTACAAGATTCGTCCGGAGCGCCAGTTCCTGGTCCGCAACCTGATCTATCCGGTGCCGGATTCGAAGTTTCCATTTCTGGGAGTGCATTTCACGCGGCTGATCCACGGCGGAATCGAAGCGGGGCCCAACGCGGTGCTGGCGCTGGCGCGCGAAGGCTACCGCAAGACGGATGTGAATCTGCGGGACCTGTTCGACGCGCTGAGCTACCCGGGCGTGTGGCGTTTCCTGCTGCGCTATCCGGGGATGTGCTGGGCGGAGCTGCGGCGCTCCTTCAGCAAGCCGCTGTTCTGCCAGTCGCTCCAGCGGCTGGTGCCGGAGATCCGCATCTCGGACCTGGAGACGGGAGGCGCGGGCGTGCGGGCCCAGGCCATCGAGCCGTCCGGCGACCTGGTGCAGGACTTCCGCTTCGCCGCGGCGCCCCGCGCGCTGCACGTGTTGAACGCGCCGAGCCCCGCTGCCACCGCCGCGCTGGCCATTGGGGAGGAGATCGCAGCCCGCATTGAGGACTGACAATCATGCCGAAACAGGAAGTGAAACATCCCGATAAAGCTGTCTCCACCGGCGCCTATTCCGCCGGCGTTCTGATCGACGGGTGGCTGTTCGTCAGCGGCCACGCCGCCGAAGACCTCAAGACGGGCGAGCCTGTCGGCACTACCACCGCCGAGCAGACGCGCGCCGCCCTGCGGAACATCGAAAAAGTGCTGCACGCGGCGGGCGCAAGCTTCGACGACGTGGTCAAGTGCACCTGCCACCTGGCCGATATCGCGGAGTTCGACGAGTTCAACGCGGCTTACGCGGAGTTTTTCAAGCCGCCGCTGCCGGCACGCACTACCGTGGGCTCGGCGTTGCCGCCGCCGCTGCGCGTGGAGATCGATTGCGTGGCGCGGGTAAAGGGCGGGAGTCAATGACGCCGCGCGAGATCGGGCCGGTAGGGCTGGCGGGCCTGGGGCTGCTCGGCAGGGGCATCGCCGCCTGCCTGCTGGCCAACGGCTTTGAAGTGGTCGCGTACAACCGCACCGCGCGCCGCGGGCGCGAGGCGCTCGAGCACATCGGGAACGCCCTCGATAAACTGGCCGCGCGCAAAGTCGTGACGCGCGCGCGCATTCGCAACTGGCAGCAGCGCTTCCGCCTGGAACGGCGGCTGGACGGCCTGGCCGGCTGTGCCTTCATCATCGAATCCGTCAAGGAGGACCTGGAGCTGAAGCGCAAGGTCTTCGCGGATCTCGAAGCCGCGGTGGCGGAGGACGCGGTGATCGCCTCCAACACCTCCAGCTACCCCATCGGGCTGCTGCAAAAAGGCCGCCGCAATCCGGCGCGCTTCATCGGCATGCATTGGGCCGAACCGGCGGAGCTGACCCGCTACCTGGAAGTGGTGCCCGGCGAGAAGACCGCGCCCGAAACCGCGCAGCTTGCCGTGGAAGTGGGGAAGCTGTGCAGTAAAGAGCCCACCCTGCTCAACTTCGATATCCGCGGCTTCATCTCCAACCGCCTCATGTACGCCATGCTGCGGGAAGCCTGCAACCTGGTGGAGTTGGGGGTGGCAGACATCGAAACCGTAGACCGCTCCTTCCGCAACGACATAGGCTGGTGGGCCACCATCGCGGGACCGTTCCGCTGGATGGATCTCACCGGCATCCCGGCCTACGCCACGGTGGCCGAAGGGCTGTTCCCCAAGCTGTCGAACCAAAAGTCGCTGCCCAAACTCATGCGCGATGCCGTGGAGCGCGGCGCGCGGGGCATTTCCAACCGGAAGGGGTTCTATCGGTACGACAGCCGCTCCGCCAAGGAGTGGGAAAAGGTGTGGGTGGATTTCACCTACGACCTGCGGAAGCTGGTGGAAGGGTACGGCAAGCGCGTCGAGCTATAGCGCGCCCCGGAGGGGAAAGGCATGCGTTCCTGGACATTCCTGTTCTTGTGCAATCTGATGTGGGCGCTCCAGTTCACCTGCATCAAGCTGGTGCAGGACCAGGTAGGCTCGCTGTTCACCGTGTGGGGGCCCATGACGCTGGCCACCCTGATGCTGTGGCCGCTCATCCGCATCGAGCGGAAACGCTCGCCGGCGCGCGCGCCGCGGCCCCGCAGCGATGTATGGCTCTACCTGCTGCTGGCCGGCGCGGGGGTCTTCCCGGGGCAGGTGCTGGTGACCTGGGGCACCCGCATGTCCACCGCCTCGAACGCCGCCATCATCATGCTCTCCATCCCTGTATGCACGGCGATCTTTGCCTTTCTCTTCCTGGGGGAACGCATGAACCGGGTGCGCTGGCTGAGCTTCGCCGTCGCCATCGTGGGGGTGCTGCTGTGCTCGCGCGGCGAGATCGAAGGCATGGACATGAGCACCGCCTACCTGGCGGGCAACGCCCTCATCATGGCCGGAACGCTCGGCAGCGCCTTCTATAACTCGTATGGAAAAAAGGCGCTCCAGCGCTATAGCCCCATGGAGATGCTTTTCTACACCTACGTGGCGATGTTCTTCCTGCTGACGCCCCTGGTGGTAGCGCAGGAAAGCGACGTGCTGCTGCGGGTGGCATCCTTCACCGCAGGCACCTGGCTGGGGCTTGCGCTCCTCACCTTCTTCCACAATTATCTTTCGATGGTGCTGTTCCTGACGGCGCTGAAACAATTGGACGCCACGCAGGCGGCGCTGTCGAATTACCTGATCACCTTTTTCGGAGTGCCCATTGCGGCCATCTGGTTGGGTGAGCGGTTGGGAATGGCCGCGATGGTCGGCGGCGCGCTGGTGCTGGCGAGCACGCTGCTGATCACCTTGTGGAATCCCGGCGGGAAAGCGGCGGAGGCGAAATGATTCTGCTGAGCAACGGCACGATCTACGACGGCTCGGGAGCGCCCGGGCAATCCGGCAGCGTACTGATTCGCGGCGAGTGCATCGCGGAGGTGGGGATCTTCGATCCGCCGGCGGATGCGCGGGTGGTCGACTGCACGGGCCTCGCCATCAGCCCGGGCTTCGTCGACGCGCACAGCCACTCGGATCTCCAGGTCCTCGAGAACCGCCGCGAGAAGGTCTTGCAGGGGGTTACGTCGGAGGTGGTCGGGAACTGCGGTTTTTCGGCCTTCCCTGCCCCGCCCGACCGGCGCCCGCTCTATGAATTTGCCAACGGCATTCTGGCCGGCGGCGACCGCTGGGGCTGGGCCACGGCGGCGGAGTATGCGGCGGAGGCACAGCGAAGCGCGCGGCTGGCCAACGTGGCGCCGCTGGTGGGGCACGGCACCCTGCGGGTGGCGCAGGCCGGGCACCGGCTCGGTCCGCTGCCGGAAGCCGACGTCGCCGCCATGGAGCGCGCGCTCGATGCCGCGCTCGCCGAAGGCGCCGCGGGCTTTTCCACGGGCCTGATGTACTCGCCTGGAGAAAGCGCGCCCTTCGAGGAACTCGAGCGGCTATGCCGCGTGGTGGCGCGCCACGGCAAGATCTACGCCACCCACATGCGCGATTACGGCACCCGGCTGCTGGAGGCCGTCGAGGAGCAGTTGGAACTGGCGCGGCGCACAGGCTGCCGCCTGCAGATCTCCCATTTCCAGGCCGTGGGAGCGGATAACTGGCCCTTGCAGGAGCGCGCGCTCGAGCGCATCGAACGCGCTCGCGATCAGGGCATGGACGTAGCCTTCGACTGCTACCCGTACATCGCCGGCTCCACCGTCCTCACGCTGCTGCTGCCCCAATGGGTGCTGGGCGGCGGACTGGAAGCCATGCTGGCGCGCTTAGCCGATCCCGCCGAACGGGCGCGCATCGCGCGTGAAACCGTGGTGGTGCAGGGCTGGCGGAACATCCTGATCTCCGCGGTGGGATCCCAGACCAACGCGCACCTGGTGGGCAGGAACATGGAGGAGATCGCCACCGAGCGTGGCAAACAGCCGGTGGAAGTAGCGATGGACCTGCTCATCGAAGAGCGCGGCGACGTCAACGTGCTCGAGTACAACCAGAGCGAGCAGAACCTGCGCCGCATCCTGGCCCATCCGCTGAGCTGCATCGTGAGCGACGGCTTTTACGTGAAGGGCCGGCCACACCCGCGGCTGCACGGCGCCTTTGCCTGCATGTTGGGCGAATACTGTCGCCGGCGAGGCTGGCTGGAACTGCCGGAGGCGCTCCGCAAGATGACCGACCTGCCCGCCCGGCGCTTCGGGCTGGAACGGCGCGGGCGCCTGATGCGCGGCTGGTACGCCGATATCGCGGTCTTCGACCCGGCGACAGTAGTCAGCCCCGCGACGTATGATAATCCGCAGCTCGATCCTGTCGGCATCCGGCACGTCTTCCGCAACGGCCAGGCGCTGGTGGGCGGACCAGCGTAGCCCAGGCATCCCGAGGGCTTACGCCGGCACGGGAACGCCCATCTTTTCGTACCACGGTTTGGCCGAACGGATGGCTTCGTTCACCGCCGTGATGTTCCGCACCCCGTCCTTCGCCAGCCAGTCTTCGAGCGCCTTCACGCCGTGGCGAGCGTAAACCGGGATGCCTTCTTTCCAGGTGGCGCGCCCGCACAGTACCCCGGAAAAGTCCACGCCCGACTCGGCCGCCATGTGCAGCGACTCGACAAACTGCGCGTTGCTCACCCCCGCGCTCAGGTAGATGAACGGCTTACGGGCTACCGCCGCGGCGGCGCGGAAGTGGTCCAGCGCCTCGGCGCGGCTATAAGCCTTCTGACCTTTGAACACGCTCGATCCCTCCACGTACTCGGCGTTGATCGGCACTTCCACCTTCAACACATCGACGTGGTAATGGGGCTTGGAGAACTCTTCCATGCTGCGGCGCACCACGTCGGGTTTGATGCGGGCGTACTCGAAGCCCTTCTCGTCGCCCTCGTGAGGGTCATAACCCACGAATTCGAGGAAGAAGGGGATGTCGTAGGTCCGGCACTCGGCGCCGATGCGCTCGATGAAGGCGTGCTTGATGTCGTTGACGGCGGAGTCCTCGAAGGGCGTGTAGTAGATCAGGATCTTCACCGCGTCGGCGCCCCAGTCGGCGATGCGCTTCACCGAGACATGGGGCAGCAGGTCGGGCAGGCGGCCGGGCTGGGTGTTATCGTAGCCGCTTTTCTCGTAAGCCAGCAGGAGACCGGCGTTGCGGCTGCGCGCCTTGGCGGCTTCCAGGCCGAATTCCGGATCGAGCAGAATGGCGCTGGCGTGAGGCGTCAGCACTTTGGTGACGGCGGTTTTGAACTCGCTCATCATCTCGGGCGTGATTTCCTTTTTGTCCACGCTCCGGGCGACGGCCAGGGATTTCTGGAGGCTGCCGCGCTGGTCCATGGCGGCGGCAGCGATGATGCCGGACTCGGTAGCCAGCGCCTTCATGCGCTTCAGCTTACCCTCGGACAGATTCATGGCAATCCTCCTCTGTGTGATGGGAAACACGTCCTGTGGCGGGGCCAATCAACGTACTTCGCCCCCATTATGGCACGAGCCTGCCAGACCCGCGCCGCGTGCCGGCTCCGCCTGTGGGCCGCCGCACACAGGGTAGTTTCGCCGGTTGGGGAAGAAGGCGCCCTTGATAAGCTTTACCGAGTACACCAGCAGTCCGCAGGTAGTAAAAAGGTAAGCTATCCACAGCACCAACAGAACTGAGGGTGTCAATACGGCGGACTTGTTGACCGCCAGGCGGGAGAGGACGCCGCCGATTCCGATCCCTTGCAGGCTGGCCGGGTAGAACGCAGCCAAGGCTCCGGAGGGCAGGTGGGCGGTCAACCCTGTGTAGTAGGGCACTGCTACGAAGTGGACAGCGTACAGATCGAAAATGCAGGCCAGCGCTGCTACGGCGGCCACGCATCCCGCCGCGCGCCGCATACCGAACAGGCCGGCGAAGCCTGAGGCGAGCAGCACGGCCTCGGCGCCTGCGATAGCATATAGGTACCACCCAAGCGCGGTGGAGATGCCCCGCGTCAGGTACACCACTACGGAGAAGTAGGCCAAGCCAAGGCAGAAGAGCAAGTACGCGCACGCGGATAGAGACAGGCAGGCCTCCCCTACCCTCAGGCCACGGTGATACACCTTTCTGGACAGCCGGACCAGGAGAACGATCAGGCCGATGGCGGCCACCGCTGCCAGCCACTCGAAAACGCGGTACATCCAGCTTCTGACCGAAAGAAAGCTCCATCCACCCGTCCAGATGTGGGTCGCGGCGGCCGAATGCAGCACGCCGCCCCACTGGACGTCCCAGACTGCCACGAGCTTACCGGACAGGCCGAAACGGGCCGCGGCGGCGTCGAGTTGCTCGCCCGAGATTGTTCCGGTCGTCCGCCACGCCTCGAAATACCACCCGCCGGCGATCGAAGCGGCCAGCACGAACGCTACGGTTAATCCGGCGGCATCGCGCGGCAGCCTTCGCCTGGACCACAGCACCTTGAGTACCGCTGCGGCGGGAAGCAGCGGAGCAAGGGCAAGCAGATAAGCTTTCGTGAGGAGCGCGGCCCCAAGCAGAACTCCCGCCAGCACCCAGGCACGAAACCCGGTGTTGCCGCGGATTATCCTGCACAAAGACAGGAGGAACGCGGAAGCAAGCGTGAGTGCCAAGCCGTCGTTGCCGATCCGGGAGACATCTATCAGAAGACCTGGCCACGAAACCAGCAAGAGAAGGATGGCAACGGCCGCGCGCCTCGAGGCAGATGTTTTCGAGGCAAGCTCCAGGCAGAGCAACAACCCCACTGCGGCGATCAACAGACTCGCGAGGCGCAATGCGAGAGTTTGTGTGGGTAAT
>JAWLGN010000219.1:0-9154 GCA_041685075.1 Bryobacteraceae bacterium
CCGACCGCGCGGGCCAACCCAGCCCCGCCGCGCGGGCCAAACCCAGCGCCGCCGCGCGGGCCAAACCCAGCCCCGCCCCGCGGGCCAAGACCCAGCTCACCCCGCGGGCCAACCCAGCCCCACCCCGCAAGCCAACAGTCCCGCCCCGCGGGTCAACCCAGCCCGACCGCGCGGGCCAACCCAGCCCCGCCGCGCGGGCCAAACCCAGCGCCGCCGCGCGCCCAACCTCGGTTTGCTCCGGCGCCCAGCCGGGTTTCACCAGCCGCGCCATCCGCAGCCCCGCCCCAACCACTGTTTGCTCAGGCCCCCAGCCAACGGGTACACTGGTTGTCTTCGATGGACTTGGGCAAGCTGGGGCAAGCACTCACCGCCAGGGAGGTCTTCGATCTCATCTGCGACGACCTTCGCCTGGTGGAACGCGAAATCGGCATCGAATCGGTGGCGTCGGTTAACGCCGTGACCGCCATCGGCCACTATCTCCAATCGAGCGGCGGCAAGCGCCTGCGCCCGGCCATGCTGCTGTTGGCCGCGCGCCTGGCGGGCTGCTGCGATGCTACCGCCATCCGCCTCGGCGCGGTGGTGGAGATGATCCACACCGCCACCCTGGTCCACGACGACGTCATCGACGGCGCCGAAATCCGCCGCGGCCGCCCCTCCACCAATGCCCGCTGGGGCAATCACATCTGCGTGCTCGCCGGCGACTGGCTCTACATGCAGGCTTTCCAGGTGGCCCTCCGGGAGCGGAACTTCCAGATCCTGGAACTGCTGATCGGCCTCACCCAGGTGATGGTCGAGGGCGAACTGCTGCAACTGGAAAGCATCGGCCGCGTGGACATCACCGAGGCCGACTGCATGGAACTGGTGGACCGCAAAACCGCGCGCCTTTTCTCCGTCTGCGCGCGCCTGGGCGGCATCGCCGGCGGCGCCGACGCGGCCCTCCAGGATACCCTCGGCGAGTACGGCTGGAATCTCGGGATGGCTTTCCAACTCGTCGACGACGTGCTCGATTTCACCTCCCGCGAAACCACTCTCGGCAAGCCCGTGGGCAGCGACCTGCGGGAAGGCAAGGTGACGCTGCCGGTGGTCTACGCGCTCGAAACCGCCGGAGCCGCCGAGCGCCGCGTCATCTCGACCATCGTGCGCGAGCGCAGCTACCGTGCGGCGCCCTTCAAAGAAGTGCTGGCGCTGATCGAAAAGCACCGCGGCATCGCCCGCGCGCGCGAGCGCGCCCAAACCTTCACGGACCGCGCCCGCGCCCTCATCGCCGGCTGCCCGGACTCTCCCTACCAGCGCGCTCTCCACGCCATCACCGAACTGGTGGTCGACCGCGACCACTGAACCCGCCGCGGCTTAGTAGTTCACCCACAGCGCTTCCTGCCGCACCTGCTTAATCGAATGGCAGCGCTTGGCGGTGGCGTCGATTCGGCGCCAGCCGCGGTAGAGCGTGTCCATGGCATCGCAGCGATAGCCGGAGACGGCCACCCGCCCGCGGCAGGCGGCCACCGCCTGCGCCAGCGCGGCATGCTCGCCATCGTCCATCTCGTAGCCGTAGGCCCGGCTGTCGCCGCGGGTGGCGTGCAGGTAAGGTGGATCGCAGTAGAACAGGGTGCCGGGGTCGTCGTACAGTCGGATGGCCTCCAGCGCGGGCCGGTTTTCAATCTGTACCCGCAGAAGGCGCGCCGCGATGGCCGCCAGGTCCTCGACGCCGCCCAGCCAGCGCGACACCACCCCGGACATCCCCGCGCGGCTGGTCCTGCGGCAGTTGGCCCAGCGGCCCAGTGAGGCCGTTTGCGCCAGCCCTGTGCGCGCCTGCCGCGCCCGCACGTAGAAGCGCCGTGCGCGCTCGAGCGGAGCCGGCGCGCCGCCCCCGGCCACTGCTTCGAAGAACTCCTCGCGCGCAAACGGCGTGAGCGCGATGGCCTCGATGAGCCGCTCTCTCTCGTCGCGCAGCACGCGGAAGAAGTTCACCACCTCGCCGTCCAGGTCGTTGTAGGTCTCCACGGGCGAGGGCGTCCGGTTCAACAGCACCGCCGCGGAGCCGGCGAACGGCTCGCAGTAGTGATGGCACGCGGGCAGCAGCGGCAATAGCCAGTTCAGGTGATTGAACTTACCGCCATACCAGCCGAAGGCGATGAGGCGCCGCGCCCGTCCCCCCGTTTGGCTGACCGGGGAGGGCGGTTTGCGCGGCATGGCCTCACGTCTCGAGCGGTTGGTAAAGCCCCAGCGCGGCGCCCGCGGGATCCTCGATCACAGCGTAGCGCCCCACCGTGCAGCGGGTCTCCGACAGCACCTTGCCGCCGAACTGCCGGCAGCACTCCAGCGCCAGGTCCATGTCGGGCACCGTAATGTAGACCAGCCATACGGGCGGCAGCGTCACGTTCGCCTCGCGCTGGTGACAGATGGCGGCCACCGGTTCCGATCCGGGCGGCTGCATGGCGTAATCCTCGTAGCCTTCCATCTCCACCGGCAGCGGACGCCAGCCGGTGACGGCCTGGTAGAAGTCGCGCAGCGAGCCCGCATCAGGTACCGTCAGGTCCAGCCACGCGATGGTGCCGGGCTGCGGTGTTTGCGCCACACCTCATCATAACCGCTCGTACGGCTATCGCAACCGCCGGATTCGCCGCAAGCCCGGGGCAGTCGGCCGCATGGTCCGCATCGCCACCTCCGGATTGGCCGCGAGTCCAGGGCCGCCGCCCGCATGGTTTCTCAATCGCCGGCTTCGCCGCGGGCTTTGGCAATCGCCTCGATAAGCGCCGGTACCACCTGGAAGAGGTCGCCCACGATGCCGTAGTCGGCCACCTCGAAGATGGGGGCCTCGGGGTCCTTGTTGATGGCCGCGATGGTGCGGGCGCCTTTCATCCCCACCAGGTGCTGGATGGCGCCCGAGATGCCCACCGCCAGGTACAGCTTGGGCGCCACGGTCTGGCCGGAGCTGCCTACCTGCCGTTCCATGGGCAGCCAGCCGGCGTCGCAGATGGGGCGGGAGGCGGCCAACTCCGCTCCCAGCGCCTCGGCCAGGCGTTCGACGAGCGGGAGCTTGTCGGCGTCCCCGATACCGCGGCCCACCGCAACGATAGTGCCGGCGGCGGCGAGGTCCACGGCGCGCTGGGCTTCGCGGAAGGGCGCAGAGGGCCGGCTGCGAATGTCGCCGGGCGCGAGCTGCGGCGCGAAGGTCTCGACCGGCGCGGCATCGCCGCCGGTTTCGCCTCTGTAGGCGCCCGCCTGGAGGGAGGCGAAGTAGGGCGGCTCGCCCGCGAAGCGGACGTCGGCGTTCATCTTGCCCTGGAAGACCTGCCGCACCAGCACGAGCGCTCCGCTTTCGGCGCGGTGGCCTATGACGTCGGTGGCGGCGGCGCGGTCCATGGCCGCGGCCAGCCTGGGCAGAAAGTCGCGCGTCCGGTAGCTGTGGGGAAACAGCGACAGCCACGCGCCGCTCCGGGTGATGAGCTGCCGCGCGGCCAGCGCGTAGCCCTCCGCCGTGTATTCTTCAAGCAGGGGATGCTCGACGGCGTAGACGCGTTCGGCGCCGCGCACTTCGGCGGCCAGGGCGGCGACCTCGTGTCCCAGGACGGCGGCGTGCACCGGCCGGCCGAGGTCCGCACCGATTTGCCGCGCCGCGGCCAGCGTCTCCCAGGACATGCGGTTCCACTCGCCGCCGCGCTGCTCGAGGAAGGCCAGGACGCTCATAGCACGCGCGCCTCAAACTTCAGCTTCTCGACAAGTTTGGCCGCCGCCTCGGCCGGAGGACCGTCGAAGAGCTGGGTCTGCTTGCTCCGCTCGGGGACGTAGAGACGGAGGATTTGGAGCGCCGGGGCGCCGGGGGGCGCCAGTTCGGCCGCGGGCAGCGTGCGGATTTCCTTGGTCCGGGCCCGCTTGATGCCCATCAGGGTGGCGTAGCGCAGCTTGCGGATGCCGGACTGCACGGTCACCAGCGCCGGCAGGGGCAGCTCGACGTGCTGGAACCATCCGCCTTCGAGCTCGCGCTTCACCCGGATGGCGCCCTCGAGTTTCTCCACCTCCATGGCGATGGTGGCGTGGGGCAGGCCCGCCAGCTCGGCCAGGATGACTCCCGTCTGGCCGTAGCCGAGGTCGTCGGACTGGAGGCCTGTGAGGACCAGGTCGGGCCGCTCCGGGTCGATGGCGCGGGCCAGCAGGCGGGCGGTGCGCAGCGGATCGGCGGCGGTGTTCTCGTCCTCGATGTGGATGGCGCGGTCGGCGCCCTTGGCGAGGGCTTCGCGGATGGTTTGTGCGGCGCGCGGCGGGCCGGCACAGAGCACCACGACCTCGCCGCCGTGCTTCTCCCGCAGTTCGAGCGCTTCTTCCAGGGCGTAGGCGTCCGGCTCGTTGATCTCCCATTCGAGGCCGGCGTCCTGGATCCACCGGTTGGAAGGGCCGGCCCGCAGGAGAGAGTCGCGGGCCGGAACCTGCTTGATACAGACGACGGTCTTCATGAGCACCCCGCTGGCCGCGGCGGGACTGCGCCCGCCGCTATGCCTGATAACGTTTGAAGACTAGCGCACCGTTGGTGCCGCCGAACCCGAAGGAGTTGGAGAGTGCGTATTCGATCCGCATGGGACGCGCCTGGATGGGCACGTAATCCAGATCGCACTCCGGGTCGGGCGTCTCGTAATTGATGGTGGGGGGAGCCACCTGGTCGCGGATGGCCAGGGTGGTGAGGGCGGCCTCGACGGCTCCGGCGCCGCCCAGCAGGTGGCCGGTCATGGACTTGGTGGAGCTGACCGCCATCTTGTAGGCATGGTCGCCGAAACAGCGCTTGATGGCCACGCTCTCGGCGCGGTCCCCCACGGGAGTGGAGGTGCCGTGCGCGTTGATGTAATCCACCTGTTCGGGCTGGATGCCCGCGTCGCGGATAGCGTTCATCATGACCCGGATGGCGCCGTCGCCGTCTTCGCAGGGCGCGGTGACGTGGAAGGCGTCGCCGCTCATGCCGTAGCCGGCGACCTCGGCCAGGACGCGGGCGCCGCGGCGGCGGGCGAACTCCAGTTCTTCGAGGATGAGGATGCCGGCGCCCTCGCCCACGACGAAGCCGTCGCGGTCCTTATCCCAGGGCCGGGAGGCGCGCTGGGGCTCCTCGTTGCGGGTGGACAGGGCGCGCATAGCGGCGAAACCACCGACGCCCATGGGGGTGATGCAGGCCTCGGTGCCGCCGCAGATCATCACGTCGGCGTCGCCGCGCTGGATGATCTTGAACGAATCGCCCACGCAGTGCGCGCTGGTGGTGCAGGCGGTGGCGGTGGCGGAGTTCGGACCCTTGGCTCCCGTGCGAATAGAGACGTAGCCGGACGCCAAATTGATGATGCTGGCGGGAATGAAAAACGGGGAGATGCGGCGCGGCCCGAACTCCAGCAGGTTGCGATGTTCGCGCTCGATGACCTCGAACCCGCCGATGCCGCTGCCGATGTAGACGCCGGTTCGCTCGGCCGCATCCGGGGTGACCTGGAAGCCGGATGCGGCGAGGGCGCAATCCGCCGCCGCGATAGCGAACTGGATGAAGCGCCCCATCTTCTTGACTTCTTTTCTCTCGATGTACTTCTGGGGATCGAAGCCCGCTACCTCTCCCGCGATCCGGCAGGAGAAGGCCGAGGCGTCGAAAGCGGTAATGGGGCCGATGCCGCTCTTACCCGCCCGGACCGCGGTCCAGGTTTCCTCCGTGCCGATGCCGAGCGGGGACACTATACCGACGCCTGTGACTACAACTCTACGGGACAAAACCGATTCTCCTGGTGGGGGAAACCGCCCGGATGGCTATTTCTTGGCCGCCTTGCCGTCGATGTAGTCGATGGCGTCCTTGACGGTGGCAATCTTTTCGGCGTCTTCGTCCGGGATCTCCAGCTCGAAAGCCTCTTCAAACGCCATGACCAGTTCCACGATATCGAGGGAGTCGGCGCCCAAATCGTCTACAAACGAGGCGTTGGCGTCCACCTGGCTCTCGTCTACACCGAGCTGCTCCACGATAATCTGCTTGACCTTCTGCTCAACTGCCATGCAGTCCTCCTGTGTTGTGCAAACGCATTGATTCTAGCTGTCTTTCGAGCGCTTCCGCAACTCGGAAGGCGCCGGTTTGAACAAAATCACCGCGGCGGGACCGGCCGAACGGCCGGGAGCCGCCGCCTTGTGCAAGAAAGCCACCTCGGCGGGCCGGCCGGGAGCCGCTACTGGTCCCACGTCTGCGGCGGCATGGTCTGGCGCAAGGGCTCGGTGCGGGCGGTCTTAAGGAATTCCTCGATGCGGGCCAGCACCTTGGGGCGGCGCGAGGCGAGATTTGTGGTTTCGCCGATGTCCTCGGCCAGGTTGTAGAGTTCGAGCGGGGCGTTGGGCTCGGAGCGCACGGCCTTCCATTCGCCCATGCGGACGCCCTGGCGGGGCGTTTCTTTGAAGAACTCGCCGGTGCGGTTGTTGTAGCGCGGCAGCTCCCAGTAGAGGAACTCGTGGCGGGGCTGGGGGCGGCCGGCGGCCTGTTCGCCGAGCAGGGCGGGGAGGATGGAGATGCCGTCGTGGCCCTTGGCGGGCTCCGTGCCGGCGAGTTCGGCGAAGGTGGCCATCATGTCGTAGAAGGCGAAGGGGTGGCTGCTCTGCGCGCCTGCCCGGATGCGGCCCGGCCAGCGGGCGACGAAGGGCACCCGGATGCCGCCCTCATAGAAGTTGCCTTTGTAGCCGCGGAAAGGGCCGTAGCTGCGGAAGAAATCGTCCTCGGCGATGCGCATGGCGCCGCCGTTGTCGCTGGTGAAGATGACCAGGGTGTTGTCGTCGAGGCCGAGGGACTGGAGCAGGCTCAGGATGCGGCCGACGTCGCGGTCCATGCGGGTGATCATGGCGGCGTAGGCGGCGTGGGGAGTATCGGTGGGGGCGTAGTGGCCGCGCTCGAAGCGGCGCTCGGGGAACTTGCCGCGGTATTCGCCGAGGGAGTCCTCCGGGACGAGCAGTTCCCAGTGGGGGATGGTGAAGGGGACGTAGCAGAAGAAGGGGCGGTCTTTGTGGCGGCGGATGAATTCGAGGCACTTCTCGGCAATGACGTCGTGGGAGTAGGTGGTGCGGCGGCCGCCGGTGTTGCCGGGGAGGGGGACCTTGCGGTCGTTATCGTAGAGGACCTTGGGGTAGTAGAAGTGGGCGTGCACCTGGTGGAGGTAGCCGAAGAACTGCTCGAAGCCGTGCCGCCAGGGGACGCCGGGGGTGCCGATGTCGCCGATGCCCCACTTGCCGAAGCCGCCGGAGACGTAGCCGGCGGGCTGGAGGACTTCGGCGATGGTGCGGTCCGAGGCCAGGATGGGGACGCCGCCGGGGTTGGAGCGCACGGTGGTGTGGCCCATGTGCTGGCCGGTCATGAGGACGGAGCGGCAGGGGGCGCAGACGGTGCAGCCGGAGTAGGCGTCGCTGAAGCGGATGCCTTCGGCGGCGATGCGGTCGATGTTGGGGGTGCGGATGTGCTGCTGGCCGTAGCAGCCGAGGTCGCTGTAGCCGAGGTCGTCGGCCATGATGAAGACGATGTTGGGGGGGCGGCGGCGGGCGCGGTCCTGCGCCGCGAGCGGGAGGCCGGCGGCCCCGGCGAGGAACGATCTGCGGGTGGGTTGCATGGTTCCTGACAACATATCACTTCTCCTCCGGGGGCAGGGATTGGGTGACATCGGCGTGGAGGCGGCCGCGGGCGAGGCGGATCAGGACGGCGCTGCCGGCAGGCGCTTCGGCGCTCTCCTTGAGGATGGCGCCGGCGGGGGTGGTGACGATGGCGTAGCCGCGGTCGAGGATGCGGAGTGGGGAGAGCTGGGAGAGGCGGGCGGCGAGCTGGTCGCGGCGGTTGTGGCGGCGGGCGAGGGCCAGGCGGACGGCGTGGAGGGCGGCGGTGCGGGCCGCTTCGAGGCGGCGGTGGGCGGTGGCGAAGCGCGGCCGGGGATCGAAGGGAGCCAGGCGCTGGTGGAGGTTGCGGTGGCGGCGGCGGGCGGCTTCGAGGCGGGCGCGCAGGAGGTCGCGCAGGCGGTAGTCGAGTTCGTCGGTGCGCTGGAAGTGGCGGCCGATGGCGCGGTGGAGGAGGGCCAGGGGGCGGTCGACGCCCAGTTCGGCGAGGCGGCGGGCGTGGAGGTTGAGGCGGTAGCGCAGGGTCTGCTGGGCCTGGCGCTGGAGCGCGGCGAGGCGGGCGTCGAGTTCTTCGCGGGTGCAGACGATCAATTCCGCGGCGGCCGACGGGGTGGGGGCGCGGAGATCGGCGACGAAATCGGCGATGGTGACGTCGGTTTCGTGGCCGATGGCGGAGACGACCGGGACGGAGCAGGCGGCGATGGCGCGGGCGACGGCTTCTTCGTTGAAGGTCCAGAGGTCTTCGAGCGATCCGCCGCCGCGGGCGAGGATGACGAGATCGGGCCAGCCGGAGCGGCTGAAGTATTCGAGGCCGCGGCAGACGTCTTCGATGGCGCCTTCGCCCTGGACGAGCGCGGGGAAGATGCGAATGTGGAGGCCGGGGAAGCGGCGCTGGAGGATGTTGAGGATATCGCGGACGACGGCGCCGCGGGGGGAGGTGACCAGGCCGATGCGGCGGGGGAAGCGGGGGAGGGGGCGCTTGCGGGCGGCGTCGAAGAGGCCCTCGGCGGCGAGCTGTTTTTTGAGCTGCTCGAAGGCGAACATGAGGGCGCCGCGGCCCTGGGGTTCGATGGTTTCGACCAGGAGTTGGTATTCGCCGCGGGCTTCGTAGACATCGACGCGGCCGCGGGCGAGCACGGCCATGCCGTCCTGGGGCTTGAGTTTCCAGTAGCGGTGGGCGGAACGGAAGGCGACGCAGCGGATCTGGGCGTCGCGCTCCTTGAGGGTGAAGTAATAATGGCCGCTGGCGGCGAGCTTGACGCCGGAGATTTCGCCGGAAACCCAGACGTTGGAAAACTCGGCGGCGAGCGCGGCGCGGATGGCGGCGGTGAGTTCGGCGACGGAAAAGGTGCGCCGCTGCGGTGCGAGGTCGAGGGCGTATTGCTCCACTAGGGACATTGAAGCACAGGGCGCCGGCGGGGGCGGGAATGGGTTCGTTTGGGGCGGGGGTAAGCGGCTTGGATTGAGGGGATTACGAGCGAAAAATGGGTTCGTTCGGGAAGTTTTGTATGGGTTCGTGCGGGCGTGGCTGTGGCGGCGCAGGTTCAGCATAGATCGGAAGAGC
>JAWLGN010000220.1:0-9114 GCA_041685075.1 Bryobacteraceae bacterium
ACGGCTTTCGCAACTTCAACAACTACCGATTACGCGTTAGGATTATGTGTTCTTGAGGTGGTCGGGCATGGGGTCTGCCCCCATTAATGGCGTAGAGCCTTCTGACCCTGATTCTGCTGCCGGTAACCTATCGCGCCCTGGAGAGCCGCGGCCGGGCGCACTCCGGCGAACTCAAGACTGTCAGTGGATAGACCTCGGCTGGTGGTGGGCGGTATAGGACTCGAACCTATGGCCTCGTGCGTGTGAAGCACGCGCTCTAACCAACTGAGCTAACCGCCCGGAAACGTTTCTATCTTAGCAGACGCACAGGCGTTGTGGCGAGAACTACATTCCCGCGGAACTCGTCAGGGATCTCCCATCCGCCGGAGGGCCGTCTGTACCGGCACACACACACCAGGGCACGCCCAGCCGCAGTATTAACACACTCCTCGCGGGGTTGCTGGAGTATACTTCCGCCCAAGGAACCGCGCGTCCGCTCTGACCGGATGCGCCCACTCGGGGGGAATGAGAATGCAACTCCGCCGCATCGTCCTGGCGGTGCTGGTCGGGCTGTCGCTTGCCTGGCCGGTACACGCACAAACCACATCGACATCCATCGTCGGCAGCGTCACGGACCCGTCCGGCGCCGTAGTGTCCGGGGCCGTTGTCACGGCGTCGAACGTCAAAACGGGCATCCAAACCCGAACCGTCACCACGGCTTCCGGAGACTACACCATCCCGCTGCTGGACGTAGGGGAGTACGAGTTGACGGCACAGGCGCCGGGCTTCCGGGTGGAACGGCGCCAGGGTATCCGGCTGCAAATCAACGACAAGCTCCGCGTCGATTTCGAGTTGCAGGTGGGATCCCAGACCGAAACCGTTTCGGTCACCGCTGAGGCCGCCACGCTGCGCACCGATGAAGCCTCCACGGGCGGCATCGTCGAGCAGCGCCGGCTGGCCGAACTTCCCATGAACGGGCGCAACGTCGGCAACTTCGCGGTGCTCAATCCGGGCGTATCGTTCGGTTCCCGCCACGGGTACGACGGCATGTCGGGCGGCGGCGGCGGCGTTCCCATCCCCGGGCAGGCCATCGCGCTGGTGGCCAACGGCCAGCGGGAAACCAACCAGCACGCCACCCTGGACGGCGTCGTGGCCACCGAAGCGCGCGTCAACACGGTGCCGTTCTCGCCCTCCCCCGAGGCCATCGAAGAGGTGCGGGTGCTCACCGGCAGCTACTCCGCCGAATACGGCTTCAACTCCGGCGCGCAACTGGTGATGGTGATGCGCTCGGGAACCAACGAACTGCATGGCGCGGCCTACGAGTTTCTGCGCAACGACAAGCTGGACGCCGAAGGCTTCTTCCAGAACTATTTCACGCCTCCCGGGCAGCCGCGCGTGCCCAAGACCGCGCTGCGCCAGAACCAGTTCGGCGCCGTGCTCGGCGGGCCGGTGTGGATTCCGAAGCTGTACAACGGCCGGAATCGCACCTTCTTCATGTTCAACTACGAGGGCCGGCGCCGCCGCGAGCCCGGGTCGATTTCCACCGCGCTGGTACCCACCGATGCCCTCCGCGGCGGCGACTTCAGCGCCCTGCTCGACCGCCGCAACGCCGCCGGCCAGCCGCTTCCCTCCATCACCATCGTCGACCCGCTCTCGGACCCGGCCTCGCCCGTGCCTTTCCCCGGAAACATCATCCCGCAGAACCGCATCGCCCCGGCGGCCTCCGCCCTGCTCGAGTTCTGGCCGCGCGCGCAGAACGATCTGCCCGATCCGCTTTCAGGCGTCAATTTCCGCAATCCCGGCACCAATTCCATCGACGACGACCAGTACTTCGTCAAAATCGACCACTCCTTCGGCAACCGCGACAAGGTTTTCGGCCGGTACGCCACCAACATCCCTTCGTGGCTCAGCATCACGAACAACCCGAACTTCAGTTACCTGGTGATGGCGCGCAACCACAACCTGGCCACCCAGTGGATTCACATCTTTTCTCCCGCGGTCATCAACGAAGCGCGCTTCGGCTGGACCGAGTCGCGCGACGACAGCTTCAACCCGCGCGCCAATACAGGCTTCTCGCTCGAACAGATCGGCATCACCGGCTTCAACGTGCTGACCGATAACAACCGGCCCCTGAACGACCGCGAAGCCGGCATCCCCAGCATGAACGTCTCGGGCTTCCTCGGGCTGGCGGAACGCGACGGCGGCAACGGGTTCGACGACAACCAGCTCTACCAGTTCAACGACAATATTTCGATCATCCGCGGCGCCCACACCTTCAAAACGGGCTTCGATTTCCGCCGCGTGTCGCTCTTCCGCGGGGCAGCCAACGTGCCGCGCGGCGCCTTCGATTTCAGCGGCAACGTGGCCCGCAACGCCTTTGCCGCCTTCCTGCTCGGCGTGCCCACCAGCACGCAATCGCCGGAAGGTCTTCCCCTCACCGACGTGCGCCAGAACCGCTTCGCCCTCTACGCCCAGGACGACTGGAAGCTGGCCCGCAACCTCACCCTGAACATCGGACTGCGCTGGGAGTACAACAGCCCCGCCACGGACGTCCGCGGCCTGTGGCGCAGCGCCGAGTGGCGCAATGGGCTGGACGCTCCGCCGGAGTTCGTGCCCGCGGAGATCCGCACGGTCTACCAGTTTTATGAGGCTTCGAAAAAGCAGTTCATGCCGCGCGTTGGAGTGGCGTACCGGATCGGCGCCGGTTGGGTGGTCCGCTCCGGCTTCGGCCTCTACTACAACGTGCACCAGTTGAACAACTACAGCATTCTGAACCTTAACCCGCCGCTATCGGGCAGCTCGCAGTTTTCCAACACGGTCAACAACGGAGTGCTGGTGCCGGGGTCCACGGTTTTCAGCTTCACCAGCCCCTTCGGCGCGGTGAACCCGGCCTCGCCCACCAGCGCCAACGTGCTGAACCGCGATAATTTCCAGCCCTACGTCGCCCAATGGAGCTTCGACGTGCAGCGGCGGCTGCCTTGGAGCACCACCCTGACCGTGGGATACGTGGGCAGCAAGACCAGCCACCTGGATAACAGCGTGGAGATCAACAACCCCGATCCGTTCATCCCCGCGGGAGCGCAGGACACGGTGCAGTCGCGGCGCCCCTTTCCGTTCATCATCGACAACGGCATCCAGCGGCCGCTGACCCGCACCCGGTTCCTCGACAGCGGCGGCAACTCCTGGTACGAGGGGCTGGAAGTGAGCGCGCGGAAAGAGTTCTCCCACGGGCTCGTATTCACCCTGGCCTACACCTACTCCAAAACCCTGATGGAAGGCTACGGCCGTAACGAAGGTGACGGCATCAACTCCAACACCTATCAGAATCCCCGCAACCGCGCGGCGGAGAAAGGCCGGGTGGGGTTCGACGCGCGCCAGCGGGCGGTGATGAGCTTCGTCTACGAAGTGCCCGCTCCCGAGGCGCTCTCCAGGGGAGTTGCCGGAACCATCTTCTCCGGGTGGCAGACCAACGGCGTGGTGACGCTGCGCACCGGCCTGCCGTTCACCGTCACCCAGGGAAATCTCATCAATACCGCCAACAGCCCTGTGCGGCCCGACCGCGTAGCCGGCGGCACCGTCGAGAACCGCACCCTGCAGCAGTGGTTCAATCCCGACGCGTTCCGTATTGTCAGTTGCGCCAACAGCGCCATCCCGGAGGCCTGTCACTACGGCAATTCGGGCATGGGAATCCTGGAGGGGCCGGGATTCAAGAACGTGGATTTCTCGGCCTTCAAGAACTTCCAGCTCACCGAACGCGCCAGGATCCAGTTCCGCGCCGAGTTCTTCAACCTCTTCAACACCCCGCAGTTCAGCCTGCCCGGCCGCGGCCTGAACACCAACGCCGGATACCAGCCGGTGAGAGATGCCGCGGGAGGGGTTACCTGGCCCTCGCAGGCCAACATCGCCAACGGGCCCGGAGCGATCACCAGCCTGATCGCCCCCATGCGCAACATCCAGTTCGGATTGAAGGTGCTGTGGTAAGGCCTACCTGGCCAGGTTCTCGTAGATCAGCACGCGCGGGTGGCTCCAGCCGATGGAGATGATATCCAGGTCGCCGTCGCCGTCGATGTCCACCAGTTGCGAGCCGTCGTGGTGCTCGTCGCCGGTGTGGACCACGTGCGTCTTCCAGGACTTGCCCTTCCCCAGGTTCTCGAAGACGAGGGTTCGGGCGGTGGCCGGGTCCTTGTAGTTGTGCTCCCCGATGACGACGTCCGGGTCGCCGTCGCCGTCCACATCGCCGGCGTCCATGCTCATGGGGCCGACGGGATTGCCGATGATGTGCTCGGTCCAGGCGCCGGTGGCTGAGGCGCCCTGTTCGTACCAGGCCAGCTTGCCGGGCACGTTGATGGCTTCATAGCCCACGATGGCGTCCAGCCGGCCGTCGCCATTGATGTCCGCCAGGCGGTTGCGGTCTGGGTCGCCGGGGCTGTCGCTCAGGGTATGAAGAGTCCAGCCCTCGGCGGTATTGCGAAGCCACCTGGTGCCGAGCAGCAGGTCGATACGGCCGTCGCGGTCGATGTCGCCCGCGCTCAGGTCTTCGTCCTGCGAGATTTTCGAGATCGTGGTCCACTCCCAGGTGGGACCGGGGGTCAGCAGTTGTACGCCGAAGCCGGCTTTGTGCCAGGAGAGCGCCACTTGAACGGGCCCTTCGGGGTTGAACCGCGCCAGCGCCACGCCCTGAAGGAAATCGCCCGCGGCCTTGGCCACAGGCACCACGGTGAACTTGCCACCCTGGTTCTTCGCCAGGTAGAAATCGGCGTTGGCCTTGGCCGCTTCGCCGGCGGTGCCGAGCACGTCGGGCAAACCGTCGCCGTCGAAGTCGGCGACCGCGGCCATGTTCTTCAGCTCGCCCCCGATCATGGCGCGCTCCCACTGGCCGCCTGCCTGGCCGGGGTTGCGATACCACCAGCCGCCCACTACGAGGTCGGGCCGGCCGTCGTTGTCGATGTCGCCCGGCTGGATGTAGATGGCGCGATACGGCTTGTTCTCATCAATCACGTGCCGCCTCCAGCGGTTGAGCGCCAGCGGCCGCGGCTTACTGCCCTGGTTGAAGTAGACGTCCAGCCGCGGGGTGTTGTGGCGGAAGGGCTTGCCCAGGATGTCCAGGCGGCCGTCGCCATCCAGGTCGCCCAGCCGGCCCTCGTGAATGCCCTGCCCGCGGTTCACCAGTTGCACCCGGAAGTTGCCCTTGCCATTGCCGTAGAGCACCCAGACGCGCGCGTTGGGGTTCTGCGGCGGTTTGCTCTTGGGGCCCCACTGTCCCATTTCGCCGACGAACAGGTCCAGGTTGCCGTCGCCGTCCACGTCGCCGGCCTGCATGCTGTGGCCGTGGTCGACGTCTTCGGGCAGCAGGTCGCGGCCCACCCAGGCGTTGCCCCGCCATTGATACATCCGCAGCTTCAGCACGTTGTCGCCGGGACCGAAGACCACCTCGGGGCGGCCGCCCTTGATGAAGTCTCCGGCCACCACGCGGGAGAAGCGGTAGTTATCGTCGATGACGTGGGCCTCGAACTTCAGATTGCCGAGGTTGCGGTACCAGCGGCCGCCGCCGGCGATGTCGACTCTGCCGTCGCCATCGATGTCCATGGCGGCTAAGCCTTCGTGCTCCACATCGCCCTCGTAGGAGTAGATCTCGGTGGCGGGCCACTCCCCGGCGTTCTTCACGTCGGCGGGAATCTTGAACACCACCAGCTTCCTGGCGCGCTGGTTCCAGGAGATCAGCTCCTGGCGGCCGTCGCCATCCAGGTCGGCAAAGACCTGGTCGTGATGCTTCCGCTCGCCGGAGTTCTTGATGTGTCGGCGCACCCAATTGACGTTGGGATCGTAGTTGGGATAGGGGTTCTCCCACCACCAGATCTCATTGCTGCCGGCGTCTCCGGCAAAGACGATGTCCTGGTCGCCGTCGCCGTCGATATCGTAGAAAGCGCCGCCGGCCTCGACGCGGAACATCCCGCTCTCGACGATATAGCGCTGCCAGCCGTTGCCCGCGCGGCGGTACCAGACAACCGCGGGCCCCTGGTTGCGCGAGCCGATCAGGAAATCGGAGATGCCGTCCTTATCCACGTCCAGGATGAGTGAGGCGGTAGGCTCCGGGCCCACGGCCGGAACCGGAATGAGACCGTCAGCGCTGGAGATGTGCCGCCAGTTGACTTCGGCTGCAACCAGCAGCGGGAGAGCGAGGAGCAGGGCAAATTTTTTCATATCGGCACCGAGAAGCACAACTAAAACGTATATGTCTTGATGTGATATGTCAAGCAGCCGGGAAGCAGCGCTATCCAGCCGCGGCGAACACAGAAAGCACTATCCGTCGCGCCGAACATACGGAGGGGGAGCGGGGCGCTCGGCCACGGCCAGCAGATGGGGGCTGGCGCCCAGAATCTCCGGCTCGCGCTCCACGGCGCGTGCGGCGGCCAGCAGGGCTTCGCGCCGGACGGCATCGTTCCAGCGGGCTTCGAAATCCCGCGCCAGCCAGGCCGGTCCTTCCACCGCCACGAGGTCGATGAGGGTATAGCCTGCCTCGGCGACCTCCTCGCGCAACTCGCCGGGACGGTGAAAGAAGGCCGTGGTGAAGTATTCGCTCCTGCCGGTGGGATTGCGGTGCTGGCCTTCGTGCAGGTCCTGCTCGACGATGGCGGCGAAGGCGGGGTCGTCGATGGCGCCGGTAATCAGGCCATCGAGCAGAGAGGCGTAGCGGGAAATAGCGCTGGCGAAGAGCACGCCGCCGGGCCGCAGCACGCGCAGGGCCTCACGCAGCGCGGCGATGCGCTCTTCGCGCCCGGGCAGGTGATAGAGCGGCCCCATCAGCAGGATGGCATCGAAGCTGGCGTTGCGCTCGGCCAGCGTGCGCGCGTCGCCGATGCGGGCCGAGGCCAGGTGCGCGCAGGCGCGCAACGCTTCCTCCACGTGGCGCGGAACGGGATCCACCAGGTGGGTTTCGTATCCCAGGGAGCCCAGCCATTCGCCATACACGCCCGCGGCGCCGCCCACGTCCAACACGGCGGCCGGTGCCGGAGGAAGGTGCCGCAGCACGATCTCCCGGGTGCGCGCGAACTCCAGCGCGCCCCAACCGGAACGCAGCCGCAGCTCCTCGCGGGTTCCCTGATAGTAGGCCAGGATCTCCTGCATTTACAGATTATGGCGCGGTTTCGAACATCACGCAGCCGGCCGGCGCGTGCGGCGAACTGTTCGGGAGAACACGGTCCCGCCGCGCCGGACGTTCTAAGATGCCCCCAGTGCTTGATTTTTCACCCGTTCAGAGGACCGGCGGATACCTGCCGATTGCCGACTACGCGATCATCGGCGACGGCGCCACCGCCGCGCTGGTGGGCCGCGAGGGCTCGATCGACTGGATGTGCGTCCCCCGCTTCGACTCGCCGCCGCTGTTCGCCGCCATGCTGGATCACGCGCAGGGAGGCGCCTTCAGTATCGCGCCGCGCGGGCTGCGCGAATCGCGCCACTACTATGAACCGCAGACCGGCGTGCTGGTCACGGAGATGCGCGGCGCAGGCGGCTTGGTCCGGATGACCGATGCCCTCACGCTGGTCGCGGGCGCGGACCTGGGGGAGGATGCCTCCGCCGCGCGCCACGAACTGCTGCGTTCGGTGCGGGTGCTGGCAGGCGAGGTGGAACTGGAGATCGCCATCCAACCCCGGGGCGGAGCCAAGGTGATGCCGCGCTCCGACGGCGCCGCCATCTGTTGTCTGGAAGACCGCTCCCTGAGCATTCAGGTTCGCTCGACGGTGGACTTCCGGCCGCCCGCCTCGACGGTGAAACTCCGGGCCGGCGAGTGCGCCGATTTCTATCTCTGGTGGGCGGGCCGGCATCACATCGAAAGCACTCCCGGAGCCGAAGGAATTCTCGCCGGCACCATGCGGGCGTGGCGCCGCTGGATTGCGGACCTGAGCTACAGGGGACCACACGCCCTCCTGGTAGCGCGCTCGGCCATCACCCTGAAGCTGCTCAGCCACTTCGATAACGGCGCCTTTGTGGCGGCGGCCACCTCCTCGCTTCCCGAGCGCATCGGCGGCGAGCGGAACTGGGACTATCGCTTTTCCTGGGTGCGCGACGCCGCGTTTTCCGCCTATGCCTTCAACCGCGTGGGGCTGGCGCGCGAAGCCGCCGGCTTCCTGGGCTGGGTGATCGACGCGGTGGAGCGGGGCGAACCGCCCATGGTGCTTTACGATCTCGACGGCCACGCGGCGCCGCCCGAGCGGGAGGATGCGGCGCTCGAAGGCTACCGCCGCTCGCGGCCGGTACGCTGGGGCAACGGCGCCGCCACCCAAAGGCAGCACGACGCCTACGGGGAGATCGTGGACGCCGCCTACCAGTGGGCCAGGCGCCACGGAAAGCTGACTCCCGAGCTATGGCCGTCCATTCGGGAGATGGTAGAGATGGCGCGCCGCAACTGGCGGCTGCCGGACCACGGCATCTGGGAGGTGCGCGGTCCCGAACAGCGCTTCACCTACTCGGCCGCGCTCTGCCAGGTGGCCCTGGATCGCGGCGCTCGAATGGCCGAAAGCCTGGGCGCCGGCGACGACGCCCGCGCCTGGCACGCCGAAGCCGCCGAGATTCGCCGCACCATCCTTGAAGAAGCCTGGAACCCCGAAGAACAAGCCTTCGCCGCGTACATGCGCGGGCGCACGCTGGACGCCAGTCTGCTGGCGCTGCCACTACGCCGCGTGGTTCCCGCCGACGATCCCCGGATGATCGCCACCACGGAAGCCATCTGCCGCCGCTTGAGCGCGGGCAACGGCCTGCTCTACCGGTATCTGCCGCACGAGATCGAGGACGGCCTGCGTGGCAGCGAAGGCGCCTTCGTGCTGTGCAGCTTCTGGCTGGTGGACAATCTGGCGCTCCAGGGCAGGCTCCAGGAGGCTTACGACCTGTTCGATTCGCTATGCGCGCGCGCCAACGCCGTAGGTCTGATGGCCGAACAGATCGACCCCTCCAGCGGCGCCTTCCTGGGCAACTTCCCCCAGGCCTTCAGCCACGTGGGCCTGATCTCGAGCGCCATGTACCTGGAACGCGCGACAGCCCGCCTGGCCGCCCGGAAGTCCGGGCGCGCCCAACGTGGTTGAAGCCGGCGGTGCGCGGCTTTACTGCCCGCTCCGCAGCCACTCCAAGAGCAGCCGCGCG
>JAWLGN010000003.1:0-53212 GCA_041685075.1 Bryobacteraceae bacterium
CCCTGGTGGCCGCGCTGGGACGGCGCGACCGGGCCGGCGCCCTGGGCTTCCTGGACACGCTTTCCCGCGAGGGCGAGTACCTGCCGCTGGCGCTGGCGTTTCTGGGGACGCAATTCCGCCTGGCCATGGCGGCGCGGGAAGCCGGCCTGCGCGGGCCGCGACAGATTGTGAGCCACTTCTCGCGGATGGGGATTCCGATGTGGAACAGCCGCGCCGAACAGGTCCATCAGACGCTGACGCGGTTCTCGCCCGAGCAGCTCTCGCGCGCCATGACACTGGTCTTCGAGGCCGATCGGGGCCTGCGCAGCGCACGCCCCGACGACCGCATTGTGATGGAAGATTTCGTGCTGCGGTTGACGGCCTGACCGCTCAACGCGGTGCAGGCCGGGGTGAGTCAGGCAGCGGGCTGCGCGCCGGCCAGGTTCTTCATCTGCAAGTGCAGCCTGGATTTATAGCGGGCCGCGGTGTTCATCTTGATGATGCCCTTCTTGGCCGAGCGGTCCACGACCGAAAACGTTTGGGGGAGCAGCGCCGTGGCCGCTTCGGCGTCCTTGGCGGCCAGAGCGCGCCGCATGGAGCGGATCTGCCGCCGCAGCCGCGACTTGATGCGCCGGTTGAACACGGTCCTGCGTTCTTCCTGCCGAACCCGTTTCAGCGCTGAATAATGATTCGCCATCTTGAGACAGTTGTATCCTTCGAGAGATCTACGACTTCTTAGGATAGCACAGCGCCGGGACGGCGCTCTACATCCGTTCGGCCGTCACGGTGACGGGAACCCCGTTGGTAATGGAGTCGAAGACCGGCGAAAACCGCTCGCCCGTGTGCACCAGTTCTTCGAGCTGGTCGTCCGGCACGTCGGCTTTCACGCGAAACTTCATCCGGATATCGCGGTAGCCGCGGCGCACGTTGGGGTCGAGCCCCAGGAACCCCCGCAAATCGATGTTGCCCTCCAGGCTGGATTCCACCTCCTCGATGCGGATGCCCTTGGCGGCAGCGTGATAGACGAGGGAGGAGGTCACGCAGGCGGCCAGGGCGTGCAGCAGGTACTCCACCGGATTGGCGCCCCGGTCCTGGCCCAACAGGAGAGGCGGTTCGTCGGCGTCCAGAACAAAGGGGGCGGCGTGCTGTACCTCCGATTGCGCGCCATAGAAACCATGGCAGGTGGAGCGGTTGTGGCCCCCATCCAGCCACTGGTTGTTGATCCGGAACTTGAATGCGGCGATCCCCGGGGTGGCTTTGATGGCATCGATGGTCTGGAACAGCTCTCCGACGTCGACCCCGTTCACTATGTTGCCGGCCGGCTTTGCCTGGGGTTCTGTCATTGGATATTCCTCCTGGCGCGTATCCCATTGTTATCGGCGGCGGGCGCGCGGGTATGTAAACTTGGCGGCGGGCGACGGCGGCAGTGTCGGATTGCGTCCGCTGGGTGCGGGTCCCGGGTTGTGGCTCCACCGGGCGGCGATCTGATATCCTCGGTTTTCCGATGTCACGCGAGAAGACCGCCGCCAGGCGCTACTTTGTGCGCGGCCGGGTGCAGGGGGTGGGCTACCGCTGGTTTGTCGAGCGCGCGGCCGCCGAGCTGAACCTCACCGGCTGGGTCCGTAATCTGGACGACGGGCGCGTGGAGGTCTACGCCGCCGGTACGCCGGCCGCGCTGGGCGAACTCTCCGGTATGCTGTGGAAGGGACCCCGCTGGGCCGACGTTCGAGGCGTCGAGGAGCAGGAGGCGGCTGTCGAAAAGCGCACCGGATTTCATATCGAGGGCTAATGGACAACCTGAAGACGCTCATCCGCGAGATCCCGGACTTCCCCAAGCCCGGCATACTGTTCTACGACATCACCACCCTGCTGAAGGACAAATGCGGGCTGCGCGCCGCCATCGACGGCCTGCGGGGGCACTACGAAAACGTGCCCGTCGACATCGTCCTGGGAATCGAGGCGCGCGGGTTTATCTTCGCTCCCGCGGTGGCCTACGCGCTGGGCGCCGGTTTCGTGCCCGTACGGAAGCCCAAGAAGCTGCCGGCCGAGTGCCTCCAGGTGAGTTACGACCTGGAATACGGCACCGATAGCCTGGAGATGCACAAGGACGCCATCGTGGCCAACCAGCGGGTGCTCATCGTCGACGACCTGCTGGCCACCGGCGGCACCGCCGCGGCGGTGGCGAAACTGGTGGAGCAGTCCGGCGGGAAGGTGGTGGGGATGGCCTTCCTGGTGGAACTGACTTTCCTGCACGGGCGCGACAAGCTGGCCGGTTACGACGTCTTCTCCCTGTTGCAGTACGACCGATGACCCCCACCCGCCGCGCGCGCCTGCGCGCGTTGGCCAAACTCAATCTCGACCTGCGGGTGCTGGGCCGGCGGCCGGACGGTTACCACGAGTTGCGCACCGTCTTCCAGACCATCTCGCTGGCGGACACCCTGGAAGTAGCCTTTACACCCGCGCCCGAGACCGCTATCGAGGTAACGGGCGCCTGCGACATACCGGACAACCTGGTGGTGAAGGCCGCGCGCCGCCTGCTCGATGCCACGGGGACGACCGGCCGGGTGGAAGTCCGGCTGGAGAAAAAGATTCCCATGGGCGCGGGACTGGGCGGCGGATCCTCCGATGCTGCGGCCATGCTGCTGGCGCTTCCGGTGCTGGCGGGCTGCCGCGTGGCGCCCGAAGAGTTGATGCGGCTGGCCGCGGAGCTGGGCAGCGATGTGCCGTTCTTCCTGCTGGGCGGCGCGGCGGTAGGGATCGGCCGCGGGACCGAACTCTACCCCCTGCCGGAGACGCCGACCCGTTGGGGAGTGGTGGCGGCGCCGGCCGTCCACGTCTCCACCGCCGAGGCCTACGCGGCGCTGGATCTTCCCAACGTTTCCGGTTTGACAACGGAAGCGCAACAAAATAGCATGTTTAATTTCCAGTCGCAAGCTTGGTCGCAGGCTTGGGAGGGTTCCCAAAACGACTTCGAACGAGTGGTTTTCCGGCGCCATCCTGAACTTCAAGAGTGCAAGCGGCGTCTGGCCGCTTTGGGTGCCCGGCCGGCCTTGATGACCGGCAGCGGTTCCGCCCTGTACGGGCTGTTCGGCACCCGGGCGCTGGCCCTCAGGGCCGCGAAAGCGATGGGCAAGGACAGGGCTTTCCCGATCGCGCTGATCAACCGCTCGCGCTACCGCCGGTTATGGTGGCGCAGCCTGAAAGCGCACATGAACGACAATCTCATATGGCCGCCCCACAGCCGGTACGTGCGATGACACCCGACCGCATCAAGGTTTTCACCGGAAATTCCAACCCCGCACTCGCCCGGGAAATCTGCGACTCCCTTGGACTGGAACTCGGCCGCGCCATGGTGAAGGGCTTCTCCGACGGGGAGATCTATGTCCAGATCCAGGAAAACGTGCGCGGCGCGGATGTGTTCGTCATCCAGTCCACCTCCACCCCGGTGGACCGCCACCTGATGGAACTGCTGCTCATGATCGACGCGCTGAAGCGCGCCTCGGCGGACCGGATCACGGCCGTGTTACCCTATTATGGGTACGCCCGCCAGGATCGCAAGGACAAGCCGCGGGTGCCCATCTCCGCAAAGCTGGTCGCCAGCTTGCTGGAGGTGGCCGGGGCGGACCGAATCCTGGCGCTCGATCTGCACGCCGCTCAGATCCAGGGGTTCTTCGATATTCCGGTGGACCACCTGTTCTCGTCGCCCGTGATGATCGACTATTTCCGGCCGCTGGAAACCCCGGACGTGACGGTGGTTTCGCCCGACGCCGGCGGGGTAGAGCGCGCGCGGGCCTTTGCCAAGCGGCTGAACGCGCCGCTGGCGGTGGTGGACAAGCGCCGGGAAGAGCCCAACGTGGCCGAAGTGATGAACGTGGTGGGAGAGGTCGAAGGCCGGAACTGCCTGATGGTGGACGATTTGATCGACACCGCGGGCACCCTGGTGCGAGGCGCCGAGGCGCTGCTCGAACGCGGCGCGGTTTCGGTGGCGGCTTGCGCCACTCACCCGGTCCTCTCCGGGCCGGCGCTCGAGCGCATCGAGGCCTCGCCCTTGAAGGAAGTGGTTTTCACGAATTCGATTCCGCTGTCGGAAGAAGCTCGCAAGATAGGCAAGATCAAGCAGTTGTCGGTGGCGGCCCTGCTGGGCAGGGCCATCCAGTCGATCCACGAGGAGACTTCCGTCAGCATTTTGTTTATTTAGCATCCCGCTCCCAGGGAGCGGCGAAGAGATTACGGGCTCTGCAACCCACGGAACGGCGCGGGCAACCGTGGCCGCCACGGACTTGCATCCCGTAAAGGAGAACGCATTGGCAACCAGTATGACCGTACCCGCCGAGGTGCGCACCTCGCGCGGTAAGAACGAAGCCCGCCGTATGCGCCGCAACGGGATGATCCCGGCGGTGGTCTATGGCGCTTACAAGGAACCCGTCGCCGTAGCCATCGATCCGCGGCGCATCAACGCCGTGATCGCCAGCGCCTCCGGCGCCAACACCATCTTTCACCTGGATATTCCGGACCAGGAAAACACCCCGGTGATGATCGTCGACTACCAGGTCGATCCGGTCAAGGGCGCCCTGCTGCACGCCGACTTGAAACGCATCGATCTCACCAAGCGGATTAAGGTGACGGTCCCGGTGATCGTGACGGGCGAACCCAAGGGCGTGAAGACCCAGAGCGGGCTGCTCGAGGTAGTGACCCGCACGCTGGAAATCGAGTGCCTGCCGCACGAGATCCCCTCCAACTTCACCCTCGACGTGACGGAGATGATGCTGGGCGAGAGCCGGCGGGCTTCCGACATCCCGCTTTTCGGCTCGTTGCAGTTGCTCAGCCCGCCGGATGCCGTGTTGGCGCATGTGACCCTGCCGCGCGGCGAAGCGGCCGCCCCGGAAGCCGAGGCCGCCGCTCCGGAGACTCCCGAGCCCGAGGTGGTGAAGAAGGGCAAGAAGGAAGAAGAGGGCGAGGCGGAGAAGGGCAAGAAGTAAGGGTTCATGCTGCTGGTGGCGGGTCTCGGGAATCCGGGCGAACGGTATGCCTTCACGCCGCACAACCTGGGGTTCCTGGTGGTGGACCGGCTGGCCGAGCGCCACGGCATCCGGGTGACCCGCAAGGATTCCCGGGCTCTGGTGGGGCCGGGCGAGATTGCCGGCCGCCCCGTATTGCTGGCCAAGCCCCAAACCTACATGAACCTGAGCGGGACAGCGCTGGCCCCGCTCATGGAGAAGCACGAGATCGCCGCGGAAGACCTCATCGTGATCTACGACGAATTGGATCTTCCGTGGATGGCGCTGCGGATCAAGCCCAGGGGATCCGCCGCCGGGCATAATGGAATGGAATCGGTAATCCGGTGCCTGGGTACCAGCGAGATTGTCCGGGTGCGGCTGGGGATTCACCCCGGCCATCCCGTCCGCGATGGCGCGGAATTTGTGCTGGCGCCGTTCAAGCGCTCGCAAATGCAGGAAGTGGATGAGCTGGCCGGCCGCGCGGCCGAGGCAGTCGAGTCCATAATTGCCGAAGGCGTCGAAAAGGCCATGACGAAGTTCAATCGTCGCGCCCAAGGCTTCAACGAGGAAGAATGAGAATTTACGAAGAGCTGTTCATCATCAGACCGGACGCTCCGGAGGAGGAGGCCGACCAGTTCATCGAAGCGATGCAGGCGGTCATCACCGACTCCGGGGGGACGGTGGACAAAGTGGAGAAGTGGGGTAAGCGCAAGCTGGCTTACCACATCCGCAAGTACCGGGAAGGCGCCTATGTGCTGTTCCAGTTCAGCGCCGGCCCGGAGGCGGTGAAGGAACTCGAGCGCCGGCTGCGCGTCTCGGAACTGGTGATCAAATTTCTGACTGTGCGCATCGACGAGACGCTAAAGCGCCTCGAGAAGCGGCGCAAGCAGCGCGAGAAGCGCGCCGAGCGCCGTGCCGCATCGGCCCCGGCGGCCCCCGCCATGCCTTCGGTTGCGCAGCAGATGATGGGCGAACAACCCGCCCCGGCGCCCGCCATGCCCGGGCCGCCCAAGGAGGCTTAACACAAAATGGCTGAACCCAGAGGAAGACCCGGCAGCGCGGGACAGCGCCCCACGGGAGGCGACAAAGCCATCGTCACGCAGAAGAAGCAGTACTTCCGCCGTAAGAAGGTATGCCGCTTCTGCATGGAAAAGATCGACGACGTCAACTACAAGGATGTCAAGCTGCTGCACGGCTTCATCGCCGAGCGCGGCAAGATTATTCCCCGGCGTATCTCGGGCGTGTGCGCGCCGCACCAGCGGCGCCTGACCGACGCCATCAAGAAAGCGCGCAACATCGCGCTGCTGCCCTTCGCGGCATCGGTGTAGGAGGCCTGAATCCATGGAAGTCATTCTCAGGGAAGACATCGATAAGCTGGGCAGCCGCGGCCAGGTGGTGAACGTGGCCGCCGGCTACGCGCGCAACTACCTCCTGCCCAAGAGACTGGCGGTGCCGGCCACGGAAGGCAACCGCAAGATTGTCGAGCAGGAACGCCAGGCACACCTCCGCAGGGAGGCCAAGCTCAAGGCCGAGGCGGAGGACCTGGGCAAGCTGGTAGCCGACACCACCCTTACCTTTGCGCAGAAGGCCGGCGAAGCCGACCAGTTGTTCGGCTCGGTGACCGCCAAGGACATCGCCGAGGCGCTCGAGCGGCAGAACTTCCAGATCGATCGCCGCAGGATCGAGCTGCCCGAACCCATCAAGCAGCTCGGAGAGTACAAAGTCCCCATTCGCCTGCACCGCGAAGTGACGGTTGAGATCAACGTCGTGGTGGTGAGGGAGGAAGAGGAGCAGTAGCGTGTTTTTCGACCTGACGGGCCAGACGGCCATCGTTACCGGCGCCGCCACCGGCATCGGGGAAGCGATTGCGTCGAGACTGGCCCGCGCAGGCGCCACCGTGGCGGTGGCGGATATCGATACGCAGGGCGCGGCCGCCGCGGCCGAGGCCATCGGCGGCCGCGCCTTCCCGCTCGAACTCGATGTCACCCGGGCCGATTCGGCGGCCGAAGCCGCGGAAGCGGTTGTCCGTCGCACCGGCCGCATTGACGTTCTGGTCAACAACGCCGGCATCGGGGGCCGGGCCGCACCGCTGTGGGAGCAGACCGAGGAGGACTGGCAGAGCATCATCGCCATCAACCTCACGGGAGTTTTTCACTGCTGCCGCGCGGTGATCGGGCACATGCGCCGGCGGGGTTATGGGCGCATCGTGAACATTGCTTCCATCGCCGGCAAGGAAGGCAACCCCAACATGACGGGCTACTCCGCCACCAAGGCCGGGGTGATCGCCTTTACCAAGTCGCTGGCGAAGGAAGTGGCTACCGAGGGTATCTGCGTCAACGCGGTTTCTCCGGCGGTGGTGCGGACGCGGCTGCTCGACCAGCTCACCCCCGAACAGGTGTCGTACATGACCGAGCGCATCCCCATGAGGCGCACCGGCGAGCCCGAAGAGATCGCCGCGGTGGTGCACTTCCTGGCCAGTCCGGACTGCTCCTTTGTCACCGGCCAGTGTTACGATGCCAGCGGCGGCCGGGCAACCTACTGAGCCGCGGCGCCCCTGCCGCAACTCCCCGACGCTACCCCGTTTCCCAAACGTAAGCCGAGAACTGCCGGACCGTGCGAAAACCTACGCGCTCGTAGAGCGCCACGGCGTCGTGGTTGGAGGCGGTCACGGTGAGGCTGGCGCGCCGGTAGCCGTGCTCGCCCAGCGAGTGGAGCGAATGCCGCAGCAGCTCGTAACCCACGCCCGAACCGCGCACCTCCGGCAGCACGCAGATCTGGGTGATGTGGCCGCAGGAGGCCGACACCAGGCTGGCCAGCGACACGCCGCAGATGCGTCCCGTGCCGGCATCGAAGGCGGCGTATGAGGCGGGCCTGAAGAACGTCCCGCAGCCGGGGTACTGCACGATATTGGACAGAAAACGGCGGGCGCCGGCGGCGCTGCGGTACTGGTCGTTGATGCGGCTGTCCACGTGGCCGGCGTAGGCGGCGGCAATCAGGTGGGCCGCGCTGTCCTGGTACGGATCGGCCCAGCGCTCGACGAAGAAGCGGCGGCGCGGGCGGCCCGGCGGCAGCGCCTCGGCGGGCATCTCCAGCACCATGAAGTTGCGGTCGAAGGTGGTGAGATGCCGCGCCGCCGCGCCGGTGGGGTGGCGCAGCGAGTCCACCATCATGAGCTGCGACTCTACCCGCTTCACGCGTGTGGCGGCCAAGGATTCGAGCACGCGCTCCAGCAGCAGCCGCTCGTTATCCGGCGTACGCGCAGCGGCCCGCAGGAAGAGATCGCCGATGAGACCCTTGTGATCCTCCCGGACGAAGTAGGTGTAGCCCAATGTTTCCCCGCCGTACACGAGCGCGTGGCCGTGGAGCGCATGCATATCGACAAAGCGCTCTACCAGTTCGGCGGAGCGGGTGAAGTCCCAGTCCAGCACGTCGCGCCAGGCGGCGCTTTCCTCCGCCAGCAGCGGAGCCAGGTCGGCGGCCCGAAGCTGCCGCAGGTCCAGGATGTGGGGCGCCGATCCGGTGTGCGGAGTTGCCTCGATGCGCGCGGCCATCGCGGTCATTGTAACAGCAACCGGCGGACCATCAAGGAATGGCGGCCAGCACCTCGGCTACCGTGATGGCATCCAGGGAAGGTTTTGCGCATACCCGCACGTCCGGGCCGCGCGGCGCCCACACGCTCGGGTCGGTGGGGCCGAACAGCACCACTACGGGCGTGCCGGCCGCGGCGGCCAGGTGCGAGATGCCGGAGTCGTTGCCGATGAAAACGCGGGCGCCGGCCAGCCGCACGGCCAGTTCGTAGAGATCGGGGATGCGCAGCGCGCCGGGCAGTTCATCCTCCGGACCGGCGCACCAGCAGACCGGCATGCGGCGTTCCAGCTCACGCGCCAGTTCGCGAAAGCGTTCCATCGGCCAGCGCTTGGCTCTGCTTGCGGCGAAGGGATGGATCACGGCCCCCCGGTGCGGCAGCGGCGGACAGGGGATGCGCGGCACGCCGTCCAGACCCGTTTTCCCGTGAATCTTCCGCACGCTTGCCAGGTAGAAATCGGCCGCGTGCATCGCGCCATCGGGCGGCAGCGCCGGCAGAAACGTGAAGGGCAGGCCCAAAGACGCGGTCAACGCGCGGAACTCCGGGCGGTTCGACCCGTACCAGGAGACGATGCCGTCGAACCCGCGCAACGCCTCGAGCAGGCGCGGATCCGGTTCGGTGATACCCAGCAGGTCGAGGCCGGTAGATTCAATCGAGCGCGCGCGATCGGCCAGCCTGGCCAGCGGCACGTTGGGCGCCCGCGCCCAGACTTCCAGATAGCCGTCGCGCAGGCTTTCGATGGCCGGCAGCGAAACAATGAAGTCCCCGATGGCCCCGGGGCGGATCACCAGCCGGCGCACAGCCATTACGTTTCGGCCCGCCGGGCCTCCCGGTGCCGCAGGGTGTAGCTCTCCACGTAATCGTTATAGGCACGGAGCAGCGCCTCCATCACGGGCCGGCGCTCCGGCGTAGCGCGGCCGTCGATGCTGAGGACCGGCAGCAGATGGCGTGTGGTGGAGGTAATAAACACCTCCTCGGCCGCTTCCAGGTCCGCCGGGTAGAGCGTTTTTTCTCCCACCGCAATCCCCGGCGCCCGCACTTCGGAGAGCAACAACGCACGGGTGACGCCGGGCAGGCAGCCGGACTCGAGCGGCGGCGTCCATGCACGTCCGTTTTCGACGACGAAGATGTTGGCCGAGGTGCATTCGGCAACCTCGCCGCGTTCGTTGAGCAGAATCACCTCGTCGAAGCCCGCAGATTGCGCATTCTCGAGGTAAGTGAGGTTCAAGGCCCAGGAGAGAATCTTGGCGCCGGAGAAACGGCAGGCCGAGTGGCGAGCCTGGGGCGCGTAGGTGAGGCGAGCGCCGGATCCCCATTCCTTGACCGCGGAGGTGAGGGCGATGAGGTCGCTGGGGCGCCCGTTGCCGCGGCTTGCCCACATGCCCCCGTGATTGCGCACCACCAGGAGCCGCATGGCCGCTTCGTGCGCCTGGTTGGCTTCGATGAGATCATGCAAGCGCCCCAGCACGCGACCGGAATCCGGAGGCAGGGTGATGTGGAAGTCCGCCGCGTCCTTGGCCATGCGATTCCAGTGTCGCTCGAAGGCGAACGGCACGGATTGCGTGATGCGCAGGGTGGTGAACACACCCCAGCCCGAGAACAGGCCCACTTGGCCTGCGGTGAACAGCTTCTCGGTAGATTCGCGGATCTCGTCGTTGTGCAAAACGAAGCGGTCGAGCACGATGCCTCCTGCTTCTAGTTTAGCTGGAGGGAGGTCAGCGGGAGTAGTTTAGCCGGAGCGAGATCACGCCAGGTGCCTGCCGGAGAGAGGTCAGCGCCGGTAGCCAGCCGGGAGAAGATCACGCCTGCCGGAGAGAGGTCAACCCCTGCCGGAGAGAGGTCAGTGCCGGCAGCCAGCCGGAGGGAGGTCAACGCCTGCCGGAGGGAGGTCAACGCCAGTTCGGGAAGATGGCGGGGCGGGCGTCGCGGGCGGCGGTAACCAGGTCCGCCACGCGCTTGCGCCGCGCCAGGAGTTGCTCGAGCAGGCGCTCGAAGGAGTCCTCGTCGTCCTCCAGCCAGGCCGGCGGCACGCGCTTCCAGGCCTGGTCGAGGACCTCCGGGGGGAAGTGCGTCACGCGGTCCAGCCAGGGCTGGAAATCGTCGAGCGAGGCGACGCGTTCGTAGACCGTGTGGCGAGGATAGATGCCTTGCAACGGCGAATCGGCGAATTCCCAGTGGGGGCCGTTGAAGATGAAGCCGTGGTCGATCATGCGGGTAACGAAGCCCGGCTTGGGCGGGAGCGCCACGGCTTCGGCCGGCCGCACCAGGGCGCGATAGAAGATGGACTGGCGACCGTCGGCGTTGGCGGCCCACTTATCGAAGACGAGCACCCCGAGGAAGTCCGCCGCGTTGACCACCTGCTTCAGCAGGGCGTCCGGCATGAAATCGTACACCGCCACGTTCGGCCCAACTCCCATGGGGCAGCGGTCGCCGGGGTAGCGCGAGCCGAAGTGCCAGCCCGGCGCGACGGGCACGCGGCGGGTGCCCAGCGTCAGGCCGACATCGGGATTATCGCGCAGGAACTGCTCCGGCACCTCGATCAGGGCGGTCTCCGGCGTGGAGATCTGCAGGTAGTCGAGCAGCACCGAAGCCACCAGTTCGTTGACCAGGATGCGGCGGTGCTGCGGGTTGTTCTGAAACTTGACGATGTAATGATACCCGTCGTCGGCTTGCAGCAGGTGCGATTGCGCGCCGCCGCGCATCTTGCGGACAAACCGGCGTGCGATCAGCGGCATTTGGCTGTAACCTGGAGTATTAGCACACCGTGGAGGGAAACACCCAGATGGCCGATGAAACCGCTCCTGCCCAACCGGGCCAGCCCATGCGGAGTAAAGACGAGATCGCGTTGGAGTTGATGAAGTTCATTGCCGTGACAACGGGTTATGGAAGGGGGACGGCGGTACCGGCCGCCGGATTTTCGGGGAAACCCGCGGCACGCACTCCGGAGGACTACGCAGAGACACTTCTGGAACTGTTCGAACGCTGCCGGCGCGTGGTGAACAAGGAGTCCTGATTCTCCGGGCGGGCCGGGCATGGCGATGCCTCGGCCCGCTCGGGAGACTGCGGCCTGCGGCATCCGGCGCGCAGAGAAGCCGCCGGGCCTAGCGCCTGCGGGCGGCCTTGGCCGCGCCTTTCTTCGCTGCAACCTTCTTGGCGGGCGCTTTCTTTGCGGTCTTGGCGGGCGCCTTTGTGGCCTTGGCCGCTACTTTTCTGCCGGCTGCCTTCTTGGCGGGGGCTTTCTTCGCCTTGGCGGGGGCCTTCTTCACGGCCTTCTTCACCGCAGCTTTCTTGACCGGCGCTTTCTTGACGGCCTTGGCGGGCGCCTTTTTCGCCGCCTTCCTGGCGGCCGCCTTCTTGGCGACTACCTTCTTCGCCGCAGCCTTTTTGGCCGCAGCCTTTTTGGCCGCAGCCTTTTTGGCAGGAGCCTTCTTGGCGGGGGCTTTCTTCGCCGCAGCCTTTTTGGCGGGAGCCTTCTTGGCCGCCTTCTTTACGGGAGCCTTCTTCTTGGCAGGAGCTTTGCGCGCGGCCCTCTTCGCAGGGGCCTTTCTGGCGGGAGCTTCCTGGACCACAGGAACTTCGGCGGGTGCGGGCGGCTCGATCGGGGCGGCCGCGGAAGGTGTCACCTGGTCTGCCATCTCTTCTTCTTCCTCTTCCTCGATGTCCTCTTCCTCTTCCTCGTCCTCGAGGTCCTCGTCTTCCTCTTCTTCTTCCTCTTCTTCTTCTTCGAGGTCCTCGTCTTCTTCCTCGTCCTCGTACTCGTCTAGCCTGGAAAGGTCGGAGTTCTCCTCGTCGTCGTAGTCCTGGAAGTCGTCCAGTTCCTCTTCATCTCTGGGAGAGAATCTTGGCCGATCAAACATTCTGCACGCCTCCTGTTCTCAGGGAACGATCACACCTAGAATAACCTTTTTTTCCGCACAGGCAATACCCAAATCCATGAAAAGCGAAAAAATGTGTGTGCGTGAAGATGCGTCTGCGGCGATTACGACGCGCATGCGGTGGTTGTTTGCTTGCGCCCGGTGCCGATGGCGAGAGCCCGCGAACGGCTGAAGACCGTTATCACGCGGGCTTCGCGCCGGAGTTGGAGCGCGCTAGCGTCGTGCAGTTCTTCGCGACCTGCGTGTGCGGGAGAGCGCTTTTTTCGGCGCGGCGGAAGAGACGGGAATGAGGAGCTGGTCGCCTTCGACGGGACCCTCGGCGCTCAATTGATTGGCCGCGGCGATGGTGCGGGGAGCCGTGCCGTAGATCTTCCCGATGGCGGCCAGCGTTTCGCCGCCGCTCACCTTGTGGATGCGCCAGGAAGCGCGCCGGTCGGGCGGGATCATCTCCAGCGCGGCCACCAGCGTGTCGGCGGTGTTGCGGGGAACGTGCAGGGCGAAGCCGGCCGGCGCCACGCCTTTGAGCAGCGCGGGGTTGAGCTCCATCAGTTCGGAGAGTGGAGCATCGGTGAGGTCCGCCACCAGCTTGAGATGCGTGGGCGCGGTTACCTCCAGGGTGTCGTACTCGGCGGGGGGATCCGGTTGGATCTCGTCCAGTCCGTAGGCCTCGGCGTTCTTGGCCATGATGGTCATGGCCAGAATGATGGGCACGTAGTTGGTGGTCTCGGCCGGCAGCACACGGCGGCGGCGCAGTTCCCAGAAATCCGCGTAGCCGGTGCGCTCGACGGCCCTCTCCACCGTCACGGGCCCGCAGTTGTACGCCGCGATGGCCAGGTACCAGTCGCCGAATTGCGTGTAGAGATCGCGCAGGTGCCGCGCGGCGGCGCGGGTAGCTTTTTCCGGATCCAGCCGGTCGTCGGTATAGGGCGTCCGCACCAACCCGTACTCCCGGCCCCGCGCAGCCATAAACTGCCACATGCCGGTGGCCCGCATGCGGGAGACGGCGCGCGGCCGGAAACCGGACTCGGCCTGCGCCAGGTAGATCAACTCCTGGGGTACGCCCTCCTCGTCCAGGATGCGCTGGATCATGGGTTTGTACCGCCCGGAGCGCTCCAAGCCGGCGATCAGGGTGCGGCGCCCGCGGTGCGAGAAGTGGTGAATGTAGCCCAGCACTTCATCGGTCACCTGCAAGGGCAACTGCGACGCGGTGGCCTCGAGCTGCGCCTTCACCTTCGACTTCAGCTTCGGATCCACAGGGAAGGTCATCTCCAGGATGTCTTCCAGGGGAGCCGCCTCGAAGCCCGGTTCCTCGACGGCGCCGGATCCCAGCCCGGCCAGGTCGTAGCGGTGAATCGAATCCACCATCTGCTCGAGGCGGCGCGCCAGCGCGTCGCGGTCCATGATGGGATGATCCGAGGCCTCCAGCATCAGGTCCAGAGCCGTGTCGAATTCCCTGCGGGCCAACCGGGTGTTCTTGGCGCGATAGTACTTCCTGCCCTGCTCGAAGTGCCGCCCGGCGCGCTCGACCAAAGCCTGGGCGCGGAGTGAAAAGGGAGGGGGTTGCGGCGGGGCCAGGATGGCCGGAGTATCCCGCACAAACAGTCTGGGTTCCACCGTTACCGCCGGCGCCTTAATCATCGATGCCGAGAGCGGCGTCGCCGGCGGCTCCGGCAAAAGCTCTTTCTGGAACTTCGACTGCTGTGATAAACCACAGCCGGTCAGGCCCAACAGGGCGCCGAGGCAAAAACAGAGAAAAAACAGCTTTGTTCGATCGGCCATCAAGTCCTCGAAACAAAGTCACCGGGGCGGACTGTGCTTTCATCTTGCGCACCGAAGGATGGCTCCGCAAGAAAGAAACAACTGTACATCACGGAACGCCGCCCGGTCAACCCATTTGACCGCGGCGGCGTGTCAACAAGTCCACATCCGTGTCGATTTTGACCCGTTTCCTTCCACTAGGGGAGGCTGACTACTCCTCCTCTTCCTCTTCGCCGGCCTTGGCCGCCTTGGCCTGGGCAATAATCTTATCGGCCTGCATCTGAGGAACGAAGTCGTAGTGGCTGGGTTCCATGGTGAAACTGGCGCGCCCCTGGGTCATGGCGGTGAGGTCGCTCTGGTAGTTGAGCATCTCGGCCATGGGCACCTGGGCACGGACGATCTGGGTGCTGCCGCGGGTCTCCATGCCGGAGATGCGCCCCCGGCGCCCGTTGAGATCGCCCATCAGGTCGCCTGCATATTCCACCGGCGCCTGAATTTCGACGTTCATGATGGGCTCGAGCAGGGCCGGCTTGGCTTGCTGCATGGCGGCCTTGAACGCCTTGCGGGCGGCCAGCTTGAAGGATAGCTCCGAGGAGTCCACGTCGTGGTAGGAGCCGTCGTAGAGCACCACCTTGAAGTCCACCATGGGGTAGCCCGCGAGATACCCGTTGGCGGCGGCTTCCAGGATGCCCTTTTCGACGGCGGGGATGAAGTTCTTGGGGATGGCGCCGCCGAAGATTTCGTTGGAGAACTCGAAGTTGGCGCCCCGGGGCAACGGTTCCATCCGGATCCAGCAATCGCCGAACTGCCCGTGGCCGCCGGTCTGCTTCTTGTGGCGCCCCTGCACGTCTGCGGTTCCGCGGATGGTTTCGCGGTAGGGAATCTTGGGGGCCTTCAGGGTCACGTCCACGCCGTAGCGCTTCTTCAGCCGGCTGACGATGATCTCCACGTGCTGCTGCCCGGTGCCGGCCAGCAGAAACTCCTTGGTTTGGGGGTCGCGGTAGAAGCGCAGCGACTGGTCTTCCTCCAGGATGCGGGCCACGGCGTTGCCCATGCGGTCCTCGTCCTGGCGGGAGTTGGCCTGGATGGCGAAGGCGATGGAGGGTTCCGGAAGCTGCACCTTGGGATAAACGATCTGGAAACCTTTCTCGGCCAGGGTGTCGCCGGTAAGGGTATCCTTCAACTTGGCCACCGCCCCGATATCGCCGGCATGAAGCTCCGGCACAGCCTCGATGTTCTTGCCGAAGGGCGAACCGATGTGGGCCAGCCGCTCGGCGCCGCCACGCTCCATGTTCACCAGGTTGGCATCGTTCTTCACCACCCCGGAGAGTACACGGAAGTACGAGATGCGCCCGGCGAAGGGGTCCGCGATGGACTTGAAGACGAAGATGGAGGGCGGATCGGAAGAGTTGATCTGGCGGGTCACCTCGTTGCCGTCCACGGTGGCGGTCACGGTGCGCTCCACCGGCGCCGGGAAGTTCTCCACCACGAAGTTCAGGAGGCGGTCGGATCCCACGTTATGGAGCGCGGCGGCGCACATCACGGGGAAGATGCGCATTTCGCGGATGCCCTGCCGCAGTCCTTCGACGATCTGCTCCGGCGAAAGGGTGCCCTTATCGAAGAACTCCTCCATGAGGGCGTCGTTGCCTTCGGCCACCATCTCGACGAGCGCATCGTGGGCCTTCTGGGCGGTTTCCTTGAGGTTGGCCGGGATCTCGCCTTCCTGCCCCACGCCATTGCCGCCGGGGGTGTAGGTGTAGGCCTTCATGCCGATCAGGTCGACCACGCCGTTGAAATCGCGCTCGCTTCCGATGGGAATCTGGATGGGCACGGCGGCGCGGCCGAAGTTGGCATGAATACTCTCCAGGGCGCGGTTGAAATCGGCGCGCTCCCGATCGAGCTTGTTCACCACCACGGCGCGCGCCAGTTTGTACTCATCGGCGAATGCCCAGACCTTCTCGGTCTGCACTTCCACACCGGCTACTCCATCCACCAGCACCAGCGCGGAATCGGCGGCCGCCAGCGCCGCGCGGGTATCGTTGATGAAAGTGTTGTACCCGGGAGTATCCAGCAGGTTGATTTTGTGCTTGCGCCATTCGACAAAGGCGGCTGCGGTGGAGATGGTGATTTTGCGCTGGATTTCCTCCTCGTCGAAATCCGTAACGGTGTTGCCCTCATCCACGTGCAACAGTCGGTTGGTGGCGCCGGCGGTGAACAAGAGGCCGGCGGAGAGCGTCGTTTTTCCGGAACCGCCGTGGCCCACTACACCAACGTTCCGAATGTCTTTGCCTTCGTAGACTTTCACTGATTGTGCTCCCGGTGTTATCCGGGCGTGCCGGAAGCCCCCGGCGCGCCCGCAGTATTCTATCTTAGCGAAAAGCGGCGCACGGGTAAGGGGGTTAACCCGATTACCGGCCCGTTCCCGCCGCTTTTCGGGAGCGGGCGTTCTTGCGGGCGGCCGGCTGCCTCAGCAGCTTTTCGATCTGCTCCCGCAGGTTCTTCTCCTCGTTAGCGCCGAAGAACGGATCGTCGCCCGTATACTGCCCGCGAATGGTGCCCTGGCGATCCACCAGCACGAGTTGCGGCATGAGCATCCGGAACGCCGGCGGGTGCTGCAGGTAGGAGATGGTTTCGTTGCGGTTGTTGAAACCGACGGGAAAATCGGGATGGAAACGCTTGATGAAGTCCGGCACGGTCATGTGTGCCAGGTCCTCGATGGCGGTGGCCAGCGCCTGGAAACCTCGTGGCCCGTACTCGTTCTGGAGGCGTGAAAGCAGCTTCACGGTCTCCTGGCAGTGCGGGCAGTGCGTGAGGATGAACAGCAATGCCACGACCTTGCCCCGCTGCTCGCTGAGGAGCACCTGTTTGCCGCCGTCGAGGCGGATGGCGAATTCCGGCGAGCGCCGCGGCACTTCGGCCGCCTGGAGCGTGGCCGCCAGCAGTCCGGCGCAGATCCCCAGTACCCAGATTTTCCTCGTCATAACTCCTTTCCCCCAGTGTACTATTCCGGAACGCCGTGCCGGGTTGGGACAGGGCTCGAACGCCGGGCCGCGCGGCTAGCGCTCCGATACCGGGCCGGGTCCCTCCAGACTCGAAACCACGGCACCCTCGAGTTCCACCACGAAGCGCCCGCCGTCTCCCTCGCCGGTGAGGCGCCCGGGCGCCTCTTCCTCCACCGCCAGGCGCTGCCACTTGCCCTCGAGGATGCGGCGGTAGAGCTGGAAGAAGCGGCGCGCCGCCTCCGGGCTGTCCCACCGGGAGGCATAGGCGAGCACGACGCACCCCTGGCCGGCGTTTTCGAGCAGCAGGTAGCGTCCGCCGCGCCAGTGGGGAGCCAGCTCGGCGGCCTCGGCCCGGCCGGCGTACTGCTCCAGCAGGACGGCGTGGTCCAGTTCGCCCAGGTGACCATCGGCCAGTTTCTTGTAGCCGCGCGCGGAAAAACGCGGCAGCGGCGGGTCGTCAGGCACCACGTTCGAAAAGTATCTGTCCGGATGCAGCACCTGTTGGGTGGAGACGGGCGGATGACGGAAGACGCGGCTGAAGGCCTCCTGCCCGTAGCGCGTCACCATGGCCTGTTGGAAGCGCATCCCGGCGGCGTAGGGGAACAACAGGGTGGCGCGCATGTACAGGGGCGATTTATCGAAGACCGGGTACCGGCCGGCGGCGATTTCGGCCGAGCGGCTCACCTGCTCCGCCAACTCCGGCGAGGTGCGCAGCGAGCGGCCCGTTTGCCGCGCCATGTACTCCGACATCAGCCACGTGGCGTGGCCCTCCATTACCGCCAGCCGGGCCAGGGCGCCGTCGTCGTTCTTCCTCCCCCGCTTGATGAAACGCTCCAGGTTGAAGCTCTGGTCGGCGAGCGCGTGGGCCAGCTCGTGGACCAGGGCGGGGTGATGAGTGGCGGAGGGCGCCGCATCGCTCAGATAGAGGCGCTTGCGGGTGAAATCGTAGAAGGCGGCGGCCTGTTCGGTGAGCAGGTCGACGGTGTTGGCCGCCAGGTCGAAATCCGGCGGCACCAGCCCCAGTTTTTTCAGCGTCAGTTCCTCGGCCCGGATCTCCTCGGGGGTGGCGGTTTCGCGGATGCGCTGGCGCAGGAACGCAGCCACTTTGTCCCGGCTGATGGTCTCGCAGGCCACCGGCCGCCGCGTCTTCAAGCCGGATATGCCGCTCAGTTCCCCGAGGATGCGCCCGGTTTCGGCGGGGTCGCATAAAGGAGCCGGGGCCGGCTCGGCGGCGGAGAGCCACGCGGCGCCCAGCAGCAGGGGTATCAGGCGCCCCATCGGGTCCTCTCGGCGGGCATCACGGCGCGGAAGACCGCCGAGGCGGCCAGCAGCAGGGCGCCGCCCGCCATCACCGTCGCGCGCGCTCCCCAGGCGTGCGCCATGGCGCCCGCCGCCAGGCTGCCAAAGGGGCCCAGCCCCACCACCGTCATGGAATAGAGCGACATGACCCGGCCGCGGTAGTGGTCCGGAATGCTGGTCTGGATCAGGGTGTTGGCCGAGGCCATCTGGCGCATGACGCTATAGCCCAGTACCGGCATGATGGCCATGGAAAACCAGAACCAGGGAGAGAGCGCGAACGCCATGAAAGCCACTCCCGCGGTGGCGGCGCTGTAGAAGATTACGGTGGGCAGTCCGTCGGTACGGGCACGCCCGGCCAGCACCAACGTCCCCACTACCGCGCCCACCCCCATGGCGCCGAGCAGGAAGCCCATCCCCTGGGAGCCGCGCCCGAAGACCTCGTCGGCGAAAAACGGCATCAGCACCACGGCGGGCATCCCGGAGATGGTGCTGGCGGCCATCATAGCCAGCAGGGTGCGCACCGCCGAGTGGCGCCAGGCGTAGCGGAACCCGTCTACCAGGTGGCACCAGGGCGACTCCGTCACCTTGCGGGTGAAGGGCGGCAGCCGCATGGCCGCCAGGCCCCCGATGACCGCCAGAAAACTCACCGCGTTCACCGCGAAACAGACGCCCTCCCCTACCGCGGCTACCAGCACTCCCGCGGTCCCCGGCCCCACCACCCGGGCGGCGTTGAAGATCGCGGAGTTGAGCGAAATGGCGCTGAGCAGATCCTCCTTGCCGGTCATCTGGATGATGAGGGACTGCCGGGCCGGCATGTCGAAGGCGTTGATGCAGCCCAGCGTCAGGGCCAGCGCCAGGACGTGCCACACCTCCACCCTTCCGGAAAGCGTCAGGATGGCCAGCATGGCAGCCTGTAACATGGCCGCCGTTTGGGTGAGGATGACCAGCTTGTGGCGGGAGTAGCGGTCCGACGCCAGCCCGCCCAGCGGCCCCAGTGCGAAGACCGGAATCTGCGAGCAGAACCAGGCCGTGCCCAGCAGCAGCTCCGAGTGCGTCAGGCGATAGACCAGCCACGCCTGCGCCACATTCTGCATCCAGGTGCCGACCAGGGAAATGATCTGCCCGGAAATGAAGAGGCGGAAATTGCGGTGCCGCAGCGCCCGGAAGGTCTGACGCAATCCTCCCCGCGTACCGCCCGGAGGCAGGCCCGCTGCGGATTGCAGGTCCGATTCGGTGGAATGCTCGGGCAGGACAAACGAAGACTCCGTGCCCTCTTGCCCCGGCACTGGTGCGGCCATTCTCCATCCCAGCATAGCGCGCTACAATGGAACAGCAAATTCGGCGCGGCCGTTTCCGCGGCTCGCGTTGCCCACACAGGAGAGTCCTTTTTGGCCGAAGAGAAGACTACCGAAGAGACGATGGTTGAAGAGAAGACCTACAAAGCGGAGTATCTGGGAAGCGGCACTTTCGTGATTACCAAGCCCAAGCGGAAACGCTCGAAGGCGCGGCAGGCGAAGTTGCGGCATCCGCAGCGCGGCGCCCGCAAGTAGCGGCGCCGCGTTTCAGCGCCGCGTCCGCTCGCCGGCGATCACCCGAAACAGCGCGGCCAGGGCCGCCCGCTGCAACACGAATGCGGTGGCGAAACTGCCCGCCACGGTGACGCCGATCACGAGGGCTTCCATCATCCTACCTCGTCTGAAATTAATGCAATTGAATTACCAAGCGGCCTGCCGGCCTGCATTCCTCTATCGGAAGGCCGCGCGCCCGGCTTTAGGCGGGGCGGGGAAGAAAAAAAGACCGGGGGAGGGAAGCCGGCCTGGCAGGTGAGATCGCTCTTCCAATCGAGCGGGTGGGAGAGTTGGGTGGGCCATTGGCGGGTGGTTGCGGGGAATGAAACGGGGACCGGATTCCCTCTCCGCCTCTACGATATGGGGGCAGCGGGTGCTTTTCTCCGCTCTATCCCGCTAAATGGTTGAATTCAGGGTTATTAAATTTTTTCGACAGGCGTGATTCCGATCGTGTGGGTCCCCCCCCGGACAGGCACGCCGTGTGACTACAATTGAACATGTCTCAGAAGCTGACCATAGCCGGGCGCGCATTCGCGTCGCGCCTGATCGTCGGAACGGGCAAGTATCGAACCTTTGAGGAAATGCGGCGCTGCCACGAGGCCTCCGGGACCGACATGGTGACCGTCGCGGTGCGCCGCGTCAACCTGACCGACCGCACCAAGGAATCTTTACTCGACTACATCGACCGCTCCCGCATTTTTATCCTCCCGAACACCGCCGCCTGCTATACCGCCGAGGACGCTATCCGGACCGCGATGCTGGCTCGTGAAGTAGGGCTTTCCAACTGGATCAAGCTGGAGGTCATCGGCGACGAGAAGACACTGTTTCCGGACAACGAGGGGTTGCTGGAGGCCACCCGGGTGCTGGTGAAGGAAGGCTTCGTGGTTCTGCCTTACACCAACGACGACGTGGTCAACGCGCGCAAGTTGATCGACGCCGGCGCCGCCGCGGTGATGCCTCTGGCCGCGCCCATCGGCTCGGGGATGGGGGTGCAGAACCCCGCCAATCTGCGCATCATGAGGGAGATGATCACGGAGGTGCCGCTCATCGTGGATGCGGGCGTGGGGACCGCCTCCGACGCCGCCGTGGCCATGGAACTGGGCGCCGACGGGGTGCTCATGAATACCGCCATCGCCCTGGCCGACGACGCCGTCAAGATGGCCACCGCGATGAAACTGGCGGTGGAGGCCGGGCGCCTGGCCTATGAAGCCGGGCGCATGCCGCGCAAGCTCTACGCGTCGGCCAGCAGTCCCCTGACCGGCGTCGTCGGGCGTTAGGCGAACCGGCAGCCGGCTAGGGGACCGGCTGTCGCGTCTCGGCCGGAGCCGTGGGTATCCCGATGACCTCTCCCGTGATGACCAGTTCCACGCGGCGGTTCAGGCTGCGCCCCTCGGGTGTTTCGTTCGACGCCACCGGGTCGTCCTCTCCCAGGCCGACCGAGGCGATGCGTTCGGCCGGGATGCCCTGCTGCACCAGGAAATTGCGCACCGCGTCGGCGCGCGCCTGCGAGAGCGACAGGTTGTAGGCCGGGGCGCCGGCGTTATCGGTGTGGCCTTCCAGGCGCAGAAGCAGCCCGGGATAGGCCAGCAGGATGCCGGCCGCTCGGGCGAGGCTTTCGCGAGCGGCGGGCCGCAGGGTGGCGCGGTCGAAATCGAAGAAGACATCGCCGATGCTGATGAGGATGCCGCGGGGCGTCTCGCGGGCCTCCAGGATGGCGGCGAGCTGCTCGACCAGGCGGCGGCGCAACTGGTCGCGTTCGCTGAGGGCCTGGCGGGCGGCGGCGCGGGCGCTGGCGGCCTCGGCCTGCGCGGCCTGGCGGTCAGCATCGGCAATGCGGGCCTGGGCCAGGGCCTCGCGGCGGGCCTCTTCGGCGCGCTCGGCTTCGGCGGTCAGGCGGGCGGCCTCCTGGCGCGCTTCGTCGATGGCGGCGCGCTGACCGGCCTCCTGCTCGGCCTCCATGCGCCCGAGGGCCAGCAGGCGGGCATCCTCGGCCGTCTGGGTGGCCGCCCGCGCGGTGGTTGCCACGGCGCGCTCGTTACGGCTCCCCATGGCCCAGTAGCGGCGCGCGGTGTCGAGTTGGCTCAGCGCGGTGGAGAGGGTATCGACGGAGTAGCGATTGGCACCCGCCTGCTGCGCGATCCGTACGGCATTTTCGGCCTGCGCCAGCTCCGGCGGGCGGGTCGTCTCGGGCTCCACCGGCTGAAACTGCGACCGGTCCGTTACATAGACCCCGCGCGGCAGCAGTTCATAGTGCGCCATCACCGTGGTGGTCTCCCCGCTGGTGTCCCCCCGGACGGCGTTTTCCAGCACCACGGCATCGCTCGGCCGGCTGACCGCGAAATACGGCTCGGCAGTCAGCAGCAGGCCGAAGGTCTGGAGCGGGGTGGTGGTTTGAAGCCGGCCCCTGCCATTCCGGACAGCCACTTCGCCGAGATTCTCCGGCCGGCCCTGGGGCGTGATGGCCCAAAGCACGTAGGTCAGGTACTCGGGACCGAACCGGTTCGCCGGGGCCAGGTTCTCGAAGCGAGCGTCGATGCGGGTGGCGCCCTCGCGGTTGTCCACCCGCGCTTCCCCGCCGGCGGCGGGCAGTAAGTGGGTGCCGCGGAAATCCACCCGCGTGGTTCCTTCCACCCGGCTGTAGTTCACCGCCGGAATGGTCCGCTCCACTACGTTGATCTGCGCTCGATAGATGGGGACGGCCCGGGCTGCTCCGGGCTGCCCCTGGGGCGCCAGCAGGCCCGACGCCACGATCAGGAGTGCTGTGGAAATCATGATTCCTCCCCTACGGGGCGGTGCAACCGGCCTGCCGATGCTGGAGTTTACGCCCGTGCAGCGGATCCCTTCGAAGCTCGCCGGTGCGGTTCCACGCAACCGCGGAGTAGCCGGCGGCGCCGACGTCCGGCTGCCAGCCGGAGTTGCTCCGTATTTGTTTCCGCAGACGTCCGGAGCGCATTGCGCAAACTCCTAAGATCGTGGCTAAGAGCTTTTGTATCATTGATTTTTGCGCTATGACCGGAGCCCGGGATCGGGTAGACTGTAGTAACACACATGAGTCGGCAGCAGGGGACTGACGTCCTCACCAACACCGGGGAGCTTCGCCCCCAGGCACTGGGCGAAGTGCGATCCGTCGTCAAACAGATCGTCAGTGTTCAGGAGAGCATGCAGGCAGTTCTGGCAGGTCTGACGAAGCTTGCCAGCGGAACCGAGGAACAGGTTCGGGAAATCGCCTCGCGGGTGGAGGACCTCAAACGCGTCCAGCGAGAGCTGGTGGCGGCGCACCACCAGGCCGAAGAGAAGATGGACGCGCTGATCGCCGTAGTGGATGACCTGGTGCGGCGGAAGAAAAGCGGATGTTAGGCCCGCCTCAGGCCCCCGGCAGGTCCGCAGGTTATCATCGTTGGTATCGTGCCGCAGACTGCCTTTGAAATCGTAGCCGAGTGCCCGGCGACGGGTGCGCGTGCGGGCCTGTTGCACACTCCCCACGGGGTTATCGAGACCCCCGTGTTCATGCCGGTAGGCACGCAGGGCACGGTGAAGGGCCTCACGGAGCGGGATCTGGCCGCCGAACTCGACGTGCGCATCCTGCTGGCCAACACCTACCATCTCTATGTGCGGCCCGGGCCCGAGTTGATCCGGGGGCTGGGCGGGCTGCACCGCTTCATGTCCTGGGATCGCGCCATCCTCACCGATTCCGGCGGGTTCCAGGTCTTCAGCCTGAGCGGTCTGCGCCGCATCACCGAGGAGGGCGTCGTCTTCCAATCCCACCTCAACGGCGATCTCCACACGTTCACGCCGGAGAGCACGGTGGACACGCAACTGGCCCTGGGGAGCGACATCATGATGGTGCTGGACGAGTGCCCGGAGTACCCTGTGAGCCGGGAGTACGCGCGCCAGGCCATGGAGCGCACGGTGCGCTGGGCCGGGGCGGCGTTCCGGCACTACCGGACCCGGATGGCCGGGATGTCCACGCGCCACGCCCTGTTCCCCATCGTGCAGGGTTCGGTCTATCCCGAGTTGCGGCGCGAATGTGCCGGGAGGCTGCTCGAGCTGGAGGCCGAAGGCTATGCCATCGGCGGCCTCTCGGTGGGGGAGCCCCGCGCCGAGAGCATGGCGGCGGTGGAGGCCGTGGCGCCCCTGCTCCCGCGCGAGCGGCCGCGTTACGCCATGGGGGTGGGGATGCCGGAGGAACTGGCCGAATACGTCGCCCGCGGCGTGGACATGATGGACTGCGTACTGCCCACCCGCAACGCGCGCAACGGCTGTCTGTTCACCTCCACCGGGCGGGTGATCATCAAGCAGGCCCGCTATCGCGACGACCCGCGACCGCTCGACGAAGGCTGCGATTGCTATACTTGTACCAGGTATTCACGAGCGTATTTGCGGCACCTGTTCATGTCCAGAGAAATGCTGTATTCGGTACTCGCGACACGCCACAACGTCAAGCACTACCTTGACAGGATGCGTGATATAAGGCACGCTATTGTTTTGGGTGTACTCCCGGAACATTTGAGAGCGGTGCGCTCGATCCCGGCGGAAGCCGGGTAATCCCCACATAACGGTTCCAACGTGGTTCTCAACTTTCTTACAGTCCAGACGGCCACCCAGCCGAACACATTCCTGAGCTTTCTGCCCCTCATCCTGATCTTCGCGATCTTCTATTTCCTGCTGATCATGCCCATGCAGCGGCAGCGCAAGCAGCAGCAGAAAATGCTGAGCGCGTTGAAAAACGGAGACTCGGTGCTCACCAGTGGCGGCATACTGGGGACGATCGTATCGATCGGCGAAGACGACACTCTGATCCTGCGGGTGAAGCCGGACAATGTGAAAATCCAGGTCGCCCGCAGCGCCGTCTCGAGCCTGGTTTCCGGCGAGAACAAGAAGTAAGTGTAAACAGGTCCAAACTCCATGCAAACAAAACTGAAGGTCCGGATGGCAGTGATTGCTGCAATTCTGCTGTTGGCGGTGTACGGCATCATAGGGCTGCCGCGCTCGGCGGCCGACCTGCGGCAGAACCTGAGTGAGAACATCCGGCTGGGTCTCGACCTGAAGGGCGGCAGCCACCTGGTGCTGCAGGTACAGGTGCAGGACGCGGTAAAGTCGGAGGCCGAGCAGACCATCGAGCGCCTGAAGGATTCGCTGCGGCGGGCCGGCATCGACTACGCCGCCATCGACCGGAACGACTCCGCCACGGTGGAAGAAGCGGACACCATCGCGGTGAACGTGAAAGGCATCCCGGTCGATAAGACCAGGGAGTTCCGCGCGCTGGTGGCCGAGAACTTCCCCCAGTGGATCCTCACGCCGGTGGGCGCCGCCGACTACCGGATGAATATGAGCCCCAGCGAGCTGCTGGCGCTGAAGCGCGACACGGTCCAGCGCTCCATCCAGTCCATCAGCACCCGCATCGACGAGTTGGGATTGACCGAACCGGTGGTGCAGCAATACGGCAGCTCCAGCGAGGACTACCAGATTCTGGTCCAGTTGCCGGGCGTGGACGACCCGGCGCGCGTGAAGGACATCATGCAGACCACCGCGCAACTGGAGATCACCGAGGTAAAGGACGGCCCCTATCCCAGCCGTGAGGCGGCACTGTCGCAGCATGGCGGCATCCTGCCGCTGAACACCGAACTGGTGAAGATGGCCTCCCGGGGAAGCCCGCAGGAGGAGTGGTACCTGTTGAACCGGATCCCCGTGGTGCGGGGCACCGATGTCCGCAACGCGCGGCCCGGCCAGGACGAGTTTCGGAAGTGGGAGACCAGCTTCACCCTGAGCCAGGACGGCGCCCGGCGGTTCGGGCGGTTTACCGAGGCCAATATCGGCAACCGGCTGGCGGTAGTGCTGGACGACCAGATCCGCAGCGTAGCGGTGATTCAGTCGCGCATCGACGACAGCGGCCGCATCACCGGGCAGGCCAACGAGCAGGAGGCTTCGGACCTGGCGCTGGTGTTGCGTGCCGGCGCGCTGCCGGCCGGCATCCAGTTCCTGGAGGAGCGGACCATCGGCCCGTCGCTGGGCGCCGACTCCATCCGGCAGGGCATCGTAGCCGGCCTGGCCGGCCTGTTCGCGGTCATGGCCATCATGATCCTCTACTACAAGGGCGCCGGCGTGAACGCCGTCATCGCCCTGGTACTGAACACTGTTTTATTGCTGTCGGTGCTGGCCTACTTCCACGCTGTCCTTACGCTGCCCGGCATCGCCGGGGTCATCCTGAGCATCGGGATGGCGGTGGACGCCAACATCCTGATTTTCGAGCGCATCCGGGAGGAACTGCGGGCTGGAAAGTCCATTCCGGCGGCGGTGGACACCGGTTTCAGCAAGGCCTGGGTGACGATTGTGGACTCCAACGTGACCACCATCATCGCCTGTGCCTTTCTCTTTTTGTTCGGCGAGGGTCCCGTGCGCGGTTTCGCCGTGACCCTGGTCATCGGTCTGACTGCCAACGTGTTTACGGCCGTCTACGTATCGCGTACAATTTTCGATTACCTGCTGAGCCGGAAGCGGCAGATGACCTCGTTGAGCATCTGAGGCCGCGCTTTTCTTCTTTTATGACGGGAACAAATCCAAACAGGGCGGTGTCCAATGCGAGTAGACACCGGTACGGCTTGCTTTAATGGAACTTTTCAAAGATATCAACTTTGACTTTCTCCGGTGGAAATGGTGGGCGCTGGGCTTGTCCGGCCTGCTGGCCGTGGCCAGCCTGGCGAGCTTTGCCGTCAAGGGACTCAACTGGGGCATCGACTTCCGCGGTGGCGCTCTCATGATGGTGAAGTGGCAGGGCGAGCCTCCGGTGAACCGCATACGTACCGTGATCGGGGAAACCGTCCCGGGAGAGGTTTCGGTTTACGAAGTGGGCGACTTCTCCAGCCGGGAAGTGGCGATCGGAACCGAGTTGCGCGAAGAGCGCCAGTTGAACATCGACCGGGACGCCATGCAGAAGGCCCTGGAAGCGCACTTCGGACAGCCCGGGAGCGGCAAGCTGGAATTCAACAACGGCAGCGAGCAGGACCTGGTGGAACGGCTGCGTGATCCGCTGCAGCGCGCCGGAATCGGCAAGAGCGACCAGGAACTGCGCGCCCTGGCCGAAGCGCTGGTAGATTTCCGCAACAGCCCGCCGCGATCCGGTCTGATTGCCAGTTTCGATCAACTGGCTCAGGTGCCCGGCGTTACAGCCGGCGTCGTGGAGGTGTTGAAGCAGGAGAGCTACCTGGCTCCGTATGCCATCCGGCAGGTAGAGATGGTCGGCCCCAAGGTGGGGGCCGAGTTGCGGAAGCGGGCGTTGCTGGCCACGCTTTACGCGCTGGCCGGAATGCTGGTATATATAGCGTTTCGATTTGAGTGGATTTATGGTGTGGCCGCCGTCCTGGCCGTAGCCCACGACGCGTTTCTGACGGTGGGGTTGTTCTCCATACTGGGCAAGGAGATTTCCCTGACGGTGATCGCCGCGCTGCTGACCCTGGTCGGCTACTCGATGAACGACACCATTGTCATTTTCGACCGGGTACGCGAGAATCTTCGGTTGTCGCGGCGCGAATCGCTGGCGCAGGTGGTGAACCGGAGCCTGAACCAGACTTTCAGCCGGACCATCATGACCTCGGGGCTGACCCTGCTTGCGGTACTGGCATTGTATTTCTTCGGCGGTCCGGTGTTGAACGCATTTGCTTTCGCGCTGGTGGTGGGTTTCATCATCGGCGTTTACTCGACGGTGTTTATTGCCGGCCCGGTCGTTCTGGCATGGAACGAGCGGTCGGCCCGAAGGCAGCGGCCGGTAGCGCCCCAGGCGCCGAAGCAGCCGGACACGGCGCGGAAGGGGCAGCCGAAAGTGCTGAAGTCGTAGGGCGCGGGGCGGGGAACCCCGCAGGGAGATATTGAAAGGAACCGCGTATGTTCGAGCAGACGTTTGTGGAGGGTGTCGGGAAGACCAACAGGACGTGGACGGTACTTGTCTCGTTCCTCGGGCAGGTCCTGATGATCGGGGTAGCGATCATCATTCCGATGATCTACTTCGATGCCCTGCCCAAGAGCCAGTTGACGAGCTTTCTGGTGGCGCCGCCTCCGCCGCCTCCGCCTCCGCCGCCGCCTGCTGCGGCCGCGCCGGTGAAAGTGGTGAAGGTGATTCCGCGGCAGTTTGACGCGGGGCGCCTGATGGCCCCCAAGGCCGTCCCCAAGGAAGTCGCCATTATTAAGGAAGAGGAGTTGCCGCCGCCTTCGGCCGGCGTGGTCGGGGTGGTCGGCGGCGTGCCGGGTGGGGTGCCCGGCGGCCAGATGGGCGGGGTGCTGGGCGGCATCGTCGGCTCGGTCCCCACAGCGGCTCCTCCGCCTCCGCCTCCGCCTCCGGTGAAGAAGGAGGCGCCCAAGCCTGCTACGCCGCAGCGCATCCGGGTGGGCGGCAACGTCCAGCAGGCCAAGCTCATCAATCAGCCCAGGCCGATGTACCCGCCTCTGGCGAAGCAGGCGCGCATCTCCGGCATAGTACGGCTGAACGCGATTATCAGTAAAGACGGCACCATCCAGAACCTCACGGTCATCAGCGGCCACCCGCTGCTGGTTCCGGCGGCCATGGACGCGGTGAAACAGTGGAGGTATGCCCCGACGCTCCTCAACGGAGAGCCGGTGGAGGTCGTAACGCAGATCGACGTCAACTTTACGTTGAGTCAATGACGTAGGCCGCCGCCTTCGGGCGGCGGGCGGTTCGAGGGCCGATGTCCGCCGGTTGCGCAAGCGTCTCAGCGCGCCGCAGGCGGGGGCGGGAGCCGGAGATAATTCAACTCGCAGGAGAAAAACGAAAATGTATTTGGATTTCGACACGATAATGGCGTTCCTGATGTTGCAGGAAGGCGGGGCGGTCGGCTGGGATGCACGAGCCCTTTGGGCCCAGATGGGTCTTGCGGCCAAACTGGTCGTGATCGGCCTGTTCATCATGTCGGCCTGGTCCATCGGGGTGATGATCGACCGCTTGTTGGCTTTCAATGCGGCACGCAAGCAGTCGCGCGCTTTCGCTCCGGCCGTGGCCGGCGCGCTGCGCGAGGGTAAGCTCGACGAAGCGGTCAAGATCGCCGACCGCTACAAGAAGAGCCACCTGGCCAAGGTCGTGGTGGCGGGTCTGCAGGAGTTCCAGGCGCACCAGATCAGCAACGAGATTCCGGGTGAGGAGATGGAGGCCTCCAAGCGGGCTCTCGAGCGCGCAGAAGCCATTGTGCACGCCGAGCTGAAGCGCGGCATCTCCGGCCTGGCGACCATCGGTTCGACCGCTCCGTTCGTGGGGCTGTTCGGCACGGTGGTAGGCATCATCAACGCGTTCAAGGGCATCTCGACCGAGAAGTCCACCGGTCTGGGCGCCGTTGCGGGCGGTATTTCCGAGGCCCTGGTGGCCACCGCTATCGGTTTGTTCGTGGCCATCCCGGCGGTCTGGATGTTCAACTACTTCAATGAGCGGCTGGAAGCCTTTGACGTAGAGATGGGCAACTCCAGTTCCGAGCTGATCGACTACTTCCTGAAGAAGTCGCGGCGCGGCGCTGGCGCGCGCAGCTAGGCAGCTCAATACCAGGATTGGCGAGTTGAATGGCGGGGGCCGCGGCCGTACGCCGCGGCTCCCGCAACCCGATCCAGGGAGGTGGCAGAATGGCGAAAAAAGAAAAGACCAGAGGCGGTCTGGTAAACGAGATCAACGTCGTCCCCATGTGCGACATCATGCTGGTGATGCTGATCATCTTCATGGTGGTCACCCCCATGTTGTCCAAGGGCGTCAGCGTTGACATGCACAAGGCCAGGAATCCCATCCCCATGCAGGCCGCCGACAAGAGCGACGCGGTTGTGGTGGCGGTGACGCGCGACGGGAGGACCTACCTGAACACCACCCAGCTCAGCGCGGACCAGTTGCCCTCCAGGGTGAAGGACCTGCTTACGAACAAGCTGGACAAGACCGTCTTCGTAAAGTCCGATGCGCGGGCCCGCTACGAGAACGTAGTGGAAGTAGTGGACAACCTGCGGGCTGCCGGCGTTGACCAGCTTGGCCTGTTGACGGACCAGGTGCAGGACAAGAAGCGGAGTGACGCCGGCGAGGGCGTTCCTTCCGGAGACTAGCGCACGCGCTTCGGTTGCGTGCCCAGCGAGGTATTAAGGAGCAATCATATGGGAATGGCTGTCGGCGGATCCGGTAAGGGTCCGAAATCTGACATGAATATAACGCCGTTCATCGACGTGTTGCTGGTGCTGATCATTATCTTCATGGTGATCACGCCGCTCACGCCGAAGGGGCTGGAGGCCCTGGTGCCGCAGCCCGCGCCGCCGGGCGTGAAAGCCACGGCGGCCGACCAGCGCACCGTGGTCATCGTGATCAACAGAGACAGGTCCATACTGATCAACACCGAACCCACCGACGAGACGCGGCTGGGCCAGCGGCTGGAAGAGATCTTCAAGACGCGCGCCGAGCGTGTAGTGTTCGTCAAGGGCGATCCGGAGCTGGAGTTCAGGGAAGTGGCCAAAGCGATCGACATCGCGCACGGCGCCGGCATCGACAAGGTGGGACTGATGACCGCCAAGGTGGAGGCGGGGGAGTGACATGAAACGCAAACTGATGGTCGTTGTGGGGGTGGCCGCGCTGGCCCTGCTGGCAACGGGTTGCCAGAAGCTCAAGGCGCGCGACCAGCTCAACAAAGGCGTGCAGGCATTCAAGAATGCGCAGTACTCCCAGGCGGTGGAACATTTCAAGACCGCCGTCGAGTTGGATCCCACGTTCCCGACGGCGCGGCTGTACCTGGCCACGGCGTACATGAACCAGTACATCCCGGGCGCCGAGTCCCCGGAAAACATCCAGATGGCGCAGGCGGCGTTCGACGAGTTCAACAAGGTACTCGAAGCCAATCCCAACGACACGGTGGCTATCGCCTCCATCGCCATGCTGAAGCTCCAGCAGAAGGAGTGGGACGACGCCAAGAGTTGGTACCAGAAGCTGGTAGCCGTGGATCCCACCAACAAGGAGGCTTACTACAGCCTCGGCTTTATCGCCTGGAGCAAGTGGTATCCGGTGTACGGCACGGCGCGCGCCAACCTGGGAATGAAGCCCGAGGATCCCGGTCCCATCAAGGACAAGAAGGTCAAGGAAGAGCTGAAGGCCGAGCACCTGCCCGAGATCAACGAGGGCCTCAAGTACCTGGAAAAGGCGCTGGAACTCGACCCCGAGTACGACGACGCGATGGCCTACATCAACCTGCTCACGCGCGAGCGTGCGGACCTGATGGATACCGCCGAGGAGTACAAGCGCGAGATCGAGGTGGCCGATAACTGGATCCAGAAGGCGCTGGCAGCCAAGAAGGCCAAGGCTGAGCGGCAGCCCGCCGGCGGTGGTATCACCTCCGAGTAGCACCGCCCGGTTCCCATTCCATCCCCGGCGCGCGCGAGGCAATGCCCCGGGCGCGCGGGGAGTGGGTGTTTTTCGGGTACAATCGGAATAGAGTGTCTTCCGACCCCGCAAGTGTGTCTGAATCCGCCCTCACTCCCTCCGAAGCCCCGCCTCCGGACCCCGTGGAGGCCCTCTATGCTCAACTGGTGGCCACCATCCGGGAGTATCGCCCGCGCGACGACCTGGCGCCCGTAGAGAATGCCTTCCGCTTCGCCTGCGAGTTTCACCAGTCCCAAACCCGCGACTCCGGCGAACCCTATATGATCCACCCCCTCGGGGTGGCGCAGATCCTGGCCGAGATGCGGATGGACCAGGTGAGCGTGGTGACGGGCCTCCTCCACGACATCGTGGAGGACACCGGCGTCACCGTCGAGGAGATCCGCAAGCAGTTCGGTGAAGAGGTGGCCGGCTGCGTGGACGGGGTCACCAAGCTCGCCAAGTTCGACTTCTTCTCCGCCGAGGAACGCCAGGCCGAGAGCTTCCGCAAGATGCTGCTGGCCATGGTCAACGACATCCGGGTTATTCTGGTCAAACTGGCCGACCGGCTGCACAACATGCGGACGCTGGACTACCTCTCCGAGGAGCGCCGCCGCCGCATCGCCCAGGAGACCATCGAGATCTACGCGCCCATCGCGCACCGCCTGGGAATGGGGAAGGTGCGGGGCGAGCTGGAGGATCTGGCCTTCCGCCACCAGGAGCCGGATGCCTACCAGGACATCACCAAGGCGCTCGAAAACCGCCGCCACTCCAACGAGGAGTTCCTGAACGAAATCCGCCACACGGTGGAGAGCGAACTGCGGCGGGAGGGCATTCCGGCGCGCGTCGAAGCCCGGCTCAAGCGGCCGTACTCCATCTACCAGAAGATCAAGCGGCAGAAGATCTCCATTGACCAGGTCTACGACCTGATGGCCATCCGGATCGTCACCGACTCGGTGAAGAACTGCTACGCGGCGCTGGGGGTGATCCACAACGAGTGGCGGCCCGTTCCCGGGCGGATCAAGGATTTCATCGCCATCCCGCGGCCCAACCTCTACCAGTCGCTGCACACCTCCGTAGTCGGCCCGCATGGGCAGCACTTCGAGGTGCAGATCCGCACCGAGGAGATGCACCGCATCGCCGAGGAAGGCATCGCGGCGCACTGGAAGTACAAGGAGGGGCGCAAGGGCCCCGCCGAGGACGACCAGCGCATCGCCTGGCTGCGCCACCTGGTGGAGTGGCAGCGCGAGATGCAGGATCCCGGGGAGTTCATGTCCACCCTGCGGGTGGATTTGTACCCCGAAGAGGTCTACACGTTCACTCCGCGCGGCAAGGTGATCGTGCTGCCGCGGGATGCCACCCCCATCGATTTCGCTTACGCCATCCACTCCGACGTGGGCCACGCCTGCGTGGGCGCCAAGGTGAACGGGCGCATCGTGCCGCTGCGTTCGGCGCTGCGCAACGGCGACATCGTGGAGATCATGACCCAGCCGGGCCACCAGCCGAGCAAGGACTGGCTGGCGCTGGTGAAAACCTCGCGGGCGCGCAACAAGATCAAGCACGTCATCAACGCGAACGAGCGGGTCAAAGCGGTTGAGATCGGGGAGAAGTACCTGGACAAGGAGGCTCGCCGGCTGGGTGTGGCGCTGAGCCGGGTTTCCCGCGCCGACCTGAACAAGGTGGCCTCCGACTACGGTTTTGGCAAGGTAGAGGACCTCTACGCGGCGCTGGGATACGGGCGCTTCTCCGCCCGGCAGGTGCTCCAGAAGGTAAGCCCGGCGCAGTTAAAGGACGAAGCCGCCGAAAGCAAGCCTCCCTCCGGCGCTCCTGTTCCCGCGCCTGCCCTTCGCGCCGAGGATGCCGATTCGGTCATCCGGGTGAAGGGCGTGGACGACCTGATGGTCTACCGCGCCAAGTGCTGCAACCCCATCCGCGGCGAGGCCATCGTGGGCTACGTCACCCGCGGCAAGGGCGTGGCCGTGCACTCCAAGATGTGCCCCAACGTGCAGAGCCTGATGTACGACGTGGAGCGCAAGATCGAAGTGGAGTGGGCCCGCTCGACCGCCGACGCCTTCCCCGTCCGCATCGTGATCCACACCGACGACCGGCCGGGCATGCTCAACCAGCTCACCTCGGTCCTCTCGGGCGAGAACACCAACATCCGCAGCCTGGAAGCCAAGACGGAGACCGACCACGACGGCGCGCTGGTGGAGATGACCGTGGATGTGCGGGACAAGAAGCAACTGGAGAAGCTGGTGGCTGCCATGCGCCGCATCTCCGGCGTGCGCGACGTGGAACGCCAGTACAACTGACAGGGCGGGCGGGGCTTGAGGCCCGCCCCGCAACGACAATTATCATGAACCCTTCGACCGATCCGGAGCACATCGCCGTATCCAAATCGCGCGGTGTCAAGATCGACTGGAAAGACGGGCACGCGAGCGAGTACGGCCTGGATTACCTGCGGGACCGCTGTCCCTGCGCCACCTGCACGGGCGCGCACGGAACGCCGCCCCGGCAGCCGGCATCGGCGTCGCCTTTTCCGATGTACAAGCCGGCGCTGAAGATCGAAAACGCCGAGCCGGTGGGCAGCTACGCCCTGCGCATCGCCTGGAACGACGGCCACAGCAGCGGGATCTATAGCTGGGAACTGCTGCGCAGCATCTGCCCCTGCCCCGAATGCTCCCGGCGCCGGGCGGCAAGCGGAGCGCAAGCCGCCCTGCGGCAGGAGTAAAGTTCCGCGAGCTGGCGTCTATTGCAGGCGGACCACCGAGACGCGGTCTGCTTCGATCTTCACCCGCTCTTCCGACCCGCCCGTTCCGCCTGCGGGAACCAGCTTCACGGTGTACTCGCCGGGATTCAGCAGCAAGCCCTGCATCGAATTGCTGAATTCGTCGGCGTGGCCCATGAACTTATCGTTCACAAGAACGGCGGCGAACTTGTCCGAGGAGACGGTGCGAAGCCGGCCGAAGGGCGGTTCGGCAGGCGGCAGGCGCTTCAGGGTTTCCTTCAGGCGAGTGGTCTTCCCCGGCTCGATGGTGACGGTCCGTACAACGTCCTCATAGCGCGGATCGCACAGCTTTACTTCGTGAGTGCCCGCCGCGACGGTATATCGGCGGTCGATCCGGAAGTTCGCCGAAGGCCCCACGTACTTGTCATCGATGAATACACCCGCGCGTCCGGGGTTGGCGCTGACCTTGAGAAAGCCCGTTTCCTGCTGTCCCACAACGGGGATGGCGAACGAGATGGCGGCCAACAGCGCCGTAGTGCGTGCAAACGCGATGATCCGCATGGCTGTATCCTCCTGTCTGCGATGAAGATGCCCCGGCACGCGCGCCGCGCCGGGGCGGGGTAGGGGCATTAAGGGAGAATCGGGTAAGGTGGTGGGCTGTGCGGCCGCGCCGCTGCTTCGCCGTCCCCGGCCAGTTGGATCGGCCGGGCCTTCGCGAAGCCTGGGCTCTCATCGGAGCCTCCTTCGTGGACGCCTGCTCACAAATCCTGAATCGCGCGCGCGCCCAACGGGAGTATCATATCCGGGTATTTGTGACAGCGCAACCATCTCGGGCGTGCGTTTCATGGCATTGCGCAGGCAACAGTGACGAGGAGGTCGCTTTATGCCTTTGACGAAACGGGCGATGGCGGAGTTCATCGGCACCTTCTGGCTCGTTTTCGGGGGATGCGGCAGTGCCGTCCTGGCGGCAGCATTTCCAGATTTAGGAATCGGCTTCGCGGGGGTGGCGCTCGCATTCGGCCTGACCGTGCTGACCATGGTCTACGCCATCGGCCACGTTTCCGGGGGCCATTTGAATCCGGCGGTGACGGTGGGGTTGGTGGTGGCGAAGCGCTTCCCCGCCTCGGATCTTATCGCGTACGTGGTTGCGCAGGTACTGGGGGCCATTCTGGCGGCCGCCGTCCTGTATGTGATCGCCTCCGGAAGCGCGGGTTTCACGTTGGCCGACGGATTCGCGGCCAACGGTTTCGGGGCGCATTCGCCCGGGGGATACACCCTGACCGCGGCGTTGGTGACCGAAGTGGTCCTGACCCTCATGTTCCTGTGGGTTATCCTCGGCGCCACCGACCGCCGGGCGCCGCAGGGCTTCGCGGGCATCGCCATCGGCCTGGCCTTGACGTTGATTCACCTGATCAGTATTCCGGTAACCAACACCTCGGTGAATCCCGCGCGCAGCACCGGCCCGGCGCTGTTCGTGGGTGGCTGGGCGCTCGCGCAACTGTGGTTGTTCTGGCTGGCGCCGATTGCCGGCGCCATCATTGCCGGCCTGATCTATGCCCCCATCACGGGCGAACGGGAAGCCGGGTTGAAGGACGCGGAGAGGCGTTAGGGCGTAGCGAGGAGCATCCAGCGCTCCGCCAGAGTCCAGCGCTTTTCGAACGCGGCCCTCTTCATGCGCTGCGGGCGGCTGCGCGTGGGGTCGTTCAGCCACACGCGTTTGCCGTCGGTGCCGGTCAGGACCACGAAGTGCAGATCCTTGGACGGCCCCTTGCGCAGCCCCACGATGACCGGCCGTCCCTTGGACAGGTGCCGCTCCAGGTCCTGCCATTGGCCGCGGAAGGTGAAGGCCCGGTAGCCGAGTTGCGCCAGGTAGCGCCGCATATCCGCCAGCGGGATACCGCGGCGCTCGGAGTCATACAGGCGCGCATAGATGCGCTGCGGAGATGGCGGCGCGGCCGGCTCCTTGGCGCCGTGGCGCGACCAGTAGTGCGCCACCATCGCCACGCTGGCTGCCCCGCAGCCGTTTTTGGCCTGCCGGAAGAAGGGAACCTCCAGCGGCGCGCCCGCGGCCATGCCGCAGCCCGCGGCCAGCAGCAGGCTGCAGGCGGCAAGCGCGCGGCTCATTTAGCGATCAACACGATGACCGCGGCCGCCAGCGCAATCACCACGTAGGTGAGATGCGTGTTGCTGAGAGCGCCGCCCACGACGTCTCGTGCCGGCTCTTCGGCGCGCGCGGAGAGTTCGGCGGCTTCGTCTTCGCTTAGCGCCTGCGCCGCTTCGGGCGCCTGCTCTTCGGTCACCGCCGCCTGTTGCGCGGAGCCGGCTGCCGGCGCGCTCTCTCCGCCTGTTTCGAGCGCCGAGGCTCCGGCCGCAAGCACGGCCGGCGCGAGCAGCCACAGGGAAAGGGCCAGTGCAACGGTCCTGACCATCGATGGGGAGAATAAATGCATCGGTATATGATCCCTCCTGTAATCGGATAACGTGCGGCGCAGGTGCCGCCCGGCAGGTTTATTGTATCCTGCTGCAAGCTATGCGGCGAACGGGACGGTCACTCGAGAGCGACAGGGCGGTCGAAGACCACGTCGAGCGTGGCGCCGCTGCGGAGTTCCACCTCGCGGCCGCGGGTCAGCAGCACGGTTGCCAGCCCGACCGCGCCGCCCACGCCCGCGCCGATGCCCGCGCCTGTCCAGCCGCGGTCCGCGATGCCCCCGAGGGATGCGCCGCTGCCCGCCAGAATGGCGATGCGGGCCGCGTCGCGCCCGTGGTCCGGCGTCTGCCTCACGGCGTCTTCGCTCGGCTCTACGCGCCCGCTTTGGGGATCGGCCGAGTCGAGCCGCGGGGAGAACCGCAGCACCCCTCCGCCCGGCAGCGTGAGGGTCTCCAGCCGCAACGCCAGTTCCGCCCTGCCGCTCACGCGCCCGCTTCGCCGGGCACTGGCTACCACGCCTTGCACGTAACTGCCCGGGGGCACCAGCACGCGCCCGCCGGCCGCAATCGGGCTGGCGGTTCGCAGGTAGACGTAGTCGCCGGGTTTGGCGGTGCGGGTGCTCACCGAGTTCACCATCCGGAGCAGCACGTGAGCGCCCTGGGGAATCTCGGCTGCGGAGGCTGCCACCGCAAGCAGCGCCGGCAGAACCGGTAGCATGGTGCCGCGCATCGGATCACCTCTCCCTTCATGGTAGAGCCGGCGCCGGGCCCGCCAGTGTGCCGGACCACCCGGTTCTCTCCGGTTGCGGGGCGGCGGGGAAAAGTGAAACCATACGGTACATGCCAGCAACCAAGACCGGCCGCCGCGCGTTTCTGGGCTCCGTTTCCGCGGGCCTGTTGGCAGCCGCCGCGGAGCAGCCGCAGGCGCTGCCCGTAACCCGCCCGCGGGCCACCTCGGGCGATTCCGTCGAACCCGCCTGGGATGAACTCCTCACCATCACGGTGGGGCACTCCAAGGCCGATATCGCCGGCACGGATCACCGCGCCATTCAGGCCGCCGTGGATTACGCGGCCGGGCACGGCGGCGGCGTGGTGCGCATTCTGCCCGGCACCTACCGCTGCCGCAACGCCGTCTATCTGCGCTCCGGCGTGCACATCAAGGGCAGCGGTCCGGACACGATCCTGATCAAGGAACCCTCGGTGAAGAGCAGCCTGGTGGCCAATGCCGACTGGTACGAGCGCGAGATCACCCTCGCGGATCCGGCGGGCTTCCGGGTGGGCGACGGCATCGTGCTGCGAGGCCGCAACCCGCATAACAAGGGCTACGACGTGCGCAAGTTTACCCTTGTGGCCCGCAGCGGCAGCCGCTTCAAACTCGACCGCATGATGACCGATAACTTCTGGCTCGCCGGCGACGCCACCGCCACCACCCTGTTCTCCCTCTTCGACGGTTTCCAGGTCTCCGACGTGGTGATCGAGGACATCTGCCTGGACGGCAACCGCGCCAACAATGAGTTCCTGAACGGCAATTACGTGGGCTGCATCTTTCTGCGGGAGTCCAACCGCGTGGCCATGCGGCGCGTGGTGGCGCGCAACTACAACGGCGACGGCATCAGTTGGCAGGTGGCGCACGATGTGCGCGTGGAAGACTGCCAGTGCCTGGACAACGCCAATTTCGGGCTGCACCCCGGCTCCGGCGCGCAGCGTGCCGTGATGGTGGGGAACCGCCTCGATGGCAATAACATCGGCCTCTTCTTCTGCTGGGGCGTGAAGTGGTCGCTGGCGGAAAACAACAGCGTCTCCGGCTCGCGCAGCCACGGCATCTCCCTGGGCCACGCCGACACGGATAACCTGGTGCGGGCCAACCGCGTGGCGCGCAGCGGCGAGATCGGCATCCGGCTGCGACAGGAGCACGGCATCGCCTTCTGCCCCAACCGCAACCGCATTGAAGCCAACGAAGTGCTCGACAGCGGCGGCGAGGCAGGCATGGGGATCGATATCGAGGGCCGCACGGAAACCGTCTCGGTGGTGCGGAACACCATCACCGAGCGGCGCGGGCCGGCCAAACGCATTGGGGTGCGCATCTCCGCCGAGGCTCGCGAGATTACCCTGGAAGGCAACCGCATCGAGGGCGTCTCGATTCCGGTGCTGGACCGCCGCGTGTAAGGTCATGAGAGCGGCGGTTCTGTTGGGGCTGCTCGGCGGCGCGCTGGCCGCTTCGGGCGCCACCTATGCGTCGGCCCACCGGGGCGACTGCAAGAGCGCGCCCGAAAATACGCTCCCCGCCTTCGCTTCCGCGGTGCGCAAAGGGGCTCACCAGATCGAATTCGACGTGCGGCTCTCGCGCGACGGCGTCCCGGTCATCATGCATGACGCTACTGTGGACCGGACCACCGACGGCGCCGGCAGGGTGGCGGAGTTGACCTTCCGGGAGCTGCGCCGGCTGGACGCCGGATCCTGGTTTGCCCCGCGGTTCAAGGGCGCCCGCATCCCCACTCTGCGGGAGACGCTCGAGATCATCCCGCGCGAGATCCTGTGCAACGTTCACCTGGCCAACGTTCCGGGCGTGGCGGAGCGGGCGGCGCGCCTCATCGTGGAGATGGGGAGGGCCGAGCAGTGCGTGCTGGCGTGCACCCGGGAGCAGGCCGCGCGGGCGCGCGCGATCGCTCGCGGAATTCGCATCTGCAACATGTCCGGCCCGCGCCGCGATTTGCGGGCCTACGTACAGGAGACCATAGACGCACGTGCCGAGTTCATCCAGGTGTTGAGCGGGCTGGACGGTCTGCCCGAGGCGGTTCGGACGCTGCACGACCACGGCGTCACCGTGAACTATTACAGCGCGCAAGAAGAGGAGTTCATCCGGCAACTGGTGCGGGCGGGGGTGGATTACATCCTCACCGACGACCTGGACCTCTGCCTGCGCGTGCTGGCAGGCTACGGGGTGCGGCCCGCGTCCGTCTCGCCGGCCCAGAGCGGCGTGCCCTTGATGTAGGCCACGCCTTTGAACAGCGCCACCAGTTCCCGGCGCTCGTCCGTGACCCGGATCAGGCAGGTGGAGAGCGTGCGGGTACGCGCGACCTCTTCGGCCTCGGCGGTGAGGCGTCCCGAGCGCACGGCCTTGAACCAGGTGACATCGGCCTGGCAGCCCAGCGCCAGCACGCCATGCGAGTTCGACGCCACCGCGAAGGCGAGGTCCGCCAGGGTGAACAGGGCGCCGCCTTGCAGCACTCCGGCGCCGTTGAGGTGGCGCGGCTCGACGTTCATTTCCGTGCGGGCAAAGCCGCGGCCGGCCGCCACCACCCGGATGCCGTTTTCTTTGGCGAAGCGATCCCACTCGAAGTAGGCCGTAATCCGCTCGTATCCTTCTGTCTGTGGCGCTTCCATCCGGTTTCCTCGCTTCGGTAACCATTGTAACGCCGGGCCGGCCATCTGCCGGGATTCCGCGCCTTGTGCGGCGGCTTGCGCCCTTTCGGCTGCGTTCTACGCGTTCTTAGTTGAGTCGGGAACAAGGTGCTTTGGCCTTCAATTCGGAGCACGCAAAAAGCCGGACTGTAGTTTCCGAATACGACCGAGATTACAGGAGGATAAACAATGCTGGATAAGTTGACTATGTTCGAACCGGCCGAAGTAACTTCGGAAGTGTTCGCGCTTCCGGCCTGGTGCCCCGTGCCGGGGCTGGGAGTGTTGGCGATCAACGCCTTCGTCGTTCGCGGCCGCTGCCCCGTGCTCATCGACACCGGCACCGGCCCCCTCAAGGACGAGTTTCTGAAGAGCCTCGGTTCGGTCATCGACCCCGCGGACCTGCGCTACATCTGGTTGACCCATGCGGACCCCGACCATACCGGGGCGATCGAGCCGCTGATGGCGCTCGCGCCGCAGGCGCGCGTGGTGACGACGTTTGTGGGCGCGGCCAAACTCTCCTTCTACCGGAACGTTCCGCCGGACCGGCTCCACCTGATCAACCTGGGCGAGCGGCTTATGGCCGGCGATCGCGAACTCGTGGCCATGCGGCCGCCGGCCTACGACGCGCCCGAAACCATCGCGGCGTTCGACCGTACCACCCGCACGCTGTTCTCTGCCGACACATTCGGCGCCCTGTTGCCGGCGCCCGCGCCGACGGCGGCAGCGGCCTCGCCCGCCGCGGTGCGCGAGGGCGTGCTGGCCTGGGCGGCGGTCGACACGCCCTGGCTGGGGAGTGTCAACCAAACCAAGTTCGAAGCCACGCTGGAAAGCTTTCGCCGCCTGGACGCCCAGATCGTCTTAAGCGGCCATCTGCCACCGGCGACAGGCATGATGGATGCGCTGCTCGGGCACCTTGCCGCCGCGCCTTCCGCCTGCGACGCCACCGCGCCCGAGGACCCCGCGGCGGCGGCCATCAAAGCGGCGTAAAGCGGCGGCACACCCATCCTTGCGGAGTTCCGTGAATCGACTACAGCCGACGGAGATGGTCGCGGAATAGCGATCCGATGCGCTCCGGTTCGGCGGACATGGGTGCCGCGGTCAGCCATAGATGAACGCGGCGCCCACGGTTCGGCAGTTCGGACTTATGGATCAGTCGTCCACGCCTGACCAGCGACTCCCACCGTTTTGCGGAGCATGGGTAAACCAGGCAGCAGACGATCTCCCGCGAGTGGACCAGATTGGCATAGGCGAGCACTTGAAGCAGGTCGGCGCGATGCTGTTCGCGCAAGGCATCTGTTTGATTACGCCAATTGCCGTCCTGCAACTCCTCCCAGTGTCGCTTGTACTTTGCATCGATGATCACTGCGGCGTTTTCCACCTCCAGAACGAGGTCTGGTACGAGTGAGCGCTGTGTTCCGCTATACGACGGCTCCCATACCAGTGGGGCGACCGTTTCTCTACGCCTCCCGGTCCTTAGTACCCCGCCTGTTTTCTGAGCCACAGTGCGAAAGATGGTTTCTACCCATGCCTCGAAGAACTGCTCCATGGGCATCGTCCAGGGAATACCTTCGAGATCGCTTAGACCCGCTAATCCTCGTTCTTCTATGGTCCAGTTGATCGCCTGAAGACCATCCAGGAAGGGATCGCTCCGCAGCGGCTGTCTTCGCCAGGTCTGTAGTTCCCCGGCGGCCGGCCGGCGGGCGGAGACATTGCGGACTTGCAGGAGAAGCGATTCGGCCAATGCGATCAGACGATGCACAAACGCGCCCTGCTCACATTGCGTTTCAAGCGATCGAAGCTGTTTCTCAACCGCAAAGCGGATGGCGCCCTTCAATTGTCGATCATCCCGCAGATCCGCAAACGTACAGGGCACGGCAAGAAAGTCGCCGCGGGGCATCAGCCGCGTTGCGTACTGCTCCCATTCGACGCGGCCCTTCGGCGCCGGACATATCTCGGTGGTCGTCTCGAAGCGGCGAGTGAGTTGGTCCAGCAAAGCTTTCAACCTGGCGAGAACCATAAGGGAGAGAACCCAGACGGGTACCCGGCGCTCCGATCGCCGCAGCAGAGGCAGCCTCAACGGTGCAGGGCTGATCAGCCACCCCATTTCCGCCAGCATCGGACCGATGCCGCTCCACGGAAATCTCGGCTGCACGAGGAGACCGAAGTCATGCCGCGCGGTCAGTGGGGAGCGCAGCGGGACGGCTCCAACCGTCCCGTGTGACTCGATATGGAGTAGGACATCGGAACCGTCGTAATCCCGGTGAACGTCCACCTCCAGCAAGTCAAACAGCGGCAAATTCTGGTTAATGAATTGCTCGGCAAGCCGCGCAGCCTGGGCCTGTGGGTTCGCCAAAGTCGGCATCCCGAATAGCTGGACCGCCGATCTGGTAACGCGAGTGAAATCTTGAAGCTCGAGGCAGATTTCCCGTGTCGGCCGTACGTGGTTGAGCGGCAAACCGGCCGAATGTTGCTGGCGCCTCAGAAGCCGTCGAGCCACTGCATGTAACCCCGAATGGATTCGGCAAACCCACTGACATACCCTTGCGCCAAGTACTCGGCCAACAGCGGTGCCAGACTCGTTCGCATGCTCACTCGCGCACGGTGCTCATTTTTTTCGAGGAAATAGGAATGCCCAGGCACCAGCGCCAGTGCGTCATCCGGTGCGTGCTCGATGAATATCGAAACGATCTCCCGAAACGCGCGCTGGGCCAATGGACAGCCGTGCTCCGTCACAACTTCCAGACTCGGCCAAAGAGACAAGAACGCGAACCTCCGCCGGACCGCCACATCGAGAATCGCAATGCTCCTGTCGGCACTGTTCATAGTACCGAGCACGTGGAGGTTATCAGGGAGATAGAAACGATGGTGAAACGGATGGCCGAAGTCATAGGGAAGATCAATCTCGCGTCGCGACTCTGGATCGGGCTCGAACAGGTAGATGGCCTCACCGAGGATCTTTGCGAGGTCCGCCCGGTTAACCTCATCCACATGGAGCAGGTAAGGCTTTGTGGAAGCTGCGGCTTGGGCAGCCGCCTCGAGAAGAAAGCCTGGTTTTGGAGCGAAGCGGAAACCGAGTCCGCCATCGTCGCTGGCGCCCTGCTGCGCTGGTGCTAAGCCGCCGATGAAATTCTCGTACGTCGTATTCGGGTGGAATTGTACAGAACGTCCGCAGCCGGCGTAGTCCTCCGCCAGGATCTGGCGCGCCATCCTCGTCTTTCCCGTTCCCGGTGGCCCTTGGAGGACGACGAACCTGCGGTTATTCAGAAGTTCGAAAACCTGATCTTTTCTTGTCCTCGGCATCAAATGAGAGAACCACCCGGTCCGAACGCAATCCGCGTCTTGTTGATAGTCCTTCAGCGGACAGTAGCCACGTTCTTCGAACATCAGATCGAGCATGGCGGTTACAGCGGCGATCGTACCGTCACGGTTCTGGGTAGGCCTGTATGCCGCATACAGCACTCGACCATAGCGTTTGAAAACGCGCTCATGTGCAGACCATGCCCGCTGGAGGGGCTGGGGAATATCGATATCGATGCGGGTTGGGTCCTGCTTGGCCCAAGCGACCTGATCGCCCTGTCCGAATCGATGGTTCAACCAACGGCAGATGGCCTGTAGCTTCCGTGCATGGCCGGGGCGGCCCAGGATTGCCTCATCTGGCGCGAGCCCCTGAGTGCCGACGACCATGGCAACCAAACAGTGTTCGTCCTCCACCGGGAAAATCACGAAGCTCATGCCACTGTATGCACCGGCATCGGGATTCGATGCATGGATATAGGCCGCGTACGGCACGCCGGAATCGCTACCTCGCATGTCGGGCGCGCGGAGTGCGACCGCCTTCTCGGCGCGCTTCGGGTACCGGCTGCCGAACAGGCATGCGAGTGCTTCTGTGTTCCTCTCTTTCCAGGAGTTCAGCGTTCTGGAGTGAATGATATCCACGAGGAGGTCGATAGCAGAGGCCATATCTCACCGATATATCCAAGTACGTTTTATACCTGGTGGGAGCACGAACTGCAAGATCTGAGCCGGGGGTGGGCTGGGCCGATCACCGTATCGGTCTGATCAAGCGGTGGCGGGGAGGGCCGCGGAGTGGCTCCGCGGCCCTGTCGCGAGGCGCGCGCGCTGCGGTCCGGAAGCGACGAGCCGCGCGGCGCGGGTATTGGGCGGGAACGAAGCCGCCGGGTTGCCAGTCCGGACGCGCGCCGAGGAATTCGGGCGCGCGGGCCGCCAGGCGGCGATAGAGCTTCACGTATTCGCGCGCCATCCGGCCGGCGCTGAAACGCTCTTCGAAGATACGCCGGCAAGCGGCGCGGGAAATCGAGCCGACACGCTCCACGACGCATACGGCCTCATCAATGCTGTTGACGATCAGGCCGGTAACGCCTTCGTTGATAATCTCCGGCACCGAACCCATGGGGTAGGCGATCACGGGCGTGCCGCAGGCCATCGCCTCGATCATCACCAGGCCGAACGGTTCCGGCCAGTCGATGGGGAATAACAGGGCGAGGGCGTTGCCCAAAAACTCGTTCTTCTCTTTCTCGCCGATCTCGCCCACATACTCGATGAGCGGATGGTCGAGAAGCGGGCGAATTTGGGAGTTGAAGTATTCCCTGTCGACCACATCCACCTTGGCCGCGATCTTCAGGGGCAGGCCGGAGCGTTTGGCAATTTCAATCGCCCGGTCTGCGCGTTTTTCAGGGGAGATACGTCCCAGAAAGGCCAGATACTTGCCGGGCCGGATATTGGCTTGATACAGGTCGTTCGGCAATCCATGATAGACGGTCCCCATCCAGTTGGCCCAGGGTAGCGGCGCGCGCTGGGCGTTGGAGATGGAGACGACGTTCATGTCCCGGAACTCGCGATAGAGGGGCGCGAGATCGGCAATGTCCAGCCGGCCGTGCAGGGTCGTCAGGGAGGGAACCCGCCAGCGCCGTGAGAGGGGGAAGTGAAGGTAATCGATGTGGAAATGAACGACGTCGAAGCGCGAAGCCGACTGCGCCACCATCTCGATCATCCGGATATGGTGGGCGAACGGGTCGGTAATCCTGTTGTTCTCGAATCGCAACGCTCGCTCGCATACCGGCTGCAACTCCGCGGCCGTGACCGAGTCGGCGCTCGCGAACAATGTTACCTCGTGACCCTGCTTTACAAGTTCGTCGGTCAGGTAAGAAACAACACGTTCCGTGCCGCCATAGAGTTTCGGGGGAACGCTCTCGAACAAAGGTGCAACTTGCGCAATTCTCATATCCAACCTCCTTCCGCGCGATCTGCCCGAAGGTGCGTCTCGAGACACACCCGGTAACGACTGGAAAGTGTGTGCTTGGGGACTGCAGGTGTGAATAGTCCCGAACCCCACAAGTGCGAAGCTTGCGGGCGCCAGGTAGCACTCCTATTTATGTCTTTATAAGACATTCACTCAAATTTGTCAAGGGTCCGCCGCATCGCTTGTAAGATGGAGGGCGTCTCGGCACAAACGCAGTTAGGGATGAACATTGAGGCGATGAAATGTTCTGTTCTTAGGGCGAGTTCGTTTGTGCAACTCGATGGATAGTAAGGCCGGGCAGGAAAAGCTACTTAATCACCACTACGTCCAGATCGCCAGAGCGGCGTTCGATATCCACCAGGACGGTCTCGGCATGGCGTTCGAGCACCAGGTCTACCGACGCCTGTCCCACCCTGAGGTCGCGGATCCGTACGAATTCGACCGCATCCGGCAGGGCGGGGTAGTAGAAGCAGACGCGCGACTCCCTGGCGCGAATGGAGAGCCCCAGGCAGGACTGCAGGATGAGAAACACGGCGCCGGACGCCCATGCCTGCGGAGAACAGGCCACCGGGTAGAGAGTGGGGCCTTTTCCGGGTTCGCGGGCGAAACCGCAGATCAGCTCGGGCAGCCGGTGCAACTCCGTGAAGACCGACAGATCCAAGAGGCCGGAGAGGATTCGCAGCGCGAGTTCCTTGTCGCGAAACTGCGTGACCCCCGCCGCGATGATGGCGTTGTCGTGCGGCCAGACCGACCCGTTGTGATACGACATGGGGTTGTACCGCTTCTCGACGGTGGCGATGGTCCGGACACCCCAGCCGGAGAACAGGGCGGGCGAGAGCAGAGACTCGATGGTGCTGCGCAGCCGCCCGGGCTGTGCGATCCCCGACCACAGGCACTGGCCGGCATTGGAACTGCGCACGCGGCACTGGCGCTTGACGCCGTCCAGCGCCAGCGCGTAGGTCGACAGCTCGTCGCACCAGAACTCGTCGTTGAACTTCTTCTTGAGGTGTTCGGCCGCGCGGCGCAGCTTGGCCGCGAGTTCGTCGAACCCGAAGTCGCCGGCCGCGGAGGCGATTTTGGACCTGGCGGCGTAGACGTAGGCCTGGACCTCGCAGAGCGCGATAGGCCCGGAGGCGCTGCGCCCGTCGGAGTAGAACACGGAATCGTGCGAGTCCTTCCAGCCCTGCTGCACCAGGCCATGCTCGGACTTGCGGGCGTACTCGATGAAGCCATCGCCGTCGACGTCGCCGTAGTGCTCCATCCAGTCGAGCGCGGCGATGACGTTAGGCCAGATGGACCGCAGGAACTCCCGGTCCCCGGTCCGCTCATAATAGGCGCCGGCCAGCACTAGAAACAGCGGCGTGGAGTCCACGCTGCCGTAGTAGCGGCCGAAGGGCACTTCGCGAAGCTGCGCCATCTCGCCGTTGCGGACTTCGTGCAGGATCTTCCCCGGTTCGGCGTCGATCTCGGGGTCGCGGTGGCTGGCTTGCGTGGCCGCGAGATACGCCAGCACCCCCCTGGCCAGGTCCGGCGCCACCCAGAGCAGTTCCGCCGCCGTGATCAGGCCATCCCGCCCGAAGACGGTGCTGAACCAGGGGACGCCGGCGTACGGGTAGGGGCCGGAGGACGTCGCCACCGTGAGCATTCTCAAATCGGCCAGGGAGCGGTTCAGCCAGTCGTTGAGCTGCTCGTTGGACGTGAAGATGTCCACCCCGGCCAGCGGGCACACCGTGCGGGTCTGTTTCAGCCGCGCGAAGCCCTGGTGGTGGTTCAGCGTCGAGCGATTTTCGCCGTTCTGCTCGCACGCGATGGTCAGCCGCACGGCGGTCTCCTCGTGCGGTCCGATACGAATGGGCAGGGTCACGGCGGAATCGGTAAACACCGCTGTCGAAGCGCTGCACTGCACCGCGGTACGCCGGACGATGTTGTCGAGACCGCGGTAGGAGAGCACCACGCTGCCGTTTGTCACCGTGGGGGGGAGCAGGACGCCGCGCCTGGCCCGCTCCGTGCCGCGCACCTCGAAGATATCGGCGAAGTCGGCGCCGAACGTGAAGGCCAGGTTGATTTCGACCGGTTCATCGCCGTAGTTGTGCGCCGTGACTTCTTCGAAGCACATGCCGTCCAGCAGGTACTTGGTGCGGTGGAGGTGGACAGTGCCGTTGGGGACCACCTGGCCGGAAGGCAGTTCCAGGTCGGGGTTGGTCAGGTCGATGACCAGCAGGAGGTTGTCCTCCCGGACGGCGGAACTCAACAGAAGCGGCCGCTGGCCGGCAATCTGCAACTCCAGGCGGGACAGGTAGCGGGTGTCCCGGCAGAAGAGTCCCTGCTGGCCGAAGCCCACCGGCTGGATATCGCCGTAGCGGTCGAAGACGGCGAAGGTGTTGCCGTCGAGCAGCACCCGGGTGCGGTCATCGGCCAGCGACGACTGGGCGCGGATGTAGTATTCGTTGCCGAACTCGATGATGTCGGAAGGTTTTTGGTTCGCCATCGCTCTAGGCTGCCGTAGGGAGACCGGCTTGCAAGCCGCGTCCGCCGGCCGGGTGAGCAGGCCAGTAGGCGCCTGGGGCACTCTCTGTCAATCTTAATAGATGAGTTGGCTCGGCTCTGTCAAGCCGGCTGTTCCGTGGAACTTTCGGCGGGGCCCGCCAAGCCGCGCCGGGCAGCCATTTCACGCCCCATGGCGCGGCGCTCGGCATCCCCCAGGGATGATGCTGCCGCCGGGAAGACTTCTTCTTCCTCGAGGGAGATGTGGCCGCGGTACATTTCCGAGAGTTCCGCAAGCAGGGAGGCCAGGCGCTCGGCATCGGGGCCGGCCAGCGTTCCGCCTTCCAGCCATGCGCGTCCCAGGCGGTCCACTTCGGCGTGGCGGCGGTCGGCCTCGGTATGCTGGGTCTCGAGGGCTTCCACCTTGGCAAGCACCGCGCGCGCTTCGGCATTCTCCAGTGAGCGCAGGCGGGGGAAGAGCGTCTGTTCTTCGTCGGCCGTGTGCTTCGGGGCGGCGTCGCGGAAGTAGCGGAGGGCCGTTTCGAGCGCCGCGCGCTGTTCGGAGTCGAGCGGCCCGCCCCGCGCCTGTGCGCTCACCTGCTCCAGTACCGCAAGGAACCGCTCGATGCGGCGATGGCAGTCGGTCAACAATCCTATGGGGTCGGTGAAACCGCTCTGCGGTTTGCCTCCGATGACGACGGGCATGTACTCATTCTCGCCGCCCGCAAGCGCCCTGTCGGTGATCCAGGTTACATCCGGCCCGGCGGGCCCCGCTCCGTTTCTACGGCCGGCGATAGCGGAGGGCCAGGGCGGCGCCTCCGGCAACGGCCAGTACGATGAGCGCCAGCAGCAGCCAGTTGGCGCCGGTGGTGCCGGGTGCGGTGCGGTCCGCCTCGCCCGCGGCGTCTCCGGGGGCGGGGACCGGCGCCGGCGTGCCCTCCGCGCGCTGCTGGGCGCCAGAATCCAACCGGTCCGCCTGCTGTTCCCCGGGGGACCGCCCTCCCCAGGTCTCCTCGGCTCTTTGCCCCGGGGGTGAAATGTCCGCCTGGCCGCCCACGCCAGGCGTGCCGGTGAAATCCTCCCGTGCGCGGGGCGGGTCCTCGCCCCTGCCGGTGACGTTCGTTCCGGTGGCGCCCTGGCCCTCGGCGCGCTCTTCCTCACGCGCGCACGCCGCGAATAGCAGCAGCATCACCGCCGCCCATACCATTCCAACTCGCATAGCGCCTCCGGGCGAAGCAGTGCAACCGGAGTGCCGTTGCGCTAATCACCGCTCCGGCATTGGACGCCGGCGCAGCGCACCGTGCCGTCCCGATCCGTGCGGAAGACCTCCACCCGCGCTTTCTCGAAGAGTCGCAACACCGTCCGGTGCGGATGGCCGTAGGAATTCCCCCGCCCGCAGGAGATCACCGCGGTTTGGGGACGCACGCTGCCGACGACCCCGGCATTGGTGGCGTTCCAGGAGCCGTGGTGCGCCACTTTCAGCACCTCTGCCCGCAGCTCCGCCCGGCGATCCTTGAACATGCGCTCCCAACACTCCAACTCGCAGTCTCCGGTGAACAGGTAGCGGCTGTCGCCGTAGGTTGCCTTCACCACCAGGGAAGCGTTGTTGGGATCGGGTTTTCCCCTGCGCCCGCGCCAGCGGCTATCGGCAGGGGGGTGCAGCACCGTGAGTTCGAGCTTGCCCAAACGGCGGGTTTCGCCGGCTGCCACGCGGTGTGGATTGGCTTCGGCCAGGGTGCGTGCCGCGCGGCCTCGCCATTCGCCCGCGTACCAGGTCTCGCGTACCGGAAAGGCGCGCAGCACCGCTCCCATTCCGCCAATGTGGTCGGCGTGGGGATGGCTCACTACCAGCAGGTCGATGCGGGTCACGCCCTCGCGCCGCAGCAATGCGACGGTTTCGGCGCCGGCGCCGGTATCGAACAGCACGGTTTCGCCCTCGGCGGTGCGCAAGATGGCGGCGTCGGCCTGGCCCACATCGAGAAAGGCCGCTGCGATCCCGCTGGGTACGGCAGGCGGCCGCCGGATACGCCCGCATGTGCAGGAACACAATACAATCAGGAGGAGAAGCGCCAGCGCTCGCTTGTTCATGAGGACTTATGCTAACAAGGTGACAGATGCCCGAGTATGATTTCGATCCGGGGGACGCGGTAGCGCTGGAAAGCGCGCTGCGAGTACTGAGCAGCCCCAGCCTGGCCATCCGGCTGGCCTCGGCGGTGGGGGCGCCTATCGAGCGGCTGGTGGCGCGGTTGCCGGGGCGCGCCACCGCGGCCATCACCCGCGCCGCCGCCAGCGCCATCGAGCGCGCGCTGGAGACGGCCATCACCTCGCTCGAGGGGAGCCAAAGCGGCCCCGCCTCGGAGACGATGCACAAGGTCGCCAGCGGGGTCACCGGCGCCGTGGGCGGCTTTTTTGGCATTCCTGCTCTAGTGGTCGAGCTGCCCGTCTCCACCACCATCATGCTGCGCTCCATCGCGGAGATCGCCCGCTCGGAGGGCGAGGATATTCGCTCGGTGGACGCGCGCCTGGCCTGCATGGAGGTGTTTGCGTTGGGCGGCCGGTCGAGCGCCGACGACAGCGCCGATGCGGCCTACTACGCCGTCCGCGGGGCGCTGGCCGCCGCCGTACGCGAAGCCTCGCGCTTCATCGCCGAGCGAGGCATCGGCGCAGCGGGCGCACCGCCGCTGGCGCGTCTGGCGGCGCAGATCGCTTCGCGCTTCGGGACCTCGGTTTCGCAGAAGGCCGCCGCCCAGGCCGTGCCCCTGATAGGCGCCGCCGGGGGTGCGGCCATCAACGTGATCTTCACCGAGCATTTCCAGAACATGGCCCGCGCCCATTTCACCATCCGGCGGCTGGAGCGCCGCTACGGGGCCGAGCAGATCCGCGCGGTTTTGGGCGTCATGGTCAGGTCCGCCAACCTGTAGCGTGCCGCCGCCGCGCGCGGGCGAACGGTTGCGGCGTTTTCTGTAGACTGTTAGGTGATGCGGTGGTGGCTGGCCATCCTGGTCGGAGCGGGCGCGCTCTCCGGCGCAACCCTGGCCGATCTGGCGAGCGGTATCCGCGAGCTTGCCCTCGACCCCGATGAGTGCTACCGCGTCCGCAACGTCTCCCTGGCGCGGGAAGACATCCGCTTGTACTTCACGGATGGCTACCTGATCTTTTCCCGGCCCGTGGCAGGGCGCCGCATCGCCGCCGTCTTCACCACCGACGTGCAGGGAGGCGAGGGCGAAGTGCTGCTGCTGCCCCCCACCCGCGGCGAACGCCGTTCCCTGGCCGTCTATACCGGCTCGCCCAACATGAGCGAGCGCATCCGCACCGCCGTTCTTCTGTTCACCGACGACAGCTACGCAGCCCTGACAGCGGAGATGCGCGGCAGTCCCTTCAACCGCAAGGTGCCGGAGATGGGGCTGCTCGCGGCCGAAGAATGGTCTCCGCTGGTGCGCAACCTGGCTTCGAGCTACCAGACCCGCCTGGCGCTGGACCTCCTCGACCCGGGCTCACCGCTGGCCGGCTTTTTCGCCGCCGCGCTGGCGGGCGCCAAGCTCGGCAATTTCGACCTGGTCTTCGAGCCCCGCTCGATCGAGCAGGTCGTGGCCGGCCAGTTGGTGACGCGGGACAACCGCGCTTTCTTCGATGTCTGGACCAGCTTTCCGGCGCGTTCCTGGCGCAACGGGGAGCGCGAGTACGGGCTCGAATTCACCCTGCGGGACTACCGCATCGAGGCCACGGTGGAGCCGGACCTGAACCTTTCGGTCACGTCGCGCGTCCGGCTGCGCCCGCGCGGAACCGCGCGCGTTCTTCCGTTCGAGATCGCCCGCCCCATGCGCATCGAATCCGCCACCGTGGACGGTGTGCCCGCCGAGGTGCTGCAACGCGACGCCCTGCGGGCCAACCTGGTGCGCGGCTCGGCCAACGACCTGATTCTGATCGCCCCGCCCGAACCGCTGGACCCCGCCCGCGAGTACGAGATCGAATTCCGCCACCAGGGCCGGGTGATCCACGATGCCGGCAACCAGGTCTACCACGTGGGCGCCCGCTCGAACTGGTATCCCAACCGCCGCATGCAGTTTGTCACCTACGATCTCGCCTTCCGGCACCCCAGGAACTTCGACATCGTGCTCCCGGGCGAGTTGGTGGAAGAGCGCACGGAAGGCGACTGGCGCATCACCAGGCGCCGCACCGGTCGCGCGGTGCGCTTCGCCGGTTTCAACCTGGGGCATTACGACACGGCCCGGGAGAAGCGCGGCGGCTACACGGTAGAGGTCTACGCGAACCAGACCTTCGAGGAGGCGCTCCAGGCGCGCCCGCGCCCGCCGCTGGTGGTCATCCAGCCGCCGCCGTTGTGGACGGGCAGGCGGCCGCAACGCCCGGAGCCGGCCGTGATCATACCGGAGCCGCCGCCACTCCCCGGCCCGCGCGCGCGCCTGCAGGAACTGGCCTCTGAAGTGGCATCCGCGCTGGAGTTCATGACGGGGCGTTTCGGTCCCCCGGCGCTGGAAACCCTGGCGGTATCCCCCGTCCCCGGCACTTTCGGCCAGGGCTTTCCCGGCCTCATCTATCTCTCCACCCTGGCCTATCTTAATCCCTCGGACAACGTCCTGACGCGACTTACCCCGCGCAACCAGACGTTCTTTACAGACCTGCTCCAGGCGCACGAAACCGCGCACCAATGGTGGGGTAACATCGTCACCGCCGCCGGGTATCATGACGCCTGGCTGATGGAAGCGCTGGCCAACTACTCCGCGCTGCTTTATCTCGAGCGGCGCAAGGGCCGCCGCGCCGCCCAGAGCATACTCGAGGAATACCGTACGGCGCTGCTGGAGAAACTGGAGTCCGGCGGGTTTGTCGACTCGGCCGGCCCCATCGTACTGGGCGACCGCCTGGAGAGTTCTTTGGCCCCGCACGCCCGGCGCGCCATCATCTACGGCAAGGGCTCCTGGATCCTCCACATGCTGCGCTGCCGCATGGGCGACGCGCGCTTTCTCGAAATGCTGGCCGAACTGCGCCGCCGCCACGAGTGGAAGACGGTTTCCACCGCGCAGTTTCGGGAACTGGCCGCCCGCTACATGCCGCCCAAGGCGCCGGACGCCAACCTGGAATACTTCTTCGACCAGTGGGTCTACGGCACGGGCATCCCGGCGCTCAAGTTGACTCACGCCACCAAAGGCAAGGGCCGGGCCATGCGGGTGGTGGGCACCGTAACCCAGTCCGAAGTGGACCCGCTGTTCACCGCGGTGGTGCCTGTGGAGGTGCAGTTTGCCCGCGGCAAATCCATCACCCACCTGGTGGAGACCGGCCCCGACCCGGTGGAGTTCAGCATCCCGGTAACACAGGCGCCGTCCCGCGTGCTTCTCGACCCCGCCCGCACGGTGCTGCGGCGGTAAGCTCGCGTTGACAAGCCGAGGTCCCCGCCGCTACTCTCGGCTAGGAGGCACTCATGAGTGGGTTGGCGGAATTGCAGTCCAGGCAGGTGGTCGGG
>JAWLGN010000221.1:0-8984 GCA_041685075.1 Bryobacteraceae bacterium
GCATGGCGAAAGCCATCCCTTGGTTCTGGCCCCGGCCGGCCATGCTGAAGCCCGATACCGTCATCACCGATTCGACGGCTTCCTTCTGCTCTACCAGGAAGTGGTGGCGCAGCTTGGCCAGCACTTCATCGGTCTGTTCCCGGGTGGAGCCCACGGGCAACTGCACCATGGCCATCAGGCTTCCCTGGTCCTCATCCGGCAGGTAGGCTTTGGGCATGCGCACGAACAGGTAGCCCATCATCACCACGACCACCACGAAGGCCACCAGCGCCGGGGACTTGACCCGTAGAATCAGCCCCACCGCGGATTCATAGCGGTCCCGCAGATAGTAGAACGACCGGTCGAAGGCCCGGAAAAACGGGCGCAACAGGGGGAAACCGGAGCGCGCGGCGTGATGCCCCCGGGCCGCGGGTTTCAGCAGCGACGCGCAGAGCACCGGGGTCAGAATCAAAGCCACCAGCACCGAAAGCAGCATGGCCGCGATCACGGTAACGGAGAACTGGCGATAGATGACGCCCGTGGAGCCGGGGAAGAAGATCATGGGCGCAAACACGGCCGACAGAACGAACCCGATGCCCACCAGCGCGCCGGTGATCTCCTTCATGGACTTCCGGGTGGCTTCCCATGGCGGGAGCCCCTCCTCGGTCATGACACGCTCGACGTTCTCCACCACCACGATGGCATCGTCCACCAGCAGCCCTATGGCCAGCACCATGGCGAACATGGTGAGCATGTTGATGGAGAATCCGAAGGCCGCCAGCACCCCGAAGGTGCCCAGGATCACTACCGGCACCGCGATGGTGGGGATCAGGGTGGAGCGCATGTTACCCAGGAACACGTACATGATCAGGAAGACCAGGACGATGGCTTCGAACAAAGTGCGGACCACCTCCCCGATGGCCACCCGCACGAACGGCGTGGTGTCGAACGGATAGACCACCTTCATGCCGTGCGGGAAGAAGCGGGAAAGCTCCTCCATTTTGGCCTTCACCGCCGCGGAGGTGTCCAGAGCGTTGGCGCCGGGTTCCTGGCGAACGGGCAGCACCGCCGAGGGCCTGCCGTTGTAGGTGGCCTGGACGTCGTAGAACTCCGTGCCCAACTCCGTGCGGGCCACGTCGCGTACCCGCACGATGGAGCCGTCCGGGTTGGTGCGCAGCGGGATGGCGCCGAACTCCTCCGGCGTTTTCAGCAGCGATTGCACCAGGATGGAGGCGTTGAGCCGCTGGCCCTTGACCGCCGGCGCGGCGCCGAACTGGCCGGCCGAAACCTGGACGTTGTACGTTCGGATGGCGGCCACGATGTCCGACACCGTCATGTTGTACTGGGTGAGCTTGTCGGGGTCCAGCCACACCCGCATGGCGTATTGGGAGCCGAAGGCTTCCACTTCCCCCACTCCGGGCACGCGTGCCAGTACCGGCTGGATCTGGGAGACGGCGTAGTCGGTGAGGTCGTGCTGGGTGATCTCGTCGCTCTCGGAGATGAGCCCCACCATCATGAGGTAGTTGCGGGTGGATTTCGAAACCGTGACCCCGCGCCGCTGCACGACCTCGGGCAACTGGGCAATGGCGAGCTGGAGCTTGTTCTGCACCTTGGACCACGCCAGGTCCGGATCGACGCCCGGGGCGAAGGTCAGCTCGATGCGGCCCGAGCCGGCGGCGTCGCTGGTGGAGTGCATGTAGAGCATGCGGTCCAGCCCCGTCATGTTCTGCTCTATGATCTGGACCACGCTGTCTTCCACCGTCTTGGCGGTGGCGCCGGGATAGACCGCGTAGATGGCAATCGACGGGGGCGCGATGGGCGGATACTGGGAGATTGGCAGATTGTAGATGGCCAGCCCGCCCGCCAGCATCATCGAAATGGCGATGACCCAGGCGAAAACCGGGCGGTGCAGGAAGAAATTAGACACCCTTCCCCTCCTGCTGGAACTCCACCGCCCGAACCGGCACGCCGGGCCGGACCTTCTGCAGGCCCTCGACAATCACGCGGTCGCCGGGAGCCAGCCCGCCGGTGACCAGCCACCTGTCGCCGATGGCGCGGTCTACTTCCACGTTCCGCTGCTCCACCTGGTTCTGCTGGTTCACCAGCAGCACATAGGGGTTGCCCTTGACGTCGCGCGTGAGGCCCTGCTGGGGCACCATCAGGGCGTTCTCGCTCACGCCCTCCTGCACCTCCGCCCGCACGAACATGCCGGGCAGCAGCACCTGCTGCGGATTGCGAAAGACCATGCGCAGCGTGACCGAACCGGTGGTGGGGTCCACCGTGACATCGCGGAACTGCATGGTGCCGGTCAACGGATAGGGGGTCTTGTCTTCCAGGTACAGCTTCACCTTGTTCTGAACCGGGCCGTTGCGCTTCAGGTGGCCGCTCTCCAGGCGCCGCCGCAGGCGCAGCAGCTCGGCGCTGGCCTGCACCACGTCCACATAGATGGGATCGAGCTGTTGGATGACGGCTAGCGGAGTGGGTTGGTAGGCCGTGGCCATGCCCCCGACCGTGACGTTGGACTTGCCGATGCGTCCGGAAATGGGCGCCCGGATGGGCGTATAGGAAACATTGATGCGGGCGCTTTCCACCGCCGCGCGGTTGATCTCCACCGCGGCCTTGCGCGCGGCCAGGTTGGCTTCGGCCTGGCGCAGCGCGGCGGCGGCGTCGTCGTAATCCTGTTGGGAAACCGCGTGGATCTTCACCAGGTCCTTCAGCCTCCCGGCGCGCGACCGGATGGCCGGGAGATTGGCCTCCGCCGTAACCAGTTCGGCCTCGGCGGTGGCCAGCGCGGCCTTGGCCTGGTTATAGGCCGCCTCGTAGGGGGCGGGATCGATCTGGTAGAGCAGATCCCCTGCCTTGACGTTGGCGCCCTCTTCGAACAGGCGCTTGAGGATGAGACCGTTCACCTGGGGGCGGATCTCCGCCACCAGGTAGGCGGAGGTGCGGCCCGGCAATTCCGTGGTCAACACCACCCGCTCGGGACGCAGCGTGGTCACCGCAACCTCCGGAGCCGGCATGGCCGGCGGGGAAGCGCCGGCGTTCTCCTTACAACTGGACAAGAGCAGGCCCGCGAGAATCAGCCCCGCGGCAAGAACATGACTTCGTTTTCTGAATGACATGGGGAAGTTGTGCGCAGTGTTGGTACGCAACTCAACGGCCACACTGATGATGCTTTGGAATGAGGGAATTAGCCGCGGGTGGGCACGGCAGGTGCCCACCCGTATCGGCAGATGACGTCGGCAGGTGCCGAAGGGGCCGCTACTCGGGCAGCGGTTTGCCCTTGGTCTCGGGAGCGAACGGAAGCACTGCCAGCCCCAGCAGGAAGACCAGGCACATGGTCACTCCGGCGTACCGCATGGGTTCCGGCGTCCCGACGTAGACCCGGCTGGTAAGCAACCCCAGGGTGAGGGGGCCGCCCGCCGCGACGAAGCGCCCGACGTTATAGCAGAAGGAGGTTCCGGTGCTGCGCAGGCGCGTGGGGAACAACTCCGGCAGATAGATGGCGTAGCCGCCGAACAGGGCCAGTTGCGAAAAGCCCATCAACGGAATCATCCAGAAGATCTGGTGGAAGTCGTTCAGGAACCAGAAGACGGAAGCGGTGGCCAACATGGCGGCGACGAAGGAGAGCGCAAAGGCTTTCCGCCGTCCCGTGTAGTGGGTCAACCGGGTGAAGGCATAGATGCCCAAGAACGCGCCGCCGTTTTGCAGCAGGGAGGTCACGCCGGTCCAGAAGGTCTTCTTGCCGGCGATGATGTGTTCGGGCAGCCCCTGGGCGCGGAAGTACTTGTCGAACACCGAGTTGAGCAGGTCGAAGCTGAAGAAGCCGATGCCCCACAGGCCCACCACGCCGGCAAAGGCCAGGATCATCCCCACGATGGTGTTGCGCCTCCAGCGCGGGTCGCCGAACAGGTCCCGCATGGATCCCAACTGTTTGCTGTCCTTGGAGGCCTTGGCCTTTTGCCATGCCTCCGGCTCGCGCAGCCTCTTCATGACCGTAATGGCCAACAGCGCGGGTAGCGTTCCGGCGACGAACATCCAGCGCCAGGCGCTGCCCACCGCGCCGATCTGCTGCAAGTGGCCAAGCGACATTCCCAGCATCGCCGCCATCATGTTTCCGATCGCCGAGAGCGCCTGGAGCCAGCCTAACGCGAACGGCCGCGCCCGCTCCGGCATGGTTTCCGCAACCAACGATACCCCAACGGAAAACTGGCCGCCCACCCCCAGACCCGTCAGCAGGCGATAGAAGGAAAAATCCCAGACGTTTTGCGCGAGCGCGCTCAGACCCGTGCAAACCGAGTAGCACAGGATGGTGACGATCATGGTCTTGGCGCGGCCGATGCGGTCGCCCAGCACCCCGAAGATGATGCCACCCGACGCCCACCCGATCATAAAGATCATGGTGGAGTATCCTGCGAACTCCGCCACCTGCCCCGCCATTAAGGGGTCGTCCGGCCGGGCCCCCAGGAGTTCGAGGATAGCGGGTCGCCTCGCCAGGTTGAACAACTGCTGGTCCATCGTGTCGAACATCCACCCGAGCGTGGCGACGATTAAGACGAACCAATGATACCGATTCAGTTCCCTGTACCAGGGTGTGGAAACCGCGGTTGCGTTCTTCATTTCAACTCAGCGTATCCGAAACAACGGCGTGGATTTAATACTGTACTGGAAGCGTAGCACCGTTGCCGGAGGCGGGGCAAATGTGACGTTTCCGTTGCGGCCTGCCTGCCAGAGCGCCGCGAGGCGTCGCGGCCTGCCGCCGGGAAGCCGTCGCTGGCACTGGCGTATAATCGTCAGGTGCGCCGGCTGCAGGCCGGCTGGAGAACAAGTAAACCATGAGAATGACGCTGATGGCCCTGGCGCTGGCCGCTTCCGCCGGCGCGCAACAGAGCTTTGACCTTGTGGTCTACGGCGCTACGGCCGCGGGGGTGACCACCGCCGTCGCCGGCGCGCGGCAGGGCTTGAAGACCGCCCTGCTCGAACCGCGCCACTACATCGGCGGCATGGTGAGCGGCGGGTTGTCCGGCACCGATGTGGGCCGCCGCGAGGTGATCGGCGGCATGGCCCTGGAGTTCTACTATCGCGCGGGCCGCTATTACGAGTTGGACCGCCACCTCCAGGAGATCGCCTGGATGCCCGAGCCCAAGGCCGCCGAGGCCATCTTCCGGGAGATGCTGCGCGAAGCGGGGGTGGTGTTGTTCCAGCACCACCGGCTGCGCGAGAAAAACGGCGTCCGGAAGCAAGGCCCGCGCATCGTCGAGATCACGACCGAAAACGGCGCCCGCTTCACCGCCAAGGTCTTCGCCGATGCCAGCTACGAAGGCGACCTGATGGCCCAGTCCGGCGTCAGCTACACGTTTGGAAGAGAAAGCTCCGCGCAGTACGGAGAATCGCTGGCGGGCGTGCGGGCGGTGACCCCCAGCCATCAGTTCGCCGTGGATATCCCGGCGCGCGACGAGCAGGGCAACCTCCTGCCGGAGGTCTCCCCGGAGCCGCGCGGCGAACCCGGGTCCGGCGACAAGCGTATCCAGGCCTACAACTTCCGCGTGATCGCCACCAACGTGCCCTCCAACCGCGTCCCCTGGCCCAAGCCGGAGAACTACGACCCCAAGCGCTACGAACTGCTGGCCCGCTATCTCACCGCCATGACCACGTACATGGGCCGGCCGCTGACGTTGAATGAAGTAGGGCTGATCCGGGTGATCCCCAACGGCAAGGTGGACCTCAACAACCGCGGCGGCTTCTCCACGGACTACATCGGCAAGAATTACGGATACCCCGACGGCAGCTACGCCGAGCGCGCGCGCATCTGGAAGGATCACGAAGACTACCAGAAGGGCTTCTACTACTTCCTGGCGCACGACCCGCGGGTGCCGGAGTCCCTGCGGCTCGAAATGCAGCAGTATGGCCTGGCGCGCGACGAGTACATCGATACGGACCACTGGCCCAACCAGCTCTACATCCGCGAGGGGCGCCGCATGGTGGGGGAATTCGTGGCCACCCAGAAGGACCTCCAGACCGAGCGCACCAAGCCGGACGCCATAGGGATGGGCAGCTACAATTCGGACTCCCACAACGTGCAGCGTTTCGTCAACGAGAAAGGCTTCGTGGAGAACGAAGGGGACGTGCAGGTTCCGGTGAAGCCCTACCAGTTGCCCTACCGCTCCCTCACGCCCAAGCGGAACGAGGCGGTGAACCTGCTGGTGCCGGTCTGTTTTTCGGCCAGCCATATCGCCTACTCGAGCATGCGGATGGAGCCGCAGTACATGATCCTGGGGCATGCCGCGGGGGTGGCGGCGGCGCTGGCGGTGGAGCACTCCTCCCCGGTGCAGGAGATCCCTGTGGCCGAGCTGCAGAAGCGGCTGCGCAGCCAGGGCGCCATCTTCGAGTACGGCGCCGAGCATCAGGCGCAGGCGCTGGCCATCATCCGGAAAATGTTTGCCGGCCCGCCCCGCAGAGGCCCGGCGCCGTGGGCCAGGCCGTCGCGGTAACCAGAGGGCAACCGCATGTCCATTCGCCCCGCTATTCTTTTGTTGACCGTGGCGCTGGCGTCCACCGCCGCGCCGCGCGAGTATAACGTGGTTGTTTACGGCTGCACCTCCGGCGCCATCACGGCGGCGGTGCAGGCCAGGCGCATGGGTAAATCGGTGATCATGGTCTGCCCGGAGCGCCACCTGGGCGGGCTCACCGCCGGCGGGCTGGGCTTCACCGACACCGGCAACAAGGCCGTCATCGGCGGTCTCTCCCGCGAGTTCTATCACCGGGTCTGGCTTCACTACCAGAAGCCGGAAGCCTGGCGCTGGCAGAAGCGCGAGCAGTTCGGTAACCGCGGCCAGGGCACCGAAGCCATGGACCAGGTCCACCGCACCATGTGGATCTTCGAGCCGCATGTCGCCGAGGGTGTCTACGAAAACTGGATCCGGGAGATGAACATCCCGGTGGAGCGCAACGCCTGGCTCGACCGCGAGAAGGGCGTCCGCAAAGAGGGCAACCGCATCGTCGCCATCACCATGCTCGACGGCAGGACCTTCGCGGGCAGGATGTTCATCGACGCCACCTACGAGGGCGACCTGATGGCAACGGCGGGCGTGGACTACCACGTGGGGCGGGAATCCCGCGACACTTACGGCGAGCAGTGGGCCGGAGTGCAGACCGGCGTGCTGCACCACCGCCACCACTTCGGCGTTTTGAAAAAGCCCATCTCGCCCTATGTGGTGCCGGGCGATCCCTCGAGCGGCATCCTGCCACGCATCAGCCCCGACCCGCCCGGCGAGTACGGTCAGGGGGACCGCAAGGTGCAGGCCTACTGCTTCCGCATGTGCCTCACCCAGGTGCCCGCCAACCGCGTGCCCTTCCCCAAGCCGGCCGGCTACGATCCCGGGCAATACGAGCTGCTGCTGCGAATCTTCGAGGCCGGCTGGCGCGAAACCTTCGACAAGTTCGACGCTATCCCCAACGCCAAGACCGACACCAACAACCACGGCCCCTTCAGCACCGACAACATCGGCCGCAACTGGGACTACCCGGAGGCCAGCTACGAGCGCCGGCGCGAAATCTTCCAGGAACACGTCCAGTACCAGCAGGGCCTGATGTACTTCATGGCCAACGACCCGCGCGTGCCCGAGGATGTGCGTACGGCTGTGGCGAAGTGGGGATTGGCCAAGGACGAGTTCACCGACAACGGCAACTGGCCGCACCAGTTGTACGTGCGGGAAGCGCGCCGCATGGTGGGCCGCTACGTGATGACCGAGCACGAACTGCTCAAACACCGTCCCACTCCGGAGCCGGTGGGAATGGGATCCTACGGCATCGACTCCCACAACATCCAGCGCTACATCACGCCCGAGGGCTACGTGCAGAACGAGGGAGACATCGGGGTGAGCACCAAGGGTCCCTACCAGATCTCCTACGGATCGCTGGTGCCGAAGAAGGGACAGGTGACGAACCTGCTGGTTCCGGTCTGCGTCTCCAGCTCCCATATCGCCTACGGTTCGATCCGGATGGAGCCGGTATTCATGGTGTTGGGGCAGTCGGCCGCCACCGCCGCGGCGCTGGCCATCGATCAGCACATCGCCGTGCAGGACGTGCCCTACGAGAAGCTGCGGGAACGGCTGCTGGCCGACGGGCAGGTGCTCGAATACCAGCGCAAGTGACCGTTACGACGTTCGCGGCCTGAGCGCGGCGTAGACGATTTCGGCAAGACTCGCCACGTCGAGCGGCCCCTCGGGCTGCGCGGGGGCGCGGTAGCCGGCCTCGCCGAGCCACCCCGCCAGCGCGGCGCCAGAGAGCGGGAGCGCCGGCAGTTCGGGCGAGATCGGCAATTTTCGCATCGGCCGCCTCAACCGCCGCAACGACCGCGCCATCGACCAGAACGACATCTCCCAGCGGCTGGTGGTAAGCGGCGTCTTCGAGCTGCCCTTCGGGCGCGGCAAGCGCTTTGGCGCGGGCGTCCCCCGCGCGCTCGACCTGCTCATCGGCGGCTGGCAGGTCAATACCATCACCACCGCCCAGACCGGCGTGCCGCTGATTGTGCGGGGCGCCAACAACTTCGCCCTTAACTGGCCGAACGTGGTCCGGGATCCCACGCTGTACGGTGAAGACCGCGGGGTGTCGAAATGGTTCGATACCGGCGCCTTCGCCAACCCGCCCGATTTCGTGGTGGGGAACGTGCCCCGCACGCTGCCGAACACGCGCGGTCCGGGCATGGTGCAGGTGGATCTCTCGGGCTTCAAGACCTTCCGCATCGCCGAGGGCAAGGTGCTGGAATTTCGCGCCGAGGCGTTCAACTTCCTGAACCACGTGAATCCCAACAACCCCGGGGTGTCGTTCTCCCCCAATCGCCAGGGTGTGAACACGAGCGCGTCCTTCGGGGTGATCACGAGCGCGATGAAGGCCCGCAACATCCAACTCGGGCTGCGGCTGGCGTTCTGATATGGAGCGACCTTGTCAAGCCCCTCCAGGTTTGATTGGGTTTTGATTTCGGCCGGCGTTCCGACCAACGGGAG
>JAWLGN010000222.1:0-8976 GCA_041685075.1 Bryobacteraceae bacterium
CGTCTCTTCAAGAATTTCGGCCATCCAGCCGCCGTGATTGATTACCAAGGGCTTGCCAGCCGCAAATGCATCAAACGTTTTGTTTGCGGAGTTGCGGTGCATGTGCGGAGCGTTGACCAGTGATACGCATACGGTGCTCGCTGAAAGAATCGCAGGCACCTCACACTTTGGGACCGGTGGGAGCATCCAGAAGTTCTTTCCCAGCACGCCCAGGGCGAGAGCGCGTTGCCGAACATGCTCGACCTCCTTGCCGTCGCCGACAACAAGGAAGCGGACGCTGGGGTCCAGCGTCCAAAGCTCCGACGCAATCTCCGCCAGGTAGTGGATCCCATTTGCCTGACCAACTGTGCCGACATAACTAACGAGTGGCCCGCTAGCGAGGTACTCGTGATCTGTCAAGAAGCGGTGGCCGAGGCTGGCTGGCACGCGAAGTAGCGCCACATCACTGCAGTTCGGAATTACTGTTACTTTGTCCGGCGGATATCCCGTCGCGACTATTCCCTCCTTCATTCCCGGTGAGAGCGCAACCACGCGAGCGGCACCAAAATAGGCGCGCCGTTCCAGCCATTGCGCAATTGCGATACTTATTGGATTCTTGAGAGCGCCCACGCGTATAGGGCCATCTGGCCAGAGATCGCGCACCTCAAAGACCATCGGTGCACCATTCCGCCAAGCGGCCCAAAGTGCAGGAATCGCGACAGTTAACGGAGTGCTAGTTGCGAAGATAACATCACCACGAAGCCTAACGGCTCTGGGTGTCGCCAGAAACGCAAATCGAATAAACGCAAGTGTGCGCCGCCAGAACGGCATGGAGTTGGAGTAATCATTTACGAGCCAGTGAACGTGAATACCATCCTCAATCGTGTGATACCAACCTTTTTTGACCGGCGCGGCGCCGTCGGTTCGCGACGTCACCACGTGCACTTCATGACCAGCAGCCACCATCCGTCGGCCCATTTCGTATGATCGTGTGCCGCCGGGCATATGTGGCGTGACAAAGTATTGGTGAAGATAAACAATTTTCATCGGTTTTGGATATGATTGGTGTGGTTGGCAGTTGCGGAACGCGGCTAGGGGAGGCGTTGCGGAAGTTTCGGGGACGTCTGATCAAGCGTGCTCTCGACGTCGTGTACCCGCGCACTGTGATGGCACGTCGCGTGTTCTGCAATGAATCTTCCACTCGCGATGTCGCAAGAATCATCACTGCAAAGAAGAATAGACCACGATAACCGTATATATCGCCACTAACCTGAGCATGGACGAAAAGCAAAATCAAGGATGCCGCTAGCACAGCTGTGTAAGTCTTAAGAGACAGGAGTGCGTATGCCGTGAAGCCGAGTCCGAGGATGAGGAGAACCAGAGCGACAAGCCCACCCTCACAGAGGGCCTCCAAAAACATATTATGTGGATGAAGCAAGTACGCCGCCCGAAAGCTATTAAGCCCCGAGCCAACAATCGGATGCTCGGCTGCAAATTGCAGGGCCTGCGTGTACAAGAGCGCTCGGCCCGACGTGTACTGCTTCTCAAGTAGAAGGTGACGTACTCGATGTTCGTACATGGCTCGTGCACTGTCACCGACTGGCGTGGAGGTTATCAGAAGGAGGACTACGGCGAATACTGTAAGATATCCAACAATGTATTGCCGCTTGGCCCGTCGTAATATCATCAGGGGGAGTACCGCCAGCAGAAATGCGACGAGAGCTCCGCGGGATCCGGAGAGCAGTACTCCTAAAGCCGCGCAGGCAGCCAGGAGTATAAAAGGATAATGACCCCTAGAATGCGTTTCGCTTAGGTGGGTCGCACCGATGAACAGCAATGCCATATTGCGGCCGAAAACGTTCGGTCCTCCCCCGAGGACAGCTGCGCGACCTGCACTGCCCGCTTTCGTGATCACTGCAAGCAGAAGTAAGGCAAAGCCAACAGCGACGATGGTTCTCCAAAACCAGAGGTGAACGAATGCAGTATTTTGGTTCGTGAACAAACGATATGCAGCCAGTGTCACTGCAAGGACGAGGAGAACTTCAATCATCTTGTCCAGCGCGAGCTCCAACTCATCAGCCCAAACCACGGATAACGACATGAAGCCGAGATAGAGCGCAATGCATGTATACCCGAAAGAAATCGGAGCTGTTGCAGCAGCTGCACGCTTCGGAGTAAGGAGTGCGAGGGCTATGATGACAACCGCGACTACGAAACGCGGTTCGGGAATGCCGACGAAGGCGTCGCCCGGCAGCAGTCTTTCAGGGCTCCATCTGCCCAACAAGAGGAAAAGAGCGAGGACGGTGCCGCTAAGTGCAGCAGCGCCATCGAAGTGTTTTGATAGAGTCAGGCCTGTGATTCCCTTTCGCACGACAGTATTTGAGGAAGAAGAAGAGCGGTTGCGCCTACAGCCTGTATGGCGCTTGAAATAATTAATGTCCACGCCGCGCCGCTAAGCCCGCTCGCACGGACCAATGGACCAGAGATGGCAAGGGCTATGATGGCAGCGGTAGCCGCGAGGAGGGCTTGAGATTTCAGGTGGCGCGTGGCGGTCAACGCATAACTAAGCCACGAAGACATTGATGAGAAGGCACCGTATATCATTATTAAAACGAGTACAGAAGAATGTTGCGCATATTCCGGGCGATATACATGGCTCAAGATGGGTTTTCCGAACAGCGCAGAACCTGCAATTCCCAGGATTCCGAGCACGCCCACTAGGCTGCTCAGCTTCAGTACAAGGGAGCGGAAGGTGGGCGGAGAGGTGACCCAGGTTATCCCAAGACGTGCAATAGATGCCTCACCGAGAGTAAAGACGATACGGCCTGGGATGATCGCGCCATACGCTAAGGCGGCGAAGAAGCCAAGCGCAGTGGTATCTCGGTAGGCCTCGATGGCGTAGCGTGGAATATTAACGGTTAGAGACGATAGACTTGCCACGAGGCCCATTGGGAGGGCCGTCATGACGATTGTGCGCGCCACGTGGAAGCTAGCTCCCTTCCGCACGCTCAAAATGAAGTGCCGATACCCATTCCAACGCTGTGCGCGGCGTAGAACGTGGACTACATTGGCTAGATCGTACGTGAGAAGAATTAGTAGCCAGGCGGAGAAGAGTGCTGCGGCAGCACAAATCAGACTGCCAGTAAAGTGTAGGGCACTGGCGACGAAAAGTAACGATAGAAGACCTTTTACTGAACTGGAGCTACCAACCGCAGAGGGCCGATCGCTCTTTTGGAGAAAGCCGTAAAGAATCCCACTGATGCTCTCAACAGCTTTGGCCGCTGCGATGAGCACTATGACGACAAGCACCTCTCTACGATAGCCTAGCGCGAGTGCGAGCATGGTAATGAACGCAAAACCGACGAGGCTGGTACCGATTCGCACCGCTAGGTACTCGGTAAAGTCGTAGCGATCGAGCGCGTCACTAGCGTGGATGACACGGAGCCGCATATCGCAGAAGAGCATGACTGGAGCCGCTATAGCCAGGCCCAAGGCAAACGTGCCTAGCATTTCGGGCGTGCCCAGTTTGGCGATTATGACGACCAGCAGCCACTGGCAGACGGCATATGTTGCTCCACCGGAGAAGATCAGGATGAAGCTCCGCCGGAGGGAGGTCATTCGTGGAGTTGTTGGCTCTGGCGCGCGACCACGGCGATCGTGTTGAGTGTGGTTACAAGACGTCTTTGGGAGCATGCTAGTGAAGAATCGTGTTGTAATCTAGATCAACAGCGAAGGCGCGGCGCCTCGCTACGCGCTTGGGCGAGGCTGATAATACTCACTATACTTCTCGTAATAATTCGAATACCCGTACCGACCCGACTGCTTGGGATTCCACGCATTCAGCACCGTACCAACCACGACGGTTCCGTCGTCGGTGAAGCGCTGGCAGGCGTCCTGGAGGGTGTCGCGGGAGGTTTGATTCGCGCGCGCCACCATCAGGACGCCGTCGCTGTGGCGGGCCACTACGCGGGCGTCCGTGATGCCCAGCATCGGCGGGGTGTCGATCAGAATCATGTCGTAGGCGCCGCGCAGGTGCGCCAGCAGATCGGAGAACCGGCGGGAGTAGAGCAGGCGCGGGCCGGTCGAGTCGCCGCGGCCGCTGGGCAGCACCCAGAGATTCGGAACCCGGGTGGGCTGGATGGAAGTCTCCAGGGCATCGGGAGGGGCGTCCGCGCCGGCGGCCAGCAGGTCTACCAGGCCGCGCTCGTTTTCCAGGCCGAAGATGGCGTCGATGCGGGGGCGGCGAATGTCGGCGTCAATCAATAAAACGCGCTGCCCGATGGTGGCGAGCGCCACCGCCAGGTTCGAGCAGACCGTGGTCTTGCCCTCCCGCGGGCTGGCGCTGGTGACCACCAGGACGCGGGGCTGGGAGCCGTTCTGGGCGGAAAAGAGGATCGACGTAAGGGTCGAGTGGAAGGACTCCGAGAGGGTGGAGGCGCGGCGCTCGAAGGTCACCAACTCGAGGCGCTCGCGGCCGGATTCCGGGTCGCCCCGGCGGCGGATGAGGCGCGTGCGGCGGGCGGGATCGACGGCGGCGTTGGGCACCACCCCCAGTTCCGGGAGGCCCAGGTAGGCGCTGATTTCCCCAGGCTCCTGAATGGCGCGGCTCGCCCGTTCCCGGAAGACCACCCAGGCGACGCCCAGGAACAGGCCGAACGTCAGCCCCAGGAAGGCGTTCAACAGCAGGCTGGGCTTATAGGGCCTCTTGGGGGGCTTGGCGGGATCGACGATGCGGATATTCGAGGCGCGGAGGGCGGAGGCGATGCCGGCTTCCTTCAGCCGCTGCAGCATGGTCTCGTAGACCTGGCGGTTCATATCCACTTCGCGCTTGAGGATGCCGTAGTGCGCCACCTTGTCGGCCTGGTCGGAGATCAGGCGGACGTGGGCGGTATAGTCCGCGGCCAGGAGGTTTTCCCGGCGGCGGGCGGATTCGTAGTCGTTGCGGATGCGGGTGACGATGTTTTCGCGCTCCCGCCCGACGGCGGTCTCCACCGCGGCCACCTGGGCCTGTATGGCGCGCACCTTGGGATGCTTGGGGGTGAAGGAGGCGGCCAGTTCGGCGTGCTGGCGGCGCAGCTCGGAAAGGCGCAGCTCGAGGCTCTTCAGGGCGCTGTTATCCAGCACCTCCCCCAGGGTGTCGGGCGGGGCGCTGCGGGCCAGCTCGTAGCGGGACTGCTTGGCGATGCGGTCGGCCTGGGCGCGGCTCAGCTCGTCCTGGAGCTGCTTGAGTTTCTGCTCGGCCACGTTTTCCTTCTCCTCGGTGAAGAGGAGGCCGGTCTTGCGGCCGTAGGCCTGAAGGGCCTCTTCGGACTTCTCCAGCTTGATTTTGAACTCTTCAAGCTGGCGGGAGAGCCAGTCGGAGGTGTGGCGCGTGGTCTCCCAGCGGGCCTCCAGGTTCTGCTCGATGAACTCGTTGGTGAGGGTGTTCAGAAAAGTGGCCGCGCGGGCGGGGTCCGGCGAGTCGTAGGTGATTTCGACGAGGCGGGTGTTGGGCTGCGCGCGAACCTTCAGGTTTTTGGCGGCGGCGGAGACGGCATCGTCGAGGGTGGGCGGCTCAGGCTCGGGGAGGCCCAGGGTGTGGCGCCAGACGGAGAGGCGGGACTCCTGGCGCTGGGGGTCCGGAGCGGGCGGCGGGGATTGGGTGAGGACCCGCTCGAGCAGGGCGCGGCTCTGGAGAATACGCGCCTGGGTCTGGATATCGTTCTGGGAGGAGGAGGCGGAGCCGGTTTCGGTGGGGCTCACCTCCCGGAGCTGCATGAAATCCTGGTTGAGGTTCTGAATTTCAATGACGGTACGGGCCTGGAAGATGGGGGTGCGGGGGAGGGTGAGGACGGCGCCGGCCAGCAGCCCCAGGGAGGCGGCCAGCAGCAGGGCGCCGCGGCGGCGCTGGAGCATGCGGTAGTACTGGAGCAGGCCGGGGCCGGCGTCATCCACGGCGGCGGCGCCGGCGGCATAGCCGGCGTCGTACCAGGAGGGGTCCAGCGGCGGTTGGGGCGCCGAGGCGGGGGAGGGCCGGGCCAGAGCGCCGGGGCCGCCGTTGTGAGCCGGCGGCGGGAGCATGGGGGCCGCGCCAGAGGGCGGGGGCGAACCAGCAGGGTTTCCGCCGTTGAGAGAGGCGTCGGGGTGCGGGTCGAGATGGTGGGGATTGGGATTTATCGGCGCCATATCGCTATTCCAGTTCCAACATGAATGGCCGCTTCGGCGGCGCGGGAGAGCACCTTCTTCGAGGTGCTCGAGGGGATGAACAGGATGTCTTCGGGCTGGAGCGGGACATCGCTGGCTTCACCGGAGAGAATCTTCCGGAGGTTGACGGCGATTTCGGTACGGCTTTCGGCGCCTTTGGCCGGGCGAAGAATCTTGCTGTGATGGGGCGAGGCGGCGCGGTCGAGGCCTCCGGCCAGCGAGAGGGCCTGGAGAACCGAGAGGGACTCCCGCTCTTTCAGGACGAAGCCGCCGGAGCGCATCACCTGGCCGATCACGTAGACCATGTCGGCGCGCGGAACCGTGATGACGTCGTGGGGGCAGATGACGATGTTTTCCGCCGGATTGCGGGCCTCCATGATGGCGCGGAGAGAGACCTGCGCGACGCTGAATTCGCCGGCTTCGTCAAGAGTGGCGTTGGGAAGGGGGATGGCGCCGAACTCGAGGCGGCGCGCTACCTTCACGCTGTGGCCGGCCTCATCGGCAAGGCCGCCGGCGAGGGAGAGCATCTCAACCAGCGTCTTACGGCCCTGCAACTGGTGGACCCCGGGGTTCTTCACGGCGCCGAGAACGGAGACGGGCTGGGAGCGGTACTCGACGATCGAGACCACCACTTCCGGCTCGTTGATGAACTCGCGCAGGCGACGGGCGATTTCGGTTTCAAGCTGCGCGACGGTGAGGCCGGAGGCCTTCACGCGGCCGGCCATGGGGATGCGGAAGTGGCCGGACATGTCGATGCGCAGCGGGAGATTGCTGATCTCCTCGGCGTTGACCGCCCGGATGGAGATCTGGTCGCCGGGTCCGAGAATGTAGCCGGAGGGGCCTTGGGCAGCTTCGGGCGCTTCCGGTGCTTCGGGCGCGTGGGGAGCGGCGAGGAGCGCTCCGGAGAAAAAGCAGAGCATGAGGAGCGCTGCGGAGAGTAGGGCGGACGTCTTCATGAGCACTTCAGATCCGGATTCCGGCCGTCGGAGAACCGGAGGGTTTGGAGAACGCGCTGGAGCGAGCGGATCTCGGATTCGGCCTGTTCCATGCGGTCCTGTAGCTCGTCTACGGCGAGAACCGAGTTGCCGGCGGCGGCGGTGCGGAACAAAGAGTCGCGAGCATAGTCCGAGACGCTGCGGGCGCCGCTGGCCAGGGAAGCCTCACGGATGAGCTGGTAGTCCTGTTCGGACAACCGGATAGTCAACATGCGGGTTTTCGGCTTGAAGACACGCATTGGTGGGGGATCCTCAGGGATGTTTGGTTATGGCGTTGGGAACACGGGTCCGGAGCGGTGGCGGGCCGGCAGGGGCCAGCCACGCGCTGTCAATCTCTACGGAAACCGAACGCTGCAGGAGGTGGACGGAAACGACAAGGCGGTGCCGGGTTTTGGATTCCACGACGATGCCTTCCACGCCCTGGAGCGCGCCGTGGCGAATGCGGACGCGGCGGCCGGCCGCTAGATAGGGACACGGTGCGGCGGGGAGGCCGGAGGCGAGAATGGCCTGGACGGCCGCGATTTCGGCTTCGTCGACGGGGATGGGGGCGCCGCCGAAACTGACAATGCGCCGCACCCCGGGGGTGGTGACGATGGGGACGCGGCGGTCATGCGGGTGGAAACGGCAGAAGACGTAGCCGGGGAAAAGCGGGAGGTCGAGTTCGACGATGCGGTCCGACCACACGCGGCGGGACCGGTAAAGCGGGAGAAACTCGGGGTAGCCCTTGTTCCGGAGGGCGGTGGCGACGACCGCCTCTGCGCGATGCGCAACCTGTATGGCGTACCAGGGTGCGGAGGAAAGGGCCGGAACGAGCGGTAACATGCGCTTCAAAGACCGCAGGGACGAACAATGGGATAGGCTGCCGCCATTGCGGGTCCCAACTCTTTTCGGGTGAAGAACCAGCTACTACGGGTGCTCTTGGTGAATAATCATACAACTTAAGTAATACACCTGTCAACGTTGAGAAAGTTGTTTTAGTTTGGCAAAAGTAATTGCTTTAGGGGGGATAGTACTAGGACCGCAAAGAGGACGGAGCCGGCAGACGGCTTCCGGGCGATTAGATTCAGCCTTTATTTTCTCCAGTTAGCGGGTGGTGGGGCTCTTGTCGTCGGAGCGGGTGACCGCTATGGTGACCCCTGTGGCGGCGGCTGCCGCGACGGCGACGATGGCGATTTTAGCCTTCTTGCTCGAGCCGGCCCAGGCGGCTCCGGCGTTGCAGGCGCACTGGCCGGCGGAGATCAATTGCTCGTTGCCCGCGGCCTGGACGACGACGCGCTCCTCGTGCTCGATCGTGACGGTGCCTTCAGACGGGGTCTCCGGGCGGACGGGGCGGCCGAGCGCGCAAAACTCGAAGGCGGAGCCGGCCGGCTTGCGCCAGGAAACCGAACCCGTGAAGAGCTGGACCACGCAGCGGTCGCACTGGAAGAGGACCACGCGAGTGTTGGGCTGGAGGTTGAGCACCGTGCCATCGGAGAGGGTGATGGCCGCGGGTGCGCTGGTGGTGACGATTTCATCCTTGGCGGAAAGAGGCCAGTTCGGCGCACCGGTGGCCTGCAGGGACTTGCCGTTCAGCGTGACACCCGGCCCAGCCGTGAGGGTCGCGATGGGCTGCGCGGCAAATATGGCGGTAGCAAGGAAGAGAATCAGACCGCAAAGCCGTGTGCTCATGCCGTTTCTTATACCATGAGACGGAGCTGAGTACAAGTCGCTTCGATTACCTGTGTCGCTAGCATGTGAGTTGGCCGGTCCAATTAGCACGTGAATTGTCCGGTTCGGGCCGCGGCGGGATTCTGGAGTTTGACGATCCCAGAGAAGGTCT
>JAWLGN010000223.1:0-8975 GCA_041685075.1 Bryobacteraceae bacterium
GTTACCGTGAACCTGCCCAACGTGAAAATTCGGCACCGTAAGGGCTATTACCCCTTCTCCCCCTGACATGCCGCAATTCCTCCCCTCCTCAACCGATATGGTATACGGATGACCGAATCCGCCAACCTCCACATCCTGGGGCGCCGCACCGGCGAGTTCTCCATCCTGCAACTCGCCTGGCCCGGTCATTCCGCGCGCAATATCGGGGTGCTGCTGCTCGATCCCGCCGCCGACCGCCTCTTCCTCCGGCTGGCCGATCTCTCCGCCGAAGAGCCCGACCCCGAATACTGCGCCCGCCTGGAGGAGGGCATCCGGGACGCCGCCCGCGAGATGGGCGCCGCGGCTTTCCGCCGCTGGTGCGAGGATACGCTCTCCGGCGTCCTTCGCATCTCCGACCGCCACGCCGTCGAGGTCGATGCCTTCACCCGCGTGCTCGAGCGCCTCTACGCCGAACATGTCGAGCCGGTCGCCGTCGAGCCTTTCCAGACCCACCTGCCGCTCTACACCCTGCGCGCCGCCGCGGGCAAGTTCGGCGAGGAGCGCGCCGTCGAAATCGACCCCGAAGACTGGATCCCCGCCCCCGGCGGCCGCCTGGACGAAGGCATGTTCGTCGCCCGCGTGGTGGGCCGTTCCATGGAGCCCCGCATCCCGGACGGCAGCCTCAACGTCTTCCGCGCCCCGGTGGTCGGCTCCCGCCAGAACCGCATCGTGCTCGCCGAGCGCCGCGGCCTCCCCGAGGACTCCCGCTTCACCGTGAAGCGCTACACCAGCCGCAAGCGCGCTACCGGCGACGATCAATGGGAGCACGAATCCGTGCGCCTCGAGCCCCTCAACCCCGAGTTCGAGGCCTTCGAACTCCAGCCCGGCGACCAGATCATCGCGGAGTGGATTCGGACCCTCGAATAAAAGCGCTCCGCGCCCGCCTCCTGGCTTGGTACACGCGCCGCCGCCGCGACCTCCCCTGGCGCGCCACCCGCGACCCCTACCGCATCTGGGTCTCCGAAATCATGCTCCAGCAGACCCGCGTCGAGACCGTTCTCCCCTACTACCACCGCTTCCTCCGGCGCTTCCCCACCCTGGCCGCCCTGGCCGCCGCGCCGGAATCCGACGTGCTGGCCGCCTGGAGCGGCCTGGGCTACTACCGCCGCGCCCGCGCCCTGCACCGCGCCGCGCGCCTCCTCCACGCCGCCGGCGGCAGCTTCCCCTCCGGCTACGACGCCATCCGCGCCCTGCCCGGCATCGGCCCCTACACCGCCGCCGCCATCGCCAGCATCGCCTTCGACCTGCCCTACCCGGCGCTGGACGGCAACGTCCTGCGGGTGCTGGCGCGCCTGGAAAACGAAGCCGCCCCCATCGCCTCCACCGCCGCCCGCCGCCGCCTGGAAGCCGTGGCTCGAGCCCTGCTCCACCCCCGCCGCCCCGGCGACTTCAACCAGGCGCTCATGGAACTCGGCGCCACCGTCTGCCTTCCCCGCGCGCCGCTCTGCCCCGCCTGCCCCCTGCGCGCCGGCTGCCGCGCGCACGCCTCCGGCGCCGCCTCCGCCCTGCCCGTCAGGCGACCGCAACCCCCGCCCGAATCCGTGGAAGCCGTGCTGGTGCTGGTGCGCCGCAACGGCCGCGTGCTGCTCCGCCAGCGCCCCGCCGCCGCCCGCCAACTCGCCGGCTTCTGGGAACTTCCCCGCCCCGAAGACCTCCCCGGCGCCTCGCTCTCGCCCCCGCTCGCCGCCTTCCACCACGCCATCACCCGCCGCCGCTACCGCGTCACCGTGGTCGCCGCGCAGCTCCGGCGGGCGCCCCGCGGCTTCCGCTGGTTCCCCATCGCCCAGCTCCCCGGCATCCCCCTCACGACCACCGCCCGCAAGGCCCTGGCCGCCGCCTCGCATCCGTAAAGGATTCGTAAATAAATGGTTAAGCCCGAGGCCGCGCGCATCTCCTGTGCGCTTCTACCCATCTATTCTTCCAAGCTCCAATGAGGGGGTTGTCGATGCAACGCAGCCGCAAAATCGTCTTCGCCAAGGCAGCGGTCATCCTGACCGCGATACCCGCTGTTCTGTGGTCCCTTTCCGGCGGTCCGGAACCCGGCCGCGCCGGCGTCCCCGGCGAGGGCAACTGCACCTTCTGTCATACCGGCACCGTCAACAGCGGACCCGGCAGCGTCACCGTCACCTTTCCCGGCCCGCTCGAATACACTCCCGGGGTCACCCAGCGCCTCACCGTGCAGGTCTCGGACCCCTCGCAGGTCCGCTCCGGTTTTCAACTGACCGCGCGCCTGGCCGGCGACGCCACGACCCAGGCCGGCAGCTTCACTCCCGCCGGCCCCGAAACCCAGGTCATCTGCTCCGCCCCGCCCTTCGCCGTGCAGGCGCCGCCGCCCTGCCCCGCCGGCGCGCCGCTCCAGTACATCGAGCACACCTCCACCGGCTCCATGCCCGGCAACTCCACCTTTACCGTCGACTGGACGCCCCCGGCCGAAGACGTCGGGCCCGTCACCCTCTACGTCGCCGGTAACGCCGCCAACGGCGTCTTCAGCGTCTTCGGCGACCGCATCTACACCTCCACCTACACCCTGAACCCCGCGGGCGCCGCCGCCGGGCGCCCCGCCGTCACCGCGGTCGCCGAGGGCGCGGGCTTCCAGCCGGTCGTCAGCGGCGGCTCCTGGGTCAGCATCCTGGGCGCGAACCTCGCTCCCGCCACCCGCACCTGGCGCGCCGATGAAATCGTCGAAGGCGCCCTCCCCACCGCGCTCGACGGCGTCAGTGTCACCATCAACGACAAGCCCGCCGCCGTATTCTTCATCAGCCCCACCCAGCTCAACGTGCTGGCCCAGCCGGACGACGACGCCGGCCCCGTCCCCGTGGTCGTCACCACTGCCGGCGGCTCGAGCGACGTCTTCACCGTCCAGATGGCGCCCGCCGCCCCGGCATTCTTCCTCTGGGAGAGCCGCTACGCCGTGGCTACCCGGCCCGACTTCACCTACATCGGTCCCCCGAACCTCTTCGAGGGCATCACCACCACCCCCGCCCGTCCCGGCGAAATCGTCGTCCTGTGGGGAACCGGTTTCGGCCCCACCGTCCCGCCGGCCCCTGCCAACCGGGTCGTCGAGAGCCTGCACCATGTCTCCACGCCGCCCGTCGTCCGCATCGGCGGCATGGAAGCCGAATTCATCTACGCCGTCCTTACGCCGGGCAACGCGGGCGTCTACCAGATCGGGGTGCGCATCCCCGCCGCCGCTCCCGCCGGCGATCTCCCCGTCATCGCCGAAGTTGGCGGCGTCTCCTCGCCCGCCGAGGTCTTCATCGCGGTGCAGCCGTAAGGCGCTCGCCTGCTCGCTGTTGAATCCATACCCGCCACCGTGATGCAATGGGGCCTCGGTGCTGTTGCCATGATCAACTCCCGCAGGACCTTCCTGAAGACGGCCGCCGCCGCAGCGGCCTTGAGCCTCGATGCCGATGCCGCCGGAGCGCCCGCTTCCCGCGTGCGGCCGGATATCGCGGCCGAAATCGAGCGCCGCGCGCGGCACTTCGCCGCCCAGCGCTATCTCCTGGTCGACTACTACCGCATCTACCACGTCCTCGCCTATCCTCTGCCCGTGACGGATCTCTCCCTGCCCTCCGTCACCACCCCCGGCATCTCCGCCTATCCCTGGGCCACCTGGATGACCTGGGACCTCGAGGAGCGCGTCAACGCCCTGGGCTACGCGGCCGAATGGTTCCGCGAACCCGCCTTCATCTCCGCCGCCACCCGCGACCTGGAGGCGCTGGCGGCCTGGCCCGCCTACCGCCAGTACCAGCAGCCGGACCTCAGTTCCGGCCACGCCGGGCGCCTCCTCTGGACCGCTTACGCCAAGTGGAACTGGCTGCCCGCCGCCACCCGGGAGAAGATCCGCGCCGCCTGCGCCCGCCATGCCGAAGACGTGCTGCCCTACTCCCGCAAGTATTACGGCCCCATCACCGCCGCGGCCGACATCCTGGCCCTGCCCGCCCCCCACACCAAGCTCGCCAACATCCCCATCATCGGCACTCTCGCCGCGGCCCTCACCGCCCATGTAGCCGGGCATGCCGCCGAAGGTGAGCTGAATCGCCTGGCCGCCGCCGCCTTCACCGCCATCCTGGAGATGCGGCCCCGTGGATACACCGAAGCCGTGGCCTACGACGGCTACGTCCTCGACTTCCTGGCCGACTGGCTGGAAATCCTGCCCGAAGACCAGCGCCGCCCCATCCTCCGGCACCCCAACTTCAACCACTTCCTCGAGCAGTCCGTTCTCCTCTCCGCGCCCGGCGCGGCCAACGAAGTGGCCGAATTGAGCGACGTGGAAGCCCGCCAGATGCCCTTCCACTTCTCCGCCCAGGCCAAGCTGGCCGCCCTGGACCCGAACCCCCTCCGCACCTGGCTGATCGCCCGCTGGCCCGTGGCCGCCATGCGCGCCAACGCCCTGGGAGCCGTTGCCGCCATCCCCGGCAACCCGCCCGCGGAGGAACCTCGCGCCGGCGCCCTCGACGCCCACTACGCCGCCGTCCTGCGCACCGGCTGGAACGCCGAAGATGTCGCGGTGGTGGCCTCCTGCCACAACTCGCCCGCCGGCCACCTCCAGCGCGACAACGGCACCCTCGTCATCGGCCGCCGCGGCCGCTGGATCCTTTCCGACCCCGGCTACCAGCAATACCTGAGCGGCGCCGAGCGCGAATTCACCATCGGCCCCGCGGCCCACAACTACCCGGTCATCGATGGCGTAAACCAGACCGCCAAAGCCGGCCGTAGGCTCGCGCTCGACGCCCCCGCCCCCGGCCTCCTGCGCACCAAACTCGACCTCACCGCCTGCTACCCCGAGAAGCCCGGCCTCCGCTCCGTCCACCGCACCATCTGGCTATCGGGCCGCGACTACGTCGTGGTAGCGGACGAAATCCAGGGCGAAGGCATCCAGAGCGTTACCTACAACTGGCACGGCCACCCCGAAGCCGCCTGGCACGCCCGTGAGAACTGGTTCCTGCTGCACCTGCCCGAAGACGACCTCTGGTTCACCGCGCCCCAGGCCCAACTCACCAGCGCCAACATCCACCGTATTGAAGGCTCCCGAGGCCAGCTCACCGCCACCGCGCGCCTCCAGCCCGCCCCGGCCCTCTGGTGGATCTTCGCCCTCTCCGCCGCCCCGCCACCGGTCGAACTCGCCGCCGGCGCGCGCTCCATCCAGGTGAACGGCCGCTGGTTCAAGCTGTAAGCCGCCGTTGGAAGTCGGCCCGCGCATCGTTGCGGCGATGCCCCTTGCGTCGCATCCTGATGGTACTGGCTTGCCTGAGCTCGGTCACGTTCTTGCGGCTTACTGCTGCGGCGCCGCCCTGACCGAACTGGTCCTGGTGAGCGCCCAGCCCCGCGTGCACATCTTCGGCAGCCTGACCGCCGCGCAGGAGATCTTCGTGGCCGTAGCCGGTTCCGGAGCAGTGCTGGTAGTCTGGCTGCTGTGACACCTGCTGCGGCCCGGCTGGCGGCTTGCGGGCGAGGCCTTCACCTGCTTCGCCGCCATCGAGCTGCTCGGCTGGTCCCTCTCCGCCCTGAACTACCCGGCCCCGGACGTCTCCCGCGACGTTTCCCGCTTCCTCCGCGCCGCGCAGTTGCACCTGGCATGGGTCATCGCGGCCTGTCTTCTCCTGGCAGCCGCCGACCTGCTGATAGCCCGCGCGACCCGCCACCGCCGGGCGTAAAGGGGCCATGCCAGTAGGACTCAAATCCATGCCGTTCTGCGCGGCCAGGTAATAGCGGCAGCACGGGATCCAACGGTCCAACGCCTGAATGGCACTCTTCTCATCTACACAGAACACCGCCGCTCGCTGCGGCGGCTTCGTGTACAACCCGATGATGTCGGCCGCCTTCTCCTCAAACTGGGGATCGTTGCTGGCCATGTGCCGATCCAGCCGGTGCGGCTTGAGTCGCGCCTGACGCCAGATACGCTGCACCGTCGACTTGCTCAATCCGACAGCAGCAGCCATCTTGCGGCAACTCCAGTGGGTGCTGCCGTCGCCGGGACGCCACGTAGTCCTGCGCAGTACGCGCGTCTGTACCTGAGCGGCTCTGCGCGGTTCACTTCCGCGGGGATCCAAGCCGGCCATGTCCTGCTGTCCGAAACGCCGCTTCCAGCGCGATGGTCGGCCGGGACGTTTGCATCTCGGTTTCGATTTGGCGCCAACTCTTCCCCTCGGCTAGCGCCAGCATCAAACGCGCCCGGAAGGCATCAGGACGATCAACTCGTCCTCCTGGCCCGCTACATGATTGCCCGTTATGGCGCCCACCATGTCGTTTGGGTGTTGTACGGTGACGGCGTCTATAACGGCGAGACAGCGCCGCGGTGGAAGCGCCTGGCGCGAGAGATCCTTGCCGTGCCGCACCCTGACCGGATTTCCACGATACACGCGACCGGGCGCAGTTGGACGTCGGAGGAGTATGTTAACGAGCCTTGGTTCGCTTTCAACGGCTACCAGAGCGGGCACGCCATGGATAACGCCGGCATGCGGTGGATGACCGTTGGTCCTCCCAGCAAAAGCTGGCGCAGTGAACCGCATTGCCCGGCGGTCAATATGGAGCCCAATTATGAAGGCCATTACGCGAGACGTGAAGGGCCTTCCGGCGAAGCCATCCGGCGCCCCGGCGATGTCTTCACGGATAACGACGTTCGCCGGGCTTTCTACTGGAGCCTGCTGGTAGCGCCACCCGCCGGGGTCACCTACGGCGGTCATGGAATCTGGAGCTGGGAGACATCTCCCGCCGAGCCCCTGAATCACCCGGGAATGAACGTCGCGCCGCCGTGGCATGATGCGCTTCACCTGCCCGGAAGCATGGCAGTGAAGCATCTAAAAGCACTGTTCGCGACTCTCAACTGGTGGCGCCTGCGGCCCGCTCAGGCCCTTCTGGAATCGCAACCCGGGGAGACCGAACCGGCTCATTTCGTCGCACTCGCAGTGTCGGACGATGGCGCGGTTTCGCTGGCCTACCTTCCTCGCGGCGGCTCGGTTCGAATCCGGTCCGACAGAGCGGGCCGAAGCCGCTGGTTCAACCCCGCTACGGGTCGATGGACAGGCATCCGGCGTTTCCTTTCGGGAACCACGGAGTTCCTCGCCCCAAACAGTGACGACTGGGTGCTCTGGAGGGCTTTCGACCGATGATGTCGCCGGACGGCACGAGTCGGCCCGAAGCATTCAAAGCCTGGTTGCGGCCCACAGAGGGTCGCCGCGCGAGTATTCGGACGCGGCAGCCGAACCGCTCGTCAGCGGATCATGTTGACGGCCATCATCTCGAGCGCGCCGCGCAACTCCTCCTGGCGGGGTGCATCCAGCGGCATCATCGGCCGGCGCGTGAAGGGGCTGGCGATGATTCCCATCCAGTACAGAGCCTGTTTGTAACACTGGATGAACTCGGTATGCGCCGGCACCGCGATCACGTTCATGGGACTGATTTTGCTGTAGAAGAGGCAGCGCGCCTCCCGGTCCTTGCGTTCGCCGTACAACTCCACCAGCCGGGTGAATTCGCGGGGCACCACGTTGGCGCCGGCCACCGTGAGGCCGCGGGCGCCGTTGGCCAGCGCCAGCAGGATTGTGTTGTCACTGCCCCCAAAGGCGCTCACCCTGCCGCCGAACTCGTCGTGCAGCCACTTGATTTTGGGCGGCATGGGGATGGTGATTTTCGCCAGCGAGATGTTCTCCGCCGCGGCAACGATGGAGCGCCAGGTCTCCATATCGAGCGCGTATCCGCCACCGCCGTCGTACGGCATGACGGGAACGGTTACCGACCGGGCGACGCTCCTGTAGAAATCTACAATCCCCGGCAGCGTGTTCGCGAAGTAATAGGGAATCGGGACGAGTACATAATCGGCTCCGCACGACTCGGCGTGGCGGGCAAGCTTGATGGTGGTCTCCGTACCGGCTGTTCCTGGACAGACCCCGACGGCAACGCGCCCCCCAATCGCCTTGATACAGAACTCCGTGAACTCCCGGCGTTCGCTCTCGGTTAAGGAAAAGAACTCGCCCGTGCTGCCGAGCACGATGATGCCGTGCACGCCACCGCCTATGACGTGCTCGATCAAGGTTTCCGTGCTCCCGTAGTCGAGCGAACCATCTTCCAGCATGGGGGTCGATAGCAGGACCTGCACTCCTTCGATCTGACGTTGGTTGTTGTTGTTCATTTCATTTCTCGTGCGCGTTGCGCTTGTGCCACTGGGAGTCCCAGAGATTAAAGAAGCCGTCACGGGGAGGGTGCTCGGGCACCAATTCCTCGCGGAATTCAATTCCCAGACCGGGCCTGGCCGGAAGGGCGAAGCAGCCGTCACGGGGAACAGGCGCGCCTACCACGAGTTCGCGCAGCCACGGCTCCGCGAAATCGTCGAATGTCTCCTGAATTTTCAGGTTCGGCAGCGTAGCGGCCAGGTGCACGGAAGCCGCCGTACACAGTGGGCTGTTGGAGTTATGCGGCGCCACGCTCATGTAGTGGGGCTCGGCCATGGCGGCGATCTTCTTCGTCTCCAGGAAACCGCCGGCATGAATCACATCCGGTTGGATGATGTCCGCTGCCTGCCGCTCGATGAGTTCCCGGAATCCATACCGCGTGTACGCCCGTTCGCCCGTCGCCACCGGAATCCCGATGCGGCCCTTGACGTACAGGAGCACGTCGATGTTCTCGGGTGGCACGGGCTCCTCGTACCAGGATGGCTCGAAGCGCTCCAGGTCCCGCGCCATGGCGATGGACGTCGCCGGGCCGAATCGCCCGTGGGCCTCGATGAACAGTTCGACCGATGGTCCCACGGCGGCGCGCACGGCCTCGACCAGCGCTACGGCCTGCAGCCTTTCCTCGCGCGACAGTTCCAGTCCGCCCCCGCCGAACGGGTCCAGTTTGAGTCCGCGATAACCCATGGCGGCCACCTCCGCGGCACGTTTGGCGAATGACGCCGGTGAGCGGTCGCCGGTGTACCAGCCGTTGGCGTAGGCCGGCACGGT
>JAWLGN010000224.1:0-8970 GCA_041685075.1 Bryobacteraceae bacterium
GGGAATTCGTCGGCGTGGCAGCCTACATGGACCGCCATGCCCTGAACCGCCTGATGCGCGAGGGCAATGCCATTTCGGGCGCCTACCTGGCCGCGGACGGCGCGGCTCTCGACCGCGTTTTCTCCGAACTCGAGCGCATGCCCGTGGTGGCGGCAACCGCCGTGCGCAGCCGCATGCTGGAGAGCTTCTATGAGACGATGGCGGAACAGATGCTAGCGTTTGCGTTTTTGAATACGCTGCTCGCGGCCACCATCGCGGTGGGGGTGGTCTACAACACCGCGCGCATCGCCCTGAGCGAACGCAGCCGCGAGCTGGCCAGCCTGCGGGTGCTGGGCTACACCCGCGGGGAAGTTACGTTCATCCTGCTGGGCGAAGTGGCGGTACTGATTCTGGCGGCCATCCCGCTGGGGCTATGGATCGGGCGCGGGCTGGCGTCAGGGATGGCGGCATCGCTCGAGACGGATCTGTTCCGCATCCCCCTGGTGATCACCACACAAACCTACGGCTTTGCCGCGCTGGTGGTGCTGCTGGCCGCGGCCGGCTCGGCGCTGGTGGTGCGCCGCAAGCTGAACCAACTGGACATGGTAGAGGCGCTGAAGACAAGAGAGTGAAGCAGAGTCGGAGCAGGAGAAGGTTGTGGATGGGCGTCGCGGCGGCTCTGGTAGTGGCTGCGCTGGTGTGGGCCTTCCGGCCCCGGCCGGTGGCCGTGGACGCGGTGGAGGTTCGGCGGGGGCCGCTGCGCATCACCGTCGAGGAGGAAGGCCGCACGCGCGTGCGCGAGCGGTATGTGGTATCGGCCCCCGTGGCGGGCTTCATGCGGCGCGTGCCCTGGGAGGCGGGCGACGTGGTGCGGCCGGGCGATGTGATGGCGCAAATCGAGCCGCCGCGGGCGGAACCGCTCGACCCGCGCACGCGCGAGCAGGCCGAAGCGCGCGTTCAGGTGGCCGAAGCGGCGCTGCGCGCCGCGGCCGAGCGCGCCCGCACGGCCGAGGAGGAGGTGCGCACGGCCCGCGTGGACGCCGCCTACGCGGAGCAGGAGGTGGCCCGCAACGCTCCGCTGCTCGAAAGCGGCGACATCGCTCGCGAGCGCTACGACAAGCTGGTGTTCGAATCCCGCCGCGCGGCAGCCACGCTGCGCACCGCCGAACAGGCGGCCGAAGCCGCGCGCGTGGATGTTCAGACGGCGCGCGCCGAAGTGCAGGCCGCCCGCGCCGCCCTGGTCGAGGCCGGCGTTCCGCGGAAGGCTGACACCGTGGTGCCGGTGCACGCTCCGGCCGGCGGGCGCGTGCTGCGCCTGCTGCGCGAGAGCGAAGGCGCGGTGATCCCGGGCGAAGCGCTCATCGAGATCGGCGACTCGCGCGCGCTCGAAGTGGTGGTCGAGGTGCTCTCGGCCGACGCCGTGCGCATGGGGCCCGGAACGCGCGTTCTCCTCACCCGCTGGGGCGGGAACCCGCCACTCGACGGCTACGTCCGCATGGTCGAGCCGACCGGCTTTACCAAGATCTCCGCCCTGGGGGTTGAGGAGCAGCGCGTGCGCGTCATCGCCGACATCACCTCGCCCGAGGAAAAGTGGCGCCGCCTGGGCGATGGTTATCGCGTGGAGGCAGTGTTCATACTCTGGGAGGACGATGCCGTGCTGCAGGCGCCCGCCAGCGCACTGTTTCGCCATGACGGCCGGTGGGCGGTCTTTGTGATCGAGGACGGCGTTGCCCGCCGCCGCACTGTGGAGGTAGGGCAGCGCAGCGGCCTGGCCGCCCAGGTCCGCTCCGGGCTGCGCGAGGGCGAGCGCGTCATCCTGCATCCGGACGAACAGGTGGACGACGGCAAAGCCGTCGAGCCCCGGGCACCCTCATCCCCGCCGGTATAATAAGAACGGAGGAATGGCCGAGCGGTCGAAGGCGGCGGTCTTGAAAACCGCAGTGCTCGCAAGGGCACCGGGGGTTCGAATCCCTCTTCCTCCGCCAGCCCGGCAGGCTCCCCTCTTCAAAACCGCGTCACTTCGGTGAAGTTGAACGCCCGCGCTTTCATGGCCGGCATCACCATGTCGAAGGTCTCCTCGCCCGATGCCCGCACCGGCGCCGAGAGCGCCTCGACATTGCCCAGCAGTTCCACCAGCCCCTGGTTGAAGCGGAAATTGCGCAGGCCGCGCGTGACCACGCCGCCTTCCACCAGGAAGGTGCCGTCGCGCGTCATGCCGGTCATGATCTTCTGGTAGGGATCCACCTCCCGGATGTACCACAGCCGGGTGACGAGAATGCCGCGGTCCGTAGAGGCGATCATCTCCTCGAGCGTCGTATCCCCGCCCTCCATCACGATGTTCACCGGCATCTCGCCGGCTTCGTTGGGCAGCGGCAGCCCGTGGCCCGTGGGTTCGGCTCCGGCCAGCCGCGCCGCCTGCCGGCTGTAGGCAATCTCCCGCACGAAGCCGTTCTCCACCAGGGTCAGGCGCCGCCGCGGTACGCCTTCGCCGTCGAAGGCAGCGCCGGCCTGCAGGGGGTGGTAGACATCGTCGCGAATCGTTATGTTCGGGCCGAACAGCTTCATGTCCAGCCGGTCCTTCAGAAAGCTGCGGCCGTCGCGAACGGCGGTGGCGCTGAAATCGGGGAACATCTGGCCCACGAGGTCGAGCACCGCGGCCGGTTCCAGAATCACGGTGTAGCGGCCCGGCGGCAACTCCACGGGCGCGGCCGAAAGCGCGGCCCTCTCCGCCGCGCTGCGCGCCAGCGCCGGGGGGTCGAGATTGCCGTGATAGGTCGAGCCGGCCTTGGCCCAGCCGGAGCTGTCGCCCGCCATGGCGGTGATGGAGAAGTGCGCCATAGACTCGCTGTGGTACGTTGCGACGCCGCGCGAGTTGAGCAGCGCCAGCACGGATTCACCCGAGGAGTAGGCGCCGGCGGCGGTCTGGCCCTCCCGCGCCACCTCGCCGATGGCCTCCGCCACCGCCTGCGCGCGATCGTCCGGCGTGAGCCGCGCGGTATCGGCGAACAACCGCACGGGTCCTGCGCACTCGGCCGGCTCGGCCAGCGGCAGCAGGTCCGGGTCGGGCTGCTGCAAGCGCGCCAGCACGGCTGCCCGCTCCACCGCGTCGCCCAGCGAGGCTTCATCCAGCCGGTTGGTGCTCGCGCGCGCCGTGCGGCCGTCCACCAGCACCCGTACCGAAACAAAGCGGTTGCGCTCCGCCACGTTCTGGTGAATACGGTTGTTTGCAAAACGCGTCAACGCGCTCGCGCCCGCCCCGATGATGGCTTCCACGTCCCGGATGCCCAGCCGCCGGGCGGCATCCATCACCCGTCCGAAGATGCTCTCGGCGCGTTCCCGCGAAAGCAGCGGCGATTCCGTTCCCGGCGCCCTATCCGGCATAAGCGCCCCCGATTTTGATGCCGCGGAACCGGGCGGGCGAGGCCCCGTGCCCCGTCCCCATCACCTGCTCCGGCTGCCCCTTCCCGCAGTTGGGCACGCCCCACAGGGTCCAGTACTGCGGACCCGCGATGGCCACGCAGGCGTTCCAGAACTCCGTGGAGATACCGCTGTAACTGGGGTTCTTGAGCATCCGCACCCGCTTGCCGTCCCGCATCTCCCAGGCGATTTCGCAGCCGAACTGGAAGTTGTAGCGGCGGTCGTCGATCGACCAGCTCCGGTTGGTTTCCATGTAGATGGCGCGGCCGCCGAAGACCTCGGCCAGCGTCTGTTCACCCGGTTCCAGGCTGACGTTTGTCATCCGGATGAGCGGGGTTCGCGCCCAGCCGTCGGCGCGCATGGCGCCGCCCGAGCGCGGCTGCCCCACGGCCCGTGCGGTCTCGCGCGACGTGAGATACCCGGTGAAGCGCCCCTCCCGGATGACGTCGATGCGCTGCGCCGGCACGCCCTCGTCGTCGAAGGCGAAGGTGCCCAGCCCCGGGCCGTGCTCCGCCCGCGCGTCCGCCACCACGTTGACCATCTCGGAACCGTAGCGCAGCTTCCCCAGCTTGTCGGTGGTCAGGAAGCTCATTCCGGCGTAGTTGGCCTCGCTGCCCAGCACGCGATCGAGTTCAATCGGGTGCCCGATGGATTCGTGGATCTGCAAGGCAAGCTGCGAGCTGTCGAGCACCAGGTCGTAGACGCCCTCGGGACACTGGTCGGCGCTGTGCAGCGCCACGGCCTCGGAGGCGATGCGCGGCGCGTGCGCCAGAAGTTCCAGCTCATCCACCAGCTCGTAGCCCTTCAACTGGAACTGTCCCCCGAAGGAGTTGGGATAGGAGCGCTTCTGGATCTCGCCGTCTTTGTAGCTCAGGGCCGAAAATCCAGCGCCGGAGGTGACGCGCGTCTGGTCGATGAGGCTGCCCAGGGTAGAGGCGAATACCTGCCGCCTGCGTTCGAAGGCCATGGAAGCCTCGGCCAGCACAATGCCCGGCTCCTGCCGCAACTCTCGATCCACGGCCAGCAGCAACTCCAGGTTGCGGTCCACCGAAATCGAGAACGGGTCCGTGCGGAAGGGGGAGATCCACTCGGCCTGGTAGGGAGACTCGGGCGCGAGTTGTACGTCTTCGAGCCGCGTGTGCCTGCCGGAGCGAGCGATCTCGCGCGCCAGCCGCGCCGCCGCTTCGAGGCCCTCCTTCGTAAGGTCGTCGGTAGCGGCGAATCCCCAGCACCCTTCCGCCAGGACTCGAATCCCCACCCCCAGGGACTCCGCGCTCGACATCTGGGAGGCCTTGCCGTTCTTGGTGGCCACGTGGCGCTGGCGGCTCTCCACCACCCGCACGTCGGCATAGGTCGCGCCGCGCCCGGCGGCGGCATCCAGAGCTTGTTCAGCCAGCGATCGCATGGTGTTAGCGGGGTGTAATCAGGCCCCCCAGCTTGTCCTGTTCCGCCGCGGCGGCTCGCGGAAAGCGTGTGGCGTAGGCTTCCAGGTACTTCAGCCCCGATCCAGTATTGTAGATGACGATGCGCTCGTGGGCCTGAAGAAAACCCCCGGCCAGCAGCTTCTCCAGTGCGGCAACACACGCCGCGCCCTCCGGGGCGGCGAAGATGCCTTCTTCGCGCGCCAGCAGCAACCCGGCATCCAGCAGTTCCTCGTCGCTCACCGCCAGAACGGCGCCGCCGCTTGCGCGCACGGCTTCGAGCACCAGCGCATCGCCCGCCGGCTTGGGCACCCGCAGCCCCGCGGCCACCGTCCATGCACCCTCCCAGGGGCGCGTCTCCGCGGCGCCTTCTTCAAAGGCGCGCAACAGCGGACGGCAGCCTGCGGCCTGTACCGCAATGATCTTGGGGCGCCGGCTGCCGATCCACCCCAACTCTTCCATTTCTTCGAAGGCCTGCCACATTCCGATAATGCCCACGCCGCCGCCGGTGGGAAAGAGGATGGCATCCGGCAACTCCCACTCCATCTGCTCGGCCACTTCGTATCCCATGGTCTTCTTACCTTCCACGCGGTAAGGCTCCTTCAGGGTGCCGAGATCGAACCATCCTTCGCGCGCGGCCTTCTCTGCCGCCAGGCGCGCGCAGTCGTGGATCAGCCCATCCACTAATGTCACGTGTGCACCGTAAGCCATACATTCCACGTAGTTGGCCTGCGGCACATCGCGCGGCATCAAAACATGCGCCTCCATGCCCGCCGCCGCGGCATAGGCGGCCATGGCGCCGCCCGCATTGCCCGCCGATGCCATTACCACTTTCCGGATGCCCAACTCTTGAATGGCTGAAATGGCGCAGGACAGGCCGCGCGCTTTGAACGATCCCGTCGGGTTCATGCCCTCGTCTTTTACCCAGAGGCGATCCGCCCCCAGACGCGCACCCAATCTTTTTGCGCGAATGAGAGGACTCATACCCTCCCCTAGTGATAGAATGGACATATCGGTAAGCGGTAAGACCGGCGCATAGCGCCACATGCTGTCTGGGCCCCCCTTGACGTGCTCCCTGCTCCACGTGTGCCCAATCAGCTTCAAATCGTATCGCACCCGTAGCGGTCCCCCGCATTCGCAAACCTGACGCAGAGGATTCGCTTCAAATTTTCGATGGCAATGCCTGCACTCTAGACGCGTCGCTTTCGTCATCAGATTAAACACCAAAAAATCATTCCAGGAACTCAGCGAATGAATCGTACCGGACTTTTATTGTTTTTTATCGGCGTTCTGACCGCCGCTGCCAGTCAGGTGGCGGTCTTGAACGATGGTACACGAATTCCTGTAACGCGCCACGAGAATTACGGTCCCGAGTTGGTCCGGCTGCACACGCCTCAGGGTATCGAGGATGTGTTGGCGGCAGAGATCGAAAAGTTCGAAGACATTGTTCCGTTGGAGGCGCCTCCACCCTTGCCCGCCACCGTCAAGATCGCATGGAACGGGCCGGTGCCGGGCAAGGCCCCCAACGCTCCCAAACGCGCCACCAAGACCGTAAATCCGGACGAGTTAGCCCGCGCCGCGGCCAGGAAACATAACGTTCCCGAAGCCATAGTCAAAAGCATCATGGCGGCTGAATCCGCCTTCAACCCCAACGCGCGCTCTCCCAAAGGCGCCATTGGGCTGATGCAGTTAATGCCCGCCACCGCGAAGGAGATGGGGTACAACCCGCACATCCCCCAGGAGAACGTCTACGCGGGCGCGCGTTATCTGCGCCAACTGCTCGACAAGTACCAGGACTCGCGCGACTGGCTGCGCCGCGTCATCGCGGCATACAACGCCGGTCCCGGCGCGGTGGACAGGTACCGCGGCGTCCCGCCGTATCGCGAGACCCGCACCTATGTCAGCCGCGTGCTGTCGTATCTGAAGTACTACCAGAACGAGAGCGCCAAGGACCCGGCGTAACAGCGCGCCGCGCCCCGCGGGATGAGGGTGAAGCAGCCCCGCCCTGCGGGATGCGGATAACCAGCCGCGCCCTGGATCATCCGGCCGCGTCCTACGGGATGCGGAGGAACCAGTGGTTGGAGCACGCCAGCACCTCGAAGCCTTCCGAGCGGTACAGGCTGTTGCCGGTATCGTTATCGGTGAGGCATTCGAGGTGCGCGTGCGCGGCGCCCTGGGACTTCATGTAGTCCAGCATGCCGCGCAGCATTTCGCGCCCGTAGCCCTGTCCCTGGCAGCGCCGGTCGACGGCCAGCAGGTCGATGAACCCCAGCGCCGTTTCGGTATCGATGGTGCCGCTGGCGAAGGCCACGATCTGTCCGTCCGCTTCCCCGACCAGCACGCGCTGGCTGTCGAAGGCGCGGCGGAAACGGCTGCGCCAGCGCTGGCGCCAGTCCTTGCCGTTGAGCGGCCCGAAGCGCTCGTCCACCTTGCGGAACCAGGTAATGGGCTCGAAGCTGTCGAGGGTGAGGCTCTCCAGCGCCGGATAGTCTTCCGGGACTGCGAGACGGAATGCTAGCGCCATAGCTCTAATGAAGCACAGCGCGGCGTCCGCCGGAAAATGCTCTCCACGCCCGGCGCTCCCGCTGCGTCACAATGGTAGTTACGGCCATGCGCGTGAGGTTTTTTGCCGCCCTGCTGCTTCTGTCCTGCCGGTTATGGGCCGGGGAGTATGCCGTCTTCCAGAGCGGCGCGCGGCTGCGCATCGACCGTCACGAAACGCTCGGCGACACGGTGCGGCTGCACGCCGGCGGCGGCACGATCGAGATGCCGGCCTCCGAAATCGCCGCTTTCGAGCCGGAAGAACACGTCGCTCCCCCGCCCGCAACCGCGCAGCCTCAGGCCGCCGCGCACACCGCCGCGCCCGTCCCCACTCCCGACGAGGCCCGGCGCCTGATCGAAGAGGCCGCGCGCAAGTACTCCATCGACGCCAATCTGCTTCACAGCCTGGTCAAAGCCGAATCCGGCTACCGCCAGGACGCCGTCTCGCCCAAGGGCGCCATCGGGCTGATGCAGTTGATGCCCTCCACCGCCCGCATGTACGGCGCCGATCCCACCGATGCCGCCCAGAACGTCGAAGCCGGCACACGGTACCTGGCGGAGTTGCTGCTCAAGTACAACGGCGGCGTCTACCGCGCGCTGGCCGCCTATAACGCCGGTCCGGGCGCCGTGGACCGCCACGGCGACATCCCTCCCTACCGCGAGACGCGCGAGTACGTCCGGCGCGTGGTGGAGAACTGGACCCGCGCTACCCGCCGCTGAGCGTCTCTGTAACCATCCCGACTTAGGCCGGTTGATTGCACCCGTCCCCTGCGTGGTGACTCGAACGTTTCCTGCTTTCCTCATCCTGGCGGTGCTGGCGCCCCTGGCGCGCGGCGAGTTCCAAGCCGGTCTGGAGGCTTACCAGCGCGGCGACTACGCTGCCGCTCTCGAAGCCTGGCTCCCTGTTGCCGAACGCGGCGACGCCAACGCGCAGTACAACGTCGGGCTGCTCTACGCGCGCGGCGAAGGCATCCCGCAGGATCTTGCCCAGGCCGCCGAATGGTACCGGAAAGCCGCCGAACAGGGTGTTGCCGCCGCGCAGCATAACCTGGCCGTCATCCACGCCAACGGGCAGGGCGTGCCGCAGAACATGACCGAGGCGCTCCACTGGTTTCGCCTGGCCGCCGAACAGGGCGTCCCCGAAGCCCAGGACAGCCTCGGCTATATCTACGGCACCGGCCAGGGCGTGAAGAAGGACTATGCCGAAGCGCTCAAGTGGTTTCGTATGGCCGCCGCACAGGGCATTCCCGGCGCGCAGTACAACCTGGGGGTGATGTACGACCTCGGGCAGGGAGTGGAGCGCAACTTCTCTGAAGCGCTGGCCTGGTACCGGAAGGCCGCCGTGCAAGGCTACCCCGCGGCGCTATGCAACATCGGGGTTCTCTATTACAACGCCCAGGGAGTGAAACGCGACCTGGTGGAATCCTACGCCTGGGTGAGCCGCTGCGAGAGCGCCGGCGACCCGCGCGGGGCGCAGCTTCGCCGCATCGTGGAGAAGCGCCTGAAGCCGCAAGAACTGGAACGCGGCCGCAGGCTGGCGGCGGCCTGGCGTCCGGGCGGACCCGTGCGGGTGGCTTCCGACAACACGCGCCTGTTCGCGGGCGCGCCGCCC
>JAWLGN010000225.1:0-8963 GCA_041685075.1 Bryobacteraceae bacterium
CGGCTGGATGCGCTTGTGCGTGGCACGGTCGTGCGGGCCGCCCTCCCGCTGCGGTAAACTCGAAGAAGCCAGAGAGACCTGCTGGAGTGGCGGAACTGGCAGACGCACGGGACTCAAAATCCCGCGCCCTTCACTGGGCATGAGGGTTCGACCCCCTCCTCCAGCACCACCGGCCGCTACCGCGGCGCCATCCCCTCGTAGACCGCCCGCGCTTCCGCTACGCGCTTGCGGAGTTCCGCGGCTTCGCCCGGTGAAAATGAAGCTGTGAACTTCTCGTCGCGCAGCCGGGTGTCGATGAATTCGAGCACCCCCAGCCGCTTCTTCAACAGCCGCGCCAGTTCCTCGTCATGGCGGAAGCTGGCGCCGTTCACCCGCACGTAGACGGGGGAGGTATGGGCGTAGGCGCCGTTGTGCGAGGTGACGCGCGCGGCTATCCAGCGGCTGGTCGGCGGCCGCAGTGTCACGTCGACAGCCAGTTCGCGCCGCGCCGGGTCGTCCGACGTGGCCGTCTTCACCGGGCGGCCGTATTCCAGCACCTCGAGCCGCTGCGGCGCGCCGATCTCCGGCGGCGCCCAGGCCCGCGCGCGCACCCGCACGGCGTCCTCCGCCGCGCTCTCCACTTCATCGCCCGGGAGGGCGCCGTTGACCGTCAACTCCACCATCGGGCCGTTGGTGACGAAGGTGCGGCCGCGCTTCACCGCCTCGAACCATGCGTCGACGGAAAAGCCGCGGCCGGTCCAGGCGTACATCCGCACCTCGCCGAAGGTATTGCCCCAGGGGAAGTCCGAACCGGCGGCCGCGGTCAGGCGGTAGCCCAGGTTGACGAAGTCGTAGAAGTCCTTCACTCCGAGCTTGCGGAACTGCAGGATTTCGAAGAAGTCGATCTTGCCGCGCGGCACGTTGATGCTGGAGTCCCAGGTGACCGGCGCGTTGGGCCGCTCCTTGGCGTACCACTCCGGCGCCCAGGCCTTGTGCGCGTAGCCCACCAGCCCGCCCTGCCGGTGCACGCCGTCGAACATATCGTCGTAGAGGCGATAGCGGCTGGTGTCCCGCACGGGCGCCGTGATGTTCAGTGCGATGGTGTGGCCCTGGCCGCCGATATCGGTGCGCGGATCCTCCTGCCCGGAGACCAGCGCATAGTCGCCGCGGACCACGCGCGCCTCCTTCCCGTAGCCGGCCTGCTCGAAATAGGTGCGCCGCAGGTCGCCCATGCGGAGGATGTTCAGCACGTGCACATCTTCGGCCATGGCCCAGGTGAGGAGGAACTGGTTGTCCTCGGGCCGCGTGCGCGGGTGGTGCACGTGGCCATCGCCGGAGTACCAGCCGCGCCGCGGCATGTCCACCCAGCGACGCAGGGCGATGCGGCGGGTGAGGCTTTCGCCCGCGGACACCTGGAACTCCTCGAAGTGCGGCAGATACTCCAGCCCCCGGGCCACCGCCAGGCGCCAGCGCCCGGCGGGCAACCGGATGGAGAACCCGCCTGGCACGAAGTACGCCGCCGCTTCCTGCCAGAAAGGAACGCTCGAGCGGCCTTCATAGATGCCGGAGCGGAACGAGCCACGGGGGCTGCCGTTGGTCAGGCGGAGGGGCCCCGGGGTGCCCGACTTCCAGGCCGGAGGGTCGTAGAAGTCCTCCACTTTGGTTGCCGGCGGCGCCGTGCGGCCGTCCGGAGGGACGCGCCAGGTGCCGTCGGCGAGCGAGGTGATGCAGACCATCGCCGGGGCGTCCAGCTCGACGCGCAGCGAGCCTTCGCCCGTCTCGCCCGCGGCCCCCAAGAACCAGGCGCACAGCAGAACGGCCGCTGCGAACGCCGCCCGCACCGGCGCCGCCCGCCGGCCACCGCCGCTTTCCACGCGAGTTCTCACGAGAAGCGATTGTAGAACAAAAAAGGCCGCCTTGCCGGGATTCACCGGAAAGGCGGCCTTTGAGACCGTTCGTAAACTACGGGGTGGACTACGGCCGGCGCTTCAGCGTGGGCCGCTCGCCCTCATCGGCTCTGGGCTTTTCGCCGTCCTCCGCACCGATGGGACCGGTACCCGTTCCGGGCGCGCGCCGCAGCCGCGGCCGGTTGGGATCTTCCTCCTTGTCCACCTTGCGGCGGTTATGCATGGCCATCAGCCGCGCCTTCACCTGGTTGAACTCCGAGGTCGTGACCACGTACTCCGGACGGGGGGCCAGCATCTGCTCGATGTCCTTCTGGGACGCTTCGATGCGATCGTCCGTCATGGGGTGCGTGGCGAAAACCTTCGAGATGGTGCCGGGTTTCTTCTTCTCCATGGACTGGATCTTCTCGAAGAAGTCCACGAACGCATTGGGGTCGTAGCCGGCCTTGTAGAGGTATTGCAGGCCCAGGCTGTCGGCCTCGCGCTCGAAGGAGCGGGAGAAGTTCAGGAACCCCAGAGGGATGGCCAGCCCGGCGCCCTGCCGGATGGCGTATCCCGTCCATCCGCCCATGAAGATCAGGGGGATGCTGGCGTAGTTGATGAGGGTGCCGCGCGAAGCCTGCCGCGTGCCGTGGCGCGCCGCCACGTGCGCGATTTCGTGCGCCATCACGCCCGCCAACTCGGCCTCCGTCTCGGCTTTCATGATGAGCCCCGAGTTGACGAAGAAAAACCCTCCGGGCAAGGCGAACGCGTTCACCTCCTCGGAATCGAGCACCTTGATGGTGAACGGCACCTTGGCGTCCGAGTTCCGCACCAGGTTCTGGCCCACGCGGTTGACGTACTCCGCGATGATGGGGTCGTCTACCACCTTCGCCTCGCGCTCAACCTCCTGGGCCAACTGCTTGCCCAGCGCAATTTCCTTTTCCAGCGAGTAGAAGTTCAACCCCTTCCCTACGTCGCGGTTGCCGATCTGTTCCGGGTCCTTTTTCTTAGGTTTCTTGTCCTTGGCCAGGGAACCGGGGACCAGCAGGCTGAGTGCGGCCAATACCGTTACGGGCAAAACGACGAATCTTTTCATGGCCAAACTCCTGATACCTACACTATACGCCTATTCCCAGCGGATTTCCTCCGCTACTTAACTAACGCATGATCCGGCTTCGGGGTTGCACCCGCAAAAAAGCGGCCCCCATGGCGGCCGGGTGTTAAAATCCCACGTATGTTCACAGGACTCGAGCATACCGCCATCGCCTCGCCGGATCCCCGCCGCCTGGCGCGGTGGTATGTCGATAACCTGCAATTTGTCATCAACTTCGAGTACGAGGGGAATTATTTTGTCAAGGCCCCCAACGGCGCCATGCTGGAAATCATTCCGGCCGCCGGAGAGCGCATCCCGCAGAACCTGAAGGATCCGGGTCTCCGGCACCTGGCCGTAACGGTGGACGATTTCGAGGCCGGCTGCCGCCGTCTGAAGGAACTGGGGGTTACCATCGTCGGCGAGCCTATCCAACTAGGGGACAACAGGCTGCTGTTCTTCACCGATCTCGACGGGAACTACCTGCACCTCATCGCCCGTCCCCGTCCTTTGCCGTAAGCCAGTGATTCGTCAGGTTTTCAAGGCGTTCGGGTACCGCGAGTACCGGCTGCTCTGGCTGGGGGCGTGTACTTCGAGCGTGGGCACCTGGATGCAGAAGGTGGCCCAGAGCTGGTTGGTGCTCTCGATTTCCGGCTCCCCCTTTCTGCTGGGGCTGGACGCCTTTCTGGGGGAAATCCCCATCTTCCTGTTCTCGCTGTTCGGCGGCGTGCTGGCCGACCGTGTCGACCGCCGGCGCATCCTGCTGGGATCGCAGTTTGTGCAGATGTCCTGCGCCTTTCTGCTGGCCCTGCTGATCGCCCTGGAACTGGTGGAGGTCTGGCACATCCTGGCGCTCTCTTTCATCGTGGGGCTGGCGCAGGCCTTCGGCGGTCCGGCCTACATGGCGCTGGTTCCCATGCTGGTGAAGGACGACGATCTGCACAACGCCATCGCGCTCAACTCCATTCAGTACAACCTGGCGCGGGTGATCGGCCCGGTGCTGGGCGGACTGGCGCTGACGCAGCTCGGGGCGGTGTGGTGCTTCGCGCTGAACGGCGTTTCCTTCGTGGCGGTAATTATCACGCTGCTGCTGCTGACGGTCCGTTTTGTACCGAAACCCACGGCGGATACGGTGCTGGGCAGCATGCGGCAGGGATTGCGATTCATCCGCCGGCAGGCCGGCATGACCGCGCTGATCTTTCTGGCCTTCGCGATGGCGGCGCTGGCCATCCCGCTGGTCACCTTCCTGCCGGTTTTTGCCCGGGATGTGTTTCACCACGGCCCCACCACCTTCACGATTTTCCTGTCCTGTTCCGGGGCCGGCTCGGTGGCGGGCGCCCTGCTGGTGGCGGGAATGGGGCACCTGCGGAACAAGGGGCGGGCGGCGCTGTTGATGGCCATCGTGCTCGGCGCGGCCATCGCGGGTTTCGCCGTCTCGACCACGCTGCTCGTGAGCTGCGCGCTGCTGTTCCTGGCCGGTGTGGCGCTGATGGCCGTATCCGCCACCATCACCTCGCTGGTGCAGTTGAATACCAGCAACGAGATGCGCGGCCGGGTGATGAGCGTCTACAACGTGGCCTTCCGCGGGGGCATGCCGCTGGGCAACCTCACTACAGGCTGGCTGGTGCCGCTGTTGACGGCTCCGCTGGTGCTGGCGGTGAACGGGGTGCTGCTGATCGGGCTGGCGGTGTACTACCTGGTGGCGGACCGGCGCGTGGCGGACCTGTAGGAGATGGCCGCTACACTACAATGGAGCTTGATGCGAATGGGGCTGATATGCCTGCTGGCCTTGACGGGCGCGGCATGGGGCGGAGAACTGGAAGCCGCGCGCGACCGGCAGGATCTGGCAGCGCTGGAAGCCATCGTCGCCAGGCTCTCGGCCGCTGCCGGACAGGCGCCCTCCGATGCCGGGAAACAGTACCGCGCGGCGCTGGCCTCCTCCTACCTGGCGGAAGTGGCGCTGGAACTGCGCGACCGGGCCAAGGCGCGCAGCGCCGCCGAAGCCGGCATTCGTGCCGCCGAGCGCGCCCTGGCGCTCGAGCCCGCCACGGCCGAGTATCACCGGGTGCTAGGCACGCTTTGCGGGCAGGTGGTGCCGGCCAATGTGCTCGCCGGCCTGCGCTACGGCAAGCGCGCCCGCGAAGCCATCGCGAAAGCCCTGGAACTCGATCCCCGCTCATCGGCCGCGTGGCTGGCGCGCGGCGTGGGCAACTATTACCTGCCCCCGGCCTTCGGCGGCGGCACGGAGCAGGCCATCGCCGACATTCGCAAAGCCATCGAACTCGATGCCGCCTCGGCCGACGCCTGGTTCTGGCTGGGGCTGGCACTGCGGAAAGAGAACCGCAACCCTGAAGCCCGCCGCGCCTTCACCCGCTCGCTCGAGCTGAATCCCGCCCGCGTCTGGGCGAAACGGCAACTGGAGAAGACCCCTCCCCAATGAAACATCTCCCCCTCGCTGCGGCCATCGCAGTGCTGACGCTGCTCGGCTTTTTCCAGTTTCCCGGCCACACCTGGATCCAGCAGGACACCCAGATCTACGCGGCGATTCTGGAGCACCTCCGCGACCCCGGGGTGCTGCGCAACGACATGCTGGTGGAGCGGCCCCACGTGAGCTTCACCGTGTACGACGAAATGGCGCTGGCGCTTCGCGAGTGGACCGGACTGGGCTTCCGCGAAGTGCTGGGGGCGGTGCAGATCCTCACCCGCGCTTTGGGTATCTGGGGGCTGTACCTGGTGGCTACCGCGCTCGGCCTGGCCGTTGGGCCGGCGCTGCTGGTGGCCGCCATCCTGTCGCTGGGGGCGGTGGTCGGGGGGCCGACGGTCCTCACCTTCGAGTACGAGCCGGCGCCGCGCGCCTTCGCCGTGCCGCTGCTGTTTCTGGCAGTCGGGCTGGTGGCGCACGGGCGGCATGCCTGGGCGGGGGTAGCCGGCGCGGCGGCTTTTCTGCTGCACCCCCCCACGGTCTATCCGTTCTGGGGCGTCTATTTCTGCCTGGCGCTGTGGCCCTCGCGGCCGGAGGCGATGCGCCGCCGCCTGTATGCCTTAGTGCCGCTGCTGGCAGCGTCGCTGCTGCTGCTGGCCGCCTCGCGCCAGCAGGCGGGCGCAAGCGAGGCGCAGCTCTTCTTCCACCGGCTGCCGGAGGAGCAGGAGCAATTGCAGCGCCTGCGCGCCTCCTACGTCTGGGTATCCACCTGGGCGCGCACCTGGATGCCGCACTACCTGGCGCTGGCGGCCATAGGGGCGCTGGCCTGGTGGCGCCTGCGCGCCAAAATGTCGCTGGATCTGCGCTTCTTCCTGGCGGGCATGCCGCTCGTCGGGCTGCTCAGCGTGCCGGTCTCCTGGCTGCTGCTGGAGCGCATGAAGTGGGCGCTCATCCCGCAGTTCCAGCCGGCCCGCGCGCTGTTGTTCGTGGTGACGGCGGCGTTGTTGCTGGCGGCGGTGGCGGGTGTGCGGGCCGCCGCGCAGGGCCGCTGGCCGGCCGCGCTGCTATGGCTGGCGCCGCCCTACCTGCTGCCGGTGAATACGCGGCTGCTGGAGGTGCCGTCGTGGAACCGCATCGCCGTGGTGGCGGGCCTGGTTGCGCTGGCGGTTTGCGCTGTGCGCGCCGATGCATTGAAGCGCCGCTGGGCGCCCGCGCTGCTCGCCGTGACGGCGTTAGCCGGCTTCTTCGCCGTTCCCACGCTCGGGCGCGTCCGCAACTATCCGCGCCTCCACACCCCGGAACTGGCGGCGCTCTCGGCGTGGGCGCGCGCCGAGACGCACCAGGACGCCGTGTTCCTCTTCGCCGACTCGCGCTACGACGGTGTGCCCGGGGTCTTCCGCACCGAGGCCCTGCGCGCCATCTACGTCGACTGGAAGGGCGGCGGCCAGGTGAACTACCTGCGGCAGCTCGGCGAGGAGTGGTGGAAACGCTGGCAGGCCGCCAACCAGGGAAGGTTCCGCACCTGGAACGTCTCGCGCTACGGCCCGCTGGGCATCGACTACATGGTGCTGCGGCGCGAGAACCGCCTCGAGAATCGCGTACCGGTCTACGAAAACCCCGAGTACGTGGTCTATAAGCTGCGCGCCTCTCCCATGCTGGTATCCTCTCATTAATGGCGCTTACCCGCAGGGAACTGCTGGCGGCGGGGCTGGCGCCTGCCGCGCCGAAGCCGCCCAACGTGCTGGTGTTCTTTTCGGACCAGGAGTCCGCGCTGCTGCCCGGCCCGGCGGAGCTGCCCAACCGCCGCCGCATCGAGCGCGGCGCCCTGCGTTTCACCCACGCGTTCTGCAACACGCCGCAGTGCTCGGCCGCGCGCTCGTCGTTGCTTACGGGCCTGCCGCCGCACCGCACCGGCGTCCTCACCAACGTGGATAGAACGTCGCTCGGCAAACCGCTGCCGGCAACGCTCCCGACCGCAGGCAGCGTCTTCAAAGCCGCGGGCTACAGCACGGGTTATTTCGGGAAATGGCACCTGGGCGGGGGGCCGGACCGCGCGCCGTACGGCTTCGATACCACGGGCGTAGAGACGGGAGACGAGCGCATCGCCCAGGAGGCGGCCGAGTGGATCCGCGGCCGGCGCGGCCCGTGGCTGGCCTGGGTTTCGGTCTTGAACCCGCACGATATCTACCGAATTAACCGGCTGCGCGAGGCGCCTCTGCGCGAAGGCGTGCGGCCGCCGGCCAGCGGTTTGGAAGACCTGAAGGGCAAGCCCGCAGAGCAGCAGGCCTACGTGGATCGCGACCAGGGCAGGATTACCCGCCACTACAACCCGCGCGACTGGCTGCGCTACCGCGGTTACTATCTTCGGCTCGTCGAGACGGTGGACGCGCACCTGGGCACGGTGCTCGATGCCGTGCCGGACCTCGAATCCACCGTGGTGGTCTACACCTCTGATCACGGCGACGCGCTGGGCGAACACGGCCTTCCCTTCAAAGGGCCGTTCATGTACGAGGAGAACATCCGGGTGCCGCTCATCATCCGGGCGCCCGGCCTGCGGGGAGGGGAACGCACGGACCTGGCCACCTCGGCCGATGTGGCCCCGACGCTGGCGTCGCTGGCAGGCCTGCGCTGGCCCGGTGCGCCCGGCGGCGGGCGCGATCTGACCCGAAGCGCGGCGCCGGATGCGGTCTTCCTCGAATACTACGCCAAGCAGAAGTGGGTGAATCCCATCCGCACCATCCGGACCCGCCGGTGGAAGCTGAACCAGTACGACCGAGGCAACCGGGAACTCTACGACTTGGAGCGCGATCCGCACGAGCTGCACAACCTGGCCGGCGAAGCAGACACCGCCGCGGTCGAGGCGGCGCTGGAGGCGCGCATCGCGGCCTGGCGGCCGCCCATGGTGAGCTGATGGAACTCTATCTCTTACGCCACGGCACGGCACACAGCGGCCGGCCGGGTATTTCCGACTCCGCACGCGAACTGACGCCCGAAGGTGCGCTCGACGTGGAGCGCGTGGCCGAGCGCGCCCGCGCGGCCGGCGCGGAGCCGGAGTTGATGATCAGCAGCACGTTCCTGCGCGCCGCGCAGTCTGCCGAGATTGCCGCGCGCGTACTCCGCTACCGCGGCCCCATCGAGCGTTCCGTGGCGCTTCTGCCGGACGCTTCGCCCTTCGATGCCTGGGACGACATCCGCGCCCGCGCCCCGGGCGGCCCGGTGCTGATTGCCGCGCACGAGCCGCTGCTGAGCGGCCTGGCCGCCCTGCTGCTCGACGCCCCCACGCTGCGCATCCGCGTCACCACCGCCTGTATGCTGGCCATCGATGTCGAACGCCCCGGGCCGCACTCCGACGGCGTGCTCCGATGGATGGTCGTGCCGGAGCTGGCGTAGTCCCGTTATGTCACGCATCCTCGCGCTGCTGTTGCTGATGGCCGGCGCCCTGCCGGCGTTGGACCTCGTGACCGGTTACCGGCTGCAAGGGGTGCGGTATGAAGGACCGGGCGAGTGGCGGAAGTCCGAAGAGCCGGTGTGGGTCTACAGCTATCCCACCCTGCGGATGACCTATCGCGCATGGGGACTCTCAGGC
>JAWLGN010000226.1:0-8933 GCA_041685075.1 Bryobacteraceae bacterium
AATCCACGCTCGAAGGCGTCTTCCGCACCTTGACCGGCTCCGATGGCCAGGACCCCGGCGTCGCCCGGATACTCGCGGCGCTGCGATGATGAAGGCGCTTCATGCAACGGTGCGCCGTATCCTCCGCGGCCCGCGCGCGTCCGCATGGCTCCGCCGATGCGGCATCCACCCCCGCCGCTACTGGCTGCTCGTCGATCTGTTCGGCGAGCTGAGCGACCGCGGCGAGGTCCTCGAAGAGCTGGGCAGAAACCAGGTGGCCCTGCGGGTCATGGTCTGGATCTACGCGGCCATGACCGCCCTCATCAGCGTGGTCCTGGTCGGACGCATGCCTCCGGCAACGTACCTGGCGGCCTTTCTGCTCTTCACCGCCTTCATTGTGCTCACCGTGCTGCTCCTGGAGGCCGGCAACAGCCTGGTCAACCCGGTCGAAAGCCTGGCGCTGGCGCACCAGCCGGTGGACTCCCCCACCCACACGGCCGCAAAACTGACCCACCTGGGCAGCATCGTTCTCTACCTGGTGCCCGCGCTCAACGCCATCCCGGCGGCCGTCGCCCTGATCTCGGAATCAACTCCCTGGTTCTATCCAGCCATTCACCTGGCTGCCGCCTTTGCCGTCGGCATTGTGGCCGCCATGCTCTGCTGCTCCTTCTACGGCTGGATCATCCGGCTGATGCCGGCCGAACGGCTGAAGGGAGCCGCGCAGTTCGCCGCCGCCATTCCCTTCCTGGGTATGATCTGCTGGCAGCCTCTGCGGAAGGCCCTCGCCGCGGTCAACGTGATGGATTGGCTGCCCGCGCAGCCGGCTCTCCGGGGCGGGTTGTACGCCCTGCTGGGAGCCGGTGCGGTGGCCTTGGTGGCGATGGGTATCCGCTCGCTCTCGGCCGACTACCTGCTGCGCATCGCCGCCGGAGCCGCCGGGCGCCCGGCCAAAGCGGCGCCGCCTCGCCGCTCGCTCCCGGCCGCCCTGGCCGCCCGCTTCTTCGGAGGACAGGCCGCCCGCGCCGGCTGCGCCTTCGTCTGCCAAATGGCCCGCCGCGATTTTCAGTTCCGCCGCCAGGTGCTCTTCATGGTCGCGTTCCTGGTCCTCGGGCAGGCGCCCCTCCTCTGGGGCGCCTGGCGGGCGGACCCCTTCGTCACCCGGCTCTCGCCGGCGCACCTGCTGCCCCACCTCGTCGGCTTCCTGCTCTTTATGATCTGCAGTTTTCTGGCGTATGGCACCGGCTACAAGGGCGCCTGGATTTTCCTGCTGGTTCCGCCGCGCGCCTTTGCTCCCTTCGCCCGGGGCGTCTATGCGGCGTTATGGTTCCCCTTGATCGTTCTGCACGCGGCCGTCTTCCTGCTCCTCGCCTGGCCCTGGGGCCTGTGGCACGCCGGGCTGTTCGCCGCCTATAGCGCCGCCGTCAGCTCCCTCTACCTGGCGCTGGATCTGCGGATGATCAAGGCCGCGCCCTTCAGCCAGCAGTTCGACGCCACGCGCGGCGCCGCCGTCCTGCCACTCATCATCCTGGGCGGCATCGGAATGGCGATTGCCGCCGGGCTCCAGATCCTGCTGGTCTTTCGCTCCCCCGCCGTTACCGCCGCGGTGGCGCCGGTGGTTGCCGCGGCGGCGTACTTCCTCACTCGCGCTTCCCTCGGCGCGCTTGAAGATTCCATCCGCCGCAACCTCCCGCTCCCTTCGGAGGGCGCCGCAACCCTCTTCAAGGAAATCCCGGTCTGACGCGCCGGCGTCCTGACAAACAAAAACCCCGCGAGGCACTGACAGGCCGCGGGGCTTCCGGTGGGGGACGCTGGCGCGCCCGTTTATTTCTTCTTCGGCGGAACGATGGCGTCTTTGGCGGCCTTCGCCACCCGGAACTTCACCACCTTCTTAGCCGGGATCTTGATCGACTCGCCCGTCGCCGGGTTCCGGCCCATGCGCGCCTTCCGGTCCACGCGCACCAACCGTCCCAGGCCGGGCAGCACGAACACCCCGTTCTTTTTTACTTCGCTCACCGCGAGGCTGGAGAGGCAATCCAGCATCTGGCGGGCGGTTTTGTTATTCACTTCGCAGTTCTCAGCAATGGTTCTCACCAACTGAGTCTGCGTCATTCTCTGATTGGCCATAAATCTCCTTGTGATCCTCCCGTCCTTGTTACCGGACTTTCGCAGGTAGCTTCTCCATCTGTCCTGCGCAACATCACCATCGAACAGGAAGGCGGACTACTCACGCGAGCAGCCCGTCTGATCGATTCAATGATACGGGAAGGTGGTTTTCGATGTAAAGAGAAATGCGCTTGAAAACCGCGTTTTTCAAGGGTTTTTTGTATATCGTGGGCTTCGGGAGCCTGTCAATCGCGGGTTACAAGGCCCAGGGCGCGGCGCGTGGCCCGTTGAAGCGCCTTCCGCGACGCTGGATCGGCATCCGGCGATGTGAGACCGCAGCGCGCCGCGCATGCCAGCAGGTCCTCTTCGCGCGCGATCCCGCTTCCATACCGGATCATGAAAGATGCTTCACGATAGGGCGGCGCCAGGCGGTTCTTCACGACCCGCACCCGCACCCGGATGCCGCCCTCGATGCGCTCCACCGGCCGCACCTCCGCGCGCAGCGCCGCATGCAGCCGCAGCGAGGGACCGCCCGCGGTCGTCTCCATCCCGCCCGCCGGCCCGCGCCCCCGCAACTGGTTGACGAACAGCAAGCAGCAGCCCGTGCGCGCGGCCGCCGCCGCGAGCTTGCGCAACCCCTGCTCCAGCATGCGCTGCTGCATCCCCGTGCTGTTCTCCGCCGGCCCGCCCTCGAGTTCCAGCCGGGGCGCCAGCGCCGCCGCCGAGTCCACCACCACCATCTCCACCGCGCGCGAGGCCGCCAGTTGCAGCGCCATCTCCAGCGCCTGCTCCCCGCACTCCGGGCGCGACAGCAACAACCGCTCCGGCGTCACTCCCAGCGCCTGCGCGTAGTTCGTGTCCAGCGCGTGGTCGGCGTCCAGGAAAGCCGCGGTGCCGCCCCGCCGCTGCGCCTCCGCCGCCGCGTGCAGCGCGATGGTGGTCTTGCCGCTCGCCTCCGGCCCGTACAACTCCGTGATGCGACCGCAGGGAAAGCCGCCCCCCAGCGCCCAGTCCAGCGAGATCGCTCCCGAGGAGATCGCCCCGGCGCTGCGCCCCGGCGCCAGGTCTCCCGGCGCCGCCATGGCAGGCTTTTCGGTCTCGCTCATGCTGTCATGGTATTCGCTTTCGCCGCCGGGGGCTACGCGCTGATAGCCAGCTCCGGCTCCGCCGCTTCGCTCTCGCAGGTGGCTTGCAGCCGGGCCATCTCCGCGTACCAGCCGCCCCGCCGCACCAGTTCCGCGTGCGTGCCCTGTTCGAGGATGCCCCCAGGGCCGAACACCACGATGCGATGCGCCAGCTTCCGCACCGTGGAGAGCCGGTGCGCGATGATGATGGCGGTGCGCCCCTCCAGGTACGGCTCCAGGTTTTCCAGCACCCGCGCCTCGGTCTCCGAATCGAGCGCGCTGGTGAATTCATCGAGCACCAGGATCCTGCGCCGCTGGTCCAGCGCAATCACCGCCTGCGCCAGCGCCACCCGCTGCTGCTGTCCCTTCGACAGCGTCAGCCCGCCCTGCCCGATGCGCGTCCCGTACTGCTCCGGCATCCGCAGGATGTCGTCGTGGATGGCCGCTACCTCGGCCGCCCGCACCACCTCGCCGAAGCTCGCCTCCGGGCGCGTGATCCGGATGGCGTCCACCAGCCGCATCCCGGAGAAGAAGATTCCGCCGTTCTGCGAGACGTAGGCGAACCTGCCCCGCAACTCCTCGAGCGGCCACTCCCGTACGTCCTTGCCGCACACCAACACGCCGCCCTCTTCCACGTCGTACATGCGCGACAGCAGGTTGTGCAGCGTGGTCTTCCCGCAGCCCGACCGGCCCACGATTCCCAGCACCTTCCCCGGCTCCACGTGCAGCGTGAAGCCGTCCAGCACGCGGCGCCCGTTGCCGTATCCGAAACCGACGTTGTCGATCCGAATCCCCGGCGGCGCCTCCGCCGGAGCCGGCGCGGCGTCCGGGCGGTCGGCGATCGAGGGCTTCTCCTCGAGCATCCGTACCAGGCTGCGCGTCGGTTCCAGCCCGTCGTAGAGCCGCTCCAGCAGCGAGGCGTAGCCGCTGAAGGAGGCCAGCAACTGCTCGGTGAGCATGTTCAGGTACATCAGCAGCGCGGGGTCCAGCGTCCCCTCGCGGTATTGCCAGAACCAGTAGCCCTGGCAGCCGCGCTTGGCCGCCGACACCACCATGTTGCGCCACCATCCGTAGCGCGCCGCCAGCCGCGCCTCCGCCAGCCCTTCCCGAACGATATCCTCTTGCAGCGCGCGGTAGTCGCCCAGCACGCGTCCCGTCTGTCCGTACTGCACCAGCGGCTGCACCGCCTCCACGCTCTCCGCGAACAGACCGAAGTCCCGCGCGTAGTTCTGATACCTCCGTCGCGCGTGCGGGCGCCGGCGCCGGTTCTCCTTCAGCGTTAGCCACATGAACACTCCCAGCGCGCCCAACACCGCCGGCGTCGTCCGGGGAGTGAACATCACCAGGGGAACCATGCTGAACCCGGTCTGGATCAGCGCCGGGCACAGCTCGCGGCTCAGGCTCTCCACCGTCTGGGTCACCTTGCCGACCCCGTTGTTCACCTCTCCCACCAGCGTCCCGGAACTTTTCCGCTGGTGCCATTCGAGCGGCATCCGCAGCACCTTAGCCAGCGCCGTGCCGCGCAGGTGCCCGAACAACGGAAAGCTGATGCGCGAGGAGAACCGCCGGTTCAGCCCCAGGTCGAAGCCCAGGTAGCCGGCGTCGAACAGCAGGAAGGCCGCCACGAAAGCCCATTCCGGGATCTCGCGATGTTCGGTGCACAACCGCAGCGCCCAAACCAGTGAAAATCCGCCGGCCACCAGCAGCCCCTGTCGCAGGGCCACTCCAGCGACAAAAATCCTGTATTCGCGGCCAAATGGCCGCACCATTTGCCAAACCTGGCGGTGCATGAACCCCTGTCTTCCGGCGGTGATGTGAGTGGAGAAAACGGTGGACGAACGTGAGCGGCCGTACGATTTCGATTGTAAAAATCCGCACCTTCCCGCGTCAAGCGGGAAGCGGCATAAGTGTTTGTACCTGGGGAACTTACTCTTTAACTTCCGGTGCTGCCGCAAGATACCGGCGCCGCCCCGGCCGGCAGATGCCCCGCTCGGACCGCCGGATGAACTCCACCAGGTGCCGCACCTCGGCCGTCGGCTCCCCCTCCTCCAGCCGCGCCAGCGCCTCCTCCAGCCTCAACCCCGAGCGGTACAGCACCCTGTAGGCCCGCTTCAGCGCCCCGATCTGCGCCGCATCGAAGCCCGCGCGCTTCATCCCCACCACGTTCAGTCCCGCCGGCTCCACGTACAGACCCGAGTAAGTGAAAAACGGCGGCGCGTCCAGGTTCACCCGCGTGCCCCCGGCGATCATCGCCAGCCGCCCCACCTTCGAAAACTGGTGGATCGCCACTCCGCCCGAAACGAAGGCCTGGTCCTCGATCTCCACGTACCCCGCCACCAGCGCGCAACTGCAGATCACCGTCTCGTTGCCGATCCTGCAGTTGTGCGCGATGTGCCCCGAGGTCATGATGTAGTTGCCGTCGCCGATCTCTGTGGCGCTCTCCGGCTGCGTGCCGCGCGAGATCGTATAGTGCTCCCGGATGCGGTTTCCGTTGCCGATCCGCAGGTAGCTGCGCGCGCCCGTGAAGGCCTTATCCAGCGGATCGGTCCCCAGCACCGTGCCGGCGGAGATCTCGTTTCGCTCTCCCAGGGTGGTCCAGCGCTTCACGTAGACGTAGGGCTCCAGCACCGTGCAGGCGCCGATCTCGACGTCGCTTTCCACGACGCAGAACTCCCCGATGTGCACGCCCGGTCCGATGCGCGCGCCCGCGTCGACGCGAGCCGTGGGCGCCACTACCGCGGAGGGATCGATAGGCATGATGGCTGCGAATTCTTTATCATAACTGCATGCGTGTACGCGAACTGGCCGATTGGCTGGGCGCCACTTATGAGGGCGACGGCGAGAAGGAACTCTCGGGCGTGGCTCCGCTCGAAACCGCGGGAGCCGGCGACGTCTCTTTCGTCGGCAATCGCAAGGCGGCCGCGATGGCCGATGCCTCCGCCGCCGGCTGCCTTATCGTTCCCGCGGATTTTCCCAACCCCTCCTGCCGCACCGTGATCCGGGCCACCGAACCCCGCACCGCCTTCGCCCGCGCGGTGAGCCGCTTCCACCCCACCACGGAGCTGAAGCCCGGCATCCATCCCACCGCCGTGCTGGGCGCCGAGGTCCGGGTCGGCGCACTCTGCGCCATCGGGCCCCACGTGACGATCGGCGACTACACCCGCCTGGGCGTCTCCACCAGCATCGGCGCCGGCTGCGTCATCGGCAAGCGCGTCACCTTGGGTGACGGCTGCGTGCTCCATCCCAACGTCACCATCTACGACAACGTGGACATCGGCCGCGGCGCCATCCTCCACTCCGGCTGCGTCATCGGCGCCGACGGCTTCGGCTTCGTCATGGCCGGCGACCACTACGAAAAGTTCCCCCAGGTGGGCCGCGTCGAAATCGGCTACTTCGTCGAGATCGGCGCCAACTCCTGCGTCGACCGCGCCGCCCTGGGCGCCACCGTCATCGGGGAGGGCACCAAGCTCGACAACATGGTCCACGTAGCCCACAACTGCCGCATCGGCCGCCACGTCGTGGTAGCCGCCCAGACAGGCTTCTCGGGCGGCGTCGTGGTGGAGGACTACGCCGTCATCGGCGGCCAGGTGGGCATCGGCGATAAGGCCCGCATCGAGTCCCGCGCCGTTCTGGGGTCGGGCTCGGGCGTGCTCAGCTCCAAGATCGTGCACGGCGGCCAGGTGGTCTGGGGCACCCCGGCGCGCCCCCTGAAACAGCACCTCGAGCAGCTCGCCAACCTCGCCCGCCTGCCCGACATGCGCCGCGAACTCGCCGAGCTGAAGCGCCGCCTCGCCGAGCTGGAAAACCGCTGAGCGCAACATGCTGCTCGTCGTTGGCGGCCACGCCAGGGGGGTAGGGAAGACCGCCGTCGCCGCGGGCCTCATCCGCGCCCTCCCCGGCTACAACTGGACCGCGCTCAAGATCAGCCACCACGCCGCCCCGCCTGCTCCCTGGCTGCTCGAGGAAGAGCGCCAACCGGGTCCCCGCGACACCGGCCGCTACCTTGCCGCCGGCGCCCGCCGCGCTTTCTGGCTGCGCGTCCAACCCGGCTGCCTTCAGCAGGCCCTCCCCGCTATTGGCGAAATCCGCGCGCACCACACCCTCATCGAATCCAACGCCATCGTGGAGTATCTCGCGCCGGACCTCTACCTGGTGGTGCTCGACTTCGCCTGCCGCGAACTCAAGCGCTCCGCCCGGCGGCACCTCCACCGCGCCGACGCTTTCGTGGTGATCGACCGCGGCCTGGACGCGCCCCCTTGGGAGATACCGCGGGAAATCTGGGAGGCGCGGCCGCGCTTCTACGCCAGCCCGCCGGACTACGCCCCGGCCGCCTTGGTCGAGTTCGTCAGGGGGCTGCGGGCGGCTTCGTGAGCGCGCGCGCGCACCGCCTCCCGCAGGATGCTGTGGGCTTCCGCTACCTGCCGCTCGATGCGGTCCAGGTTCTCGAAAACGCGCTCGTCTGTCTCGCCGTGAAGTACCATGCGCAGCAGGCAAGCGCAGGTTTCAATGGTGCTCAGCGGCTGCCGCAGGTCGTGGACCAGGGCGGCGAAATCGGCGGGAACTGGATACGGAGCCGGCACGATGTCCTCCTGGGGATAGCCGATTATACCAGACCCGCCGGCGCCCCCTCCGGGATCATGCCTCGGCAGTCTGCCCCACCATCTGCCGCGCCAGTGCCACGGCCGCTATGGCGTTTTCGCCGTATCCGTCTGCGCCGATTTCGTTGGCGTACTGCGGTGTTACCGGCGCGCCGCCTACCAGTACTTTGACTTTGTTCCGCACGCCCGCCGCCTCCAGCGCGTCGATGGTGGTTTTCATCGCCGGCATCGTTACGGTCAGCAGCGCCGAAAGGCACACGATGTTCGCGCCGCGCTCCTCCACCGCCTTCACGAACTTGTCCGGCGCCACGTCGGCGCCCAGGTCCATCACCTCGAACCCGCCGCCTTCCAGCATCGAGCCCACCAGGTTCTTCCCGATGTCGTGCAGATCGCCCTTCACCGTTCCGATCGCCACCCGGCCCGCCGGCTGGTCGCCCCGCGCCGCCAGCAGCGGCCGGATCAGCTCCAGCGCGCCCTTCATGGCCCGCGCCGAAATCAGCAGTTCCGGAACAAAGTACTCCTCGCACTCGAAGCGCCGCCCCACTTCGTCCATCGCCGGCACCATGTACCTGGTCACCAGCTCCAACGGATCGGCGCCTGCCGCCAGCGCCTCTTGCGTGACCGCGACCGCCGTCTTGGCGTCGCCGTCTAACACGGCATCGTACAATTTCTGATAATCGCTCATGAATGCCTCGCTCCCGCGCCTCCGGCCCGGTCAAACTCGTGGACGGCTTCTACCATCGCTATTATATTCCCAAGCGGAGTACGCGCCTGCACGTTGTGAATCGTGTTGAAAACGAACCCGCCGCCGCGCGAGAAGATCTCGCACCGCTCCAGCACCTCCCTCCGCACCTCCTCCGGACTCCCGAACGGCAGCGTCTTCTGCGTATCCACCCCGCCGCCCCAGAACGTCAGGCGATCCCCGTAGCGCTCCTTCAACTGCCGCGCATCCATCCCCGCCGCCGAGCATTGCACCGGGTTCAACACGTCGAAACCCGCCTCGATGAATGAGGGAATGAACCTTTCCACGGCCCCGCAGGAATGCTTGAATGTCCGCCACGGCGTGTGCCGGTGCACCCAGTCGTTGATGCGCTTGTAATAGGGGAAGTACAGCTCCCGGAAGGTCTTC
>JAWLGN010000004.1:0-52695 GCA_041685075.1 Bryobacteraceae bacterium
GCCTCCATCTTTCTGGGCGACTGCGGCAGCCTCACCATCGGCTTCATGCTGGGCTGCTTCGGCGTCATCTGGAGCCAGAAATCGGCCACCGCGCTGGGGATGACCGCACCTTTGATGGCCCTCTCGCTGCCGCTGCTGGATACCAGCCTGGCCATCCTCCGCCGCGTTATCCGGCTGCGCCCCATTTTCGGCGCGGACCGCGCCCACATTCACCACCGCCTGCTCGATAAGGGCCTCACGCCGCGCCGCGTCACCTTCGTCCTCTACGGCGCCTCCGGCGTGGCCGCCATCTTCTCTCTCCTGCAGAGTGTGGCGGTGGTGCGATTCGGCGGCCTGCTGGTGGTGCTGTTCTGCGCCGCGGCCTGGTTCGCTATCAGCCGCCTGAAGTACATGGAGTTCTCCGTCGCCCGGCGGGTCTTGTTCCAGGGCATCCGCCGCATCCTCGAATCCGAGCTGCAACTGGCTACCTTCGAGCAGTCGCTATCGGCGGCCACCACCGTGGAGGATTGCTGGGCCGAACTGCGCGATGCCTGCGGCCGGCTCGGTTTCGCCGAAGTTCGGCTCTTCGTGGCCGGCAAGTTCTTCCGCCACTGCTTCCAGGAACTCGAGCCTGCGCGCTGCTGGGCCATGCATCTCCCGCTGGCCGACACGGGTTACATTCACGTGGCGCGCGACATCGATTGCGGTATCGAGCCGGGGGCCGCCGGCCCGCTGCTGGAGACCGCGCGCAGAACACTCGACGCGAGGTTCGCCCCGCGGCACGATTTCCGTGCCATGGCGGCCTCGCCCCACGCCTGAGAATCCGATGACCGCTCCCGCGCCAGATCCCGTCCCGGCTTCGATCTCCGGCGAACGTCCGCGTGCATGGCGCCGCCTGGGCTGGATCGCCCCGCGCTGTGTCGTTTTGTGGGTGCTTGTGGACCTCGGCCTGCGGTTCGTCCCGCTGACGTGGTTCCCCTTTCGGGATTTTCAGATCGCCCGCCGGTGGTTCCCCGCGTACGCGCCTTTTTTGCCCGACCAGCGTATCCGCTCCTCGTACTTCGAGGGCGACGAGGCGCTTACCGGCAATTATCCGCGCACCGAGACCCGGCCGCCGTCCACCTTCACGACGGATCCTCTGGGCTTCCGCTACACTCCCGCCGCCGCACCCGGCGCGCCGCCTGAAATCATGACCTTCCGCGGCTTCTCCTTCACCTGGGGCGCCGGTCTCTCCGACGAGGAGATCTTCCCGGTGGTGCTCTCCCGGAAGCTCAACGTCAACGTCTACGACGCCGCACGTTTCCATGAAGATCCCGAAGTGCCCGAAGATATCGACCGGCTCATAGAGCAGCTTGGTGCGCGCCCGCGCCTGGCCGTCTACGTTCACCTGGAACCCAACGGCCATACCCTCGACTGGTTTCGCCCCACCGCCCTCGACCGCGCCGGCACCGCGGTGCTCGGCGACCGCTTTGTTCGCCTGAAGCGCTCGGTCGATTACGCCGTCCTGGTGACCGCCACCTGGCTGCGCATCTCCCCGCTGAACGTCCTCTGCGTGCGCCTGTTCAAGTCGATCTCCGACGATCGCCTGCTGCCCAACGTTTACCGCGAAAGCGTGCTCCGCTTCACTCTCCCCGACGGCCGGCCGCTGCTCACGCGCCGCGACGACCTGGAGCGCGTGGAGACCGTCCTCCCCGAGGACGAAGTACGCCGCCGTGCCGAATACATCGCCTGGTGGCGCGACCGCCTGGCCGACCGCGGCATCGGTATGCTGGTGCTGCTGGTGCCCGAAAAGATGTCCGTCTACGGCCCGCTGCTGGGCCGTCCCGCGCAGCCCGACCCGCTGCTCAACCGCCTGGAACGCCACCTGCGCGCGCGCGGCCTGACGGTTGTTAACGGCCTTTCCGTGTTGGCCCGCGAAGCGCCCGCCGAGCTTGCCCGAGGCCGCCTGTTCTACTTCCGTGAAGACCACCACTGGAACGCGCTGGGCGTCGAGCGCCTCAGCCGCGCGGTGGCCGAAACCCTGAGAAACTCCCGCCCGGCGCCCTCGCCCGCGCCGCTCAGCGCTCAACTTCCCCACTGATCCCATGCTCTTCAACAGCGGCATTTTCCTCTTCGCTTTCCTGCCGGTGACCTACTTCGTCTTCTGGTCGCTGCGCACGAAGAACGCCCGTTACGTCTGGCTTGCCTTCACCGGCTATGTCTTCTACGGCTACTGGAACCCGGCGTTCTGCCTCCTGATGGCCTTCTCCACCCTGGTGAGCTATCTGGCCGGCCTCGGGTTCCTGCGCTGGGGAGCGGACCCCCGCCATCGCAAGCTGTTGGTCGTGGTGCCCGTCACGGTCGATCTGCTGCTGCTGGGCTGGTTCAAGTACGTCAACTTCGGTATCGGGATCGCCAACTCGGTGCTCGGCTGGACCGGCGCCGAGCCCCTCCGGACCCTGAATATCATCCTCCCGGTAGGCATCTCCTTCTACACCTTCCACACCATCACGTACATCGTGGATTCCTACCGCGGCGTGATCAAGCCCACGCGCAACTTCTTCGAGTTCGCCTGCTATGTTTCGCTGTTCTCCCAGTTGGTGGCCGGTCCCATCGTGCGCTTCCGCGAGTTGCAGGAGGATCTCGATGGCATCGACGCCAAGGACCGCGCCGAAGGCCTCGATGCCGGCTGGTCGTTTTTCATCTTCGGCATGGTACAAAAGGTTCTGCTGGCCGACACCGTGGCCGCCATCATCGACCCCGCCCTGAAGGACCCCGCCGCCCTTTCCTCCGCCGGGGCATGGCTCTCGATGCTGGGCTATACCTATCAGCTCTACTTCGATTTCGCCGGGTACAGCAACATGGCCGTGGGTCTCGGCCTGATGTTCGGGATGCACATTCCCCAGAACTTCAACTCGCCCTACAAGGCGCTGAATCCCTCGGACTTCTGGCGCCGCTGGCACATTTCGCTCTCCCGCTGCCTGCGCGATTACCTTTACATTTCGTTGGGCGGCAACCGCGACGGAGAGCGCAAGACCTATCGCAACCTCATGATCACCATGCTGCTCGGCGGCCTCTGGCACGGCGCGGCGTGGACCTTCGTCATCTGGGGCGCCTATCACGGCCTCCTGCTGGCTCTCTATCGCCGCTTCGGGGCGGGCTGGGACCGGCTGCCCACCCTGGTCCAGCGCGCCGGCATGTTCTTCCTGGTGATTGTAGGGTGGACTTTCTTCCGCGCCGAAACGTTTTCGCACGCGCTGGTGCTGCTGGGCCGCATGCTGGTGCCGCACGCGGGCGTGTCGCCCGTGGGGACGGGCCTGCTGGTGGCGGTCCTGGCGGTCTGCGCGGCCTTCGCGCACTTCGGCCCCAACACATTCGAACTGCGCCACCGCTGGCAGCCGGCCCCGGCGTGGGCCATGGCCGCCCTGTTGATCGGCTGTATTATCCGCATCTACGGCGGCGAAAAGTCGCCATTTCTCTATTTCCAGTTCTAATTTGCGAGTCCGCAATCCGCTTGTGTAGGAACCCAATGCTTCAGTCCTCTCTGACCTATCTCCTCAGGAACACGCCCTATTTTCGAGGCAAACCCAGACTGGCCGCCCGCCTGGTCCCTCCACGTGGGGAGCGCTGCGCCACAATCTTTGGCCTGCGCGTGCCGCTAGATCTCAGCGATGTCATCCAAAGGGACATCTACACCGGCATCTTCGAACCCGCTGAAACCAGGTTTGTGAAATCCTTTCTGAAACCCGGCATGACGTTCGTCGATGTAGGAGCGAACGTGGGGTACTACACCTGGCTGGCGGCATCTTTGGTGAGGGAGTCCGGACGGGTACTGGCCTTCGAACCGGCCCCCTATGCTTTCCACCGGCTCAAGACCGCTATGGCCTGGAATCACGTGTTCTGGACTGCTTGCCACAATGTAGCCCTGAGCGACCAGGAGGGCGGCCTCACGCTGTACATCCCGCCGGAATCACGGGGGAATCACAACGCCAGCGCGATCCCTTATTGCGAAGGCATGACCGCGGTCAGCGTCCCCTCGACAACCCTCGATCGTGCGCTTGAAACGGCCGGCCTGGAGCGCATCGACCTGCTCAAGGCCGACATCGAGGGCCACGAGTCGGCATTCCTGCGGGGAGCGGAACGGACGGCGCGCGCCGGCGGGTTACGCGCCGTGCTCTGCGAGTTCAACCAGGACTGCCTGGCTCGTGCGAACTCCAGTCCCGCGGAGTTGGAAGCATGGTTTGCCTCCCACGGCTTCGAATGCGTCCGGGAGTTCCCCTCCAAGTGGGCGTGTGTTGCCAACCGGCTGTTCATCTATCAGGGGCGGAGGATAGTGTAAGGCCTGGGTTAACCATCGAACTATGAAACGCTCTGCTATCACGGTTGTCATTCCCGCCTTTAACTGCGGGCAGTATCTTCCGGTTGCTCTGGCGAGCGCCCTACGCTCGCCCGCCGAGGAAATCCTGGTGGCGGAGCACGGCAGCCAGGACAACACGCTGGAAGTCGCGCACCACTGCCGCGATCGTTACCCGGGCCGCATTTGCGTACTCGAAACCGAGGAGCGCATTCCCGTGGTGGGGGTCAATCTGAACCGCGCCTTCCGCCACGTTCGTACGCCGTTTGTGGTCCGGCTGGACGGCGACGACATTCTGCGAACGGGTCACATCCGCCACGCCCAGGCGCGTTTCGCGGCCGAGAGCCGGCTGGGTGTCGTCAGCGGCCTCTACTCCGGCATCGGACCGCGGGACTACCTCGATCCCGACGGCCTGCCACCGGACCCGGAGATCGATCCGGAACGGTACCGCCAACTCTCGGGACTCGATGCGGCGCGCTTCGTGCTCGGCTGGGTGCCGCCGATGGCTTCCACCGGCACCGTTTTCCGCATCGCGGCGTGGGAGGACGCCGGGGGGTTCGACGAAAGCCTCACCTGGGGCGAGGACTGGGAGCTTTGGTTCCGCGTGGCGCGCCGGTGGGAGGTAGGCTATTTCCTCTCGGAGATCGCCTATTATCGCCGGAACGAAGGCGGCCTCAGTTCCGACCACCTGCGGGCGGACCGCCTCTGCTACCAGTACGACGCGGTTTACCGCGCCGCCAGAAAGGTCTGGCCCGAGCCTGAACTGCGGGCTGCCTTCCGCAAGGCCTTCCTGCGCAGCGCGCGCACCTACTGCGGCTCCGCGGTGCGCGCCCTTCGCCGGCGGCGGTTCACCGAAGTGCCCGCACGGGCCATGCGCGGGCTGGCCGGATTGGCGAGGGCGGCGGCGGCATGAGCTGCCGCGTTTCAGGGTACCGCCGGCGCGGGGCAAACCGAGGGAGGCTGCTCGGCCTTGTGCGGACGCCCGTCGCCCAGCGCTCCACGGCCGTTGCGCTGGTAGCAGTTGGGGCCCAGCTCGATATTGCGGATGGCGTTCGCGCCGGCCTTCTCTTCCATGAACACGCCGTACCAGGCGTTGTCCGCCAGGGTGTTGGAATGAATCGATACGCCATCCACGCTGCCGCCGTTGGTCAGGATGAGGATGCCGTTCTCCACCCTGCCGCGGATCTGGTTGCCCGTGATCTCCACTCCACGGATCTCCACCCCGCGGTCCGCTATCAGTCGAATCCCCTGCTTGCCGGCATCTCCACGCTCGATCCGGTTACCCTGCACCAGCAGGTCCCTGGTTTCGCACAACAACGAAATGCCTGCCTGGAGTGTGTTACGGATGGTGTTGTTCACAAACCGGCCGGTTACCGGCCCGCGGGCGGCGTAGATGCCGGATTCGATATCCCCGTCGAGTATATTGTTCTCCACCACGATGGTTTCGGCGTTGCCCAACTCGGAACCCAACTGGATGCCGCCGCCGCTGTACCGGCTGCCGCCGGTGCCCTGAAATCGGTTGTCCGCCAGCCGCGTCGTGCCGCGCGCATCGGCGGGCGCCACCACTTTGATCCCCGACCACAGCAGGTTCTCCCCCACGTTGCGCTCCACCACGGCCGAATACGCGTGCACCACGATCGCGGTGCCCCCGATATGATGCAGCCGGTTGTCCAGCACCCGCGGGCGCCATTCGTAGAATTCGCGTTTCTCGTTGCCGAGCCAGATGCCGCGCGTGGCGTTGACGATCTCGCCCTCCGCGTTGTACAGAATGCCGGTGTTGGCGATCAGGTTCCCGGTGTAGAGATTGTCGCGGTTGCCCCACCCGAGGATGGCGGCGTGCGCCGGGTAGCCGATATCGGTGATGGTGTTATTGCGCACAACGGTTTCCACGCAGCGCTCCAGGGCAATGGCGGCCACCCCGACATTACCGCCGTCGATGGCGAGATCCGCGACCGTGCAGCCGTGGCAGGAGTTGAGGCGCAACAGGATGCGGTTGTGATTCGGCGCCAGCGCCTGAAATCCCCCGCCTTGGGTCCCCATCACCGTGACACCGCGGCGGTCGCGCAGCAACAGTTCCGAAGGACCGATGGCAGCCTTGCAGGGGACCAGCAAAGTGGCGTTGTCCGGCAGCGCCTCCAGCGCCGCCTGCACCGCGGGTCCGTCGTCGCTGCCGTCGCATACCGCGCCGAACGACCGGATGTTCAGTTCAAATCCCGGACTTCCCTGCTTCGAGGTCTGCGCCGCTCCGTACGGCGCCAGCAGCATGGCGGCGAAAGAGGCAACAGCGAGATATCCCATCGAGTGCATGTCGATAACCCGGTAGATTCAGAGTGGCACAGTGGAGCTTGGATTGTAAATAGCGCATGTCGCGCAAAGTAACTTATTTACCCTCCTGGTATCACCCCGTGCCGGTCCCGCACCGGGCTACGACCGGCACTTAGAGAGGACGACACGATGAAAAAGCAAAGGACACCGTTCCGCCCTGCTCCCCTGGTCGCGGCCATGCTGCTAACCGGCGCGGCCGCGGCTCAGCCACCGGTGATCACAGCGGTGGCCAACTCCGCCAGCTACGAGGCCAGCGTCATCTCGCCCGGCACCCTGGTGATCGTATGGGGCGAACGCCTGGGCCCCGACGAACTGGAGAGCGCGGTCCCCGGGGAGGACGGACTGCTGGCCGATACCCTGGCGGGCACCCGCGTGTACTTTAACGATACTCCGGCGCCGCTGCTCTATGCTTCCGCCACCCAGGTGGCCGCCGTAACACCCGTTTCCCTGTCCCCGGGATCCCCGGTCACGGTGCGCGCCGAGTACCAGGGCCTCTCGGAGCCTTTCGTGGTTCCGGTGGTTCCAACCAGCCCGGGCATCTTCACCCTCGACGCTTCCGGACGCGGCGGCGCCGTCGCTCTGAACGAGAGCGGCGCCATCAATGCGCCGGACGAACCGGCGGCCGCCAACTCGGAGCTGATCTTCTATATCACCGGAGCCGGCCAGACCGAACCTCTCGAAACAGCCGGCGGCGCCGCCCGGGGTGCATGGCGCGCGGTCGCCCAGCCGGTCGCCGTCGCCATCGGCGGCGCCGAAGCCGCCGTCGTCGAAGCCGTAGCCGCTCCCCTCATGGTCCCCGGCGTCTCGCGGATTCGGGTTCAGGTGCCCCCGGATGCCCCTTCGGGCGGCCACGCCTTTCTTTCCGTTCAGGTGGGAGGCACGGAGGCGCAGCACGGCGTAACGGTGGCGGTTACCGGCACCCCGCAGGCGCTGCCTGCCCCGCCCGCGCCACCCGCGGTCTCCGTCCCGGAGCCCGGCCGCGTGGAGGTGGCGCTCTCCGGTCCCGTCCCCGAAGACGCGCTGCACGTGCGGCTGGAGCGCAGCACGTCGCCGTCGGACGGCTTTACCGAAATCGCCGTGCTGCCCACCACCGACCCCTCTTATGCCGACACCTCTGTGGCGCCCTCAGCGACTTACTATTACCGTGCGCGCTTTGAGACCGCCGCGGGCTTCACCGGCCCCTCGGGAGCCGTACCCGCGAGCACTCCCCCGCAGGCGCCCGCTCCCGCGGATTTTCGCGCCGTCGCCGGGTCGCACTCGGAGGTGAAACTGGAGTGGTCCGCCACCGGTGAGCCCGGCACGATGCGCATCGAACGGAAAACGCCCTCAGGCAACTGGCGGGAGATTGCCACCGTCCCCCGCTCCGCCGGGTCCTACCGGAATCGAGGGCTCACTCCAGGAACTGTCTACACCTACCGCGTACGCTCCGAAGCCGGGGGCGCCCTTTCCGCCTATGCCGAAGCTTCGGTGCGAACCCCGGCCTTCAAGGCTGCCGCCGGCCCGCCCTCGATCCACCCCGCCGAATCCCGGCGCCTGCGCTGGAACGGCGGCATGTGGTATCCCGTGGGATACTACCCCGCCGTCGGCGCGCTGACCAGCGACCAGTACGATTACGCGAATTTCTACAGAAGACTTCTGGATCGCCTGGCCGACAACAAGATCGATTACATGCGCGCCGTCTTTACCATGGGGCAGCCGTACGGCGACTCCATGACGGTCTACCAGCGCACCGGCCCCGGCCTTGCCGCCGACGGGCGGCCGAAGTTCGATCTTACCCGCTTCAACCAGACTTACTTCGATTACTGGCGCGCCGTGGCCGTCTACGCCTATAGCAAAGGCATCGTCCTCCAGCTTTGCATCTACGATCTATGGCACAACCGCGACATGATCGTGCAGGAGAATAGCCCCGCCAGGACCTGGGGCATGAAATACGACTTCTATTATGGCGAGAATAACATCAACGGCGTTTCCACCGCCAACCATACGGAGTGGATGAACGCGGACCACCCCGTGTTCGGATATCACCAGGCCCTGGTCCGCAAGCTGGTGGACACCATGGGGGACCTGCCCAACATCGTCTGGGAGATCGGCAACGAAACCGGCCGCACCGATTGGGAAGAGCGCATGGCCGATTTTCTCACCGAGTACGAGCGGTCCCGCGGCCTGCCCGTGCGGCTGGTCATACCGCGCGATCTGCCGGGCCATCAACTGGTCCCTGGGCAATGCGTCGCCGACCCCGTCGAGGTCCATACCGGGCTGGTGGCCGATTACTCGCGGAACGTGCCGCTGATCACCGATAACGACTGCATCGACGCCGGCAATGCCGACGCCCGCAGGCGCCGTGCCTGGGCCGCCTTCACCGCCGGCGCCCACATCAGCCTGTTTCATTTCGAACTCGGCAGGTCCGGGGTTCTCGACTCCCAGGACGCTCTCGACGGCATGCGTTACCTCGGTTACCTGCGCACCTTTGTGGACGAAATGGGCGTGAACCTGTTGGGGATGCGCCCCTCCGACAACCTGGTGAGCAATGGCTGGGCTTATGCGCAACCCGGCCGCGAATACATCATCTATTTGATTACGGGCGGCAGCACAACCGTAAGCGGTCTGCCTGGCGCCTACGACGCGGTGTGGTTCGATCCCCGCTCCGGCCGCACTCAAACGGCCGGCGCCGGGCCGGTCTTCACCGCGCCCGACACGAACGACTGGGTCCTGTACATTCGAGCACGAAATTAGAGACTCCGCTGCGGGCTTTTACCGCAAGCGGGTCCCACGACTGCCGCGGCCTGCCCGGACCTGCCGGCAAGCCGCTCTAACGCGCCACTGATGAGAGATACATTACTTCAAGACTGCCTTTACTGTCTTTCGTTATCTATTGCACTGCTGCTGGTCCCCGCCGCTCGGGCCGGGCAGTCTCCGCGCATCGCGGCCGTTACCAACGCCGCGAGTTGCGAACCCTCGGCCGTCGCGCCGGGAACCATGGTTGTGTTATGGGGCGAAAATCTAGGCCCGCGGGAACTGGTGGAAGCAACGCCCACACGGGACGGCAAACAGAAACAAGCCGTGGCCGGCACGCGGGTTCTATTCAACGGCACCCCGGCGACACTGGTCTACACCTCGAACCATCAGGTCTCGGCGGTGGCGCCCAATCCGCTTCCGCCGGGCGCGGTCACCGTGCAGGCCGAGTACCAGGGCCTGCTTTCGACGCCCTTCGTGATCCCCACTGCCGCGGTGTCCCCGGGGGTCTTCACGCTGGACGCCTCCGGCCGCGGCGCCGTCGTCGCATGGAACGAAGATGGCACGGTGAATACGCCGGATGCGCCGGCCGCGCCGGGCACCGTGGTGGCTTTCTACCTAACCGGACTGGGCCGGTCTGCCCCCGCCCCGGCCGGCGAAGCCTCCGCACCCCCGGTGAAGGTCTTGATCGGCGGCGCAGAGGCCAGGGTGGAGTACGCCGGGCCCGCGCCCGGCATGGGCAACGCTATCTTCCAAGTCAACGCGCGGGTTCCTTATGAAGCTGTTTCGGGCAGCCACGTCTTTCTATCGGTCGAAGTTGGCGGGATGCGGTCGCAGCCCGGTGTCACCCTGGCGGTCACCGCTACAGGCAACCGCCTGCCCGAACCGCCGGGCCGGATCGAAGTCTCCAGGGAGCGCGGCCGCGTGATGCTGGCATGGCCCGGTCCACTGCCGGAGCCGGTCCTTAGCGCCCACCTGGAGCGCGCCACCGGCGCCGCGGACCCATATCGCGAAATCGCTGTCCTGCCGGCTGAGCGGACCACCTACCTGGACGCCTCTGTGGCACCCTCGACGAAGTACTACTACCGGCTGCGCCTGGAGACCGCCGCGGGCTACACCCGCTACTCGCCGCCGGTGGCGGTGGACACTCTGCCCCAGCCGCCCGCGCCCGACGGACTTCGAGCCGCCCATCTCCCGGACGGCAGGGTGCGTCTGGAGTGGTCCACCACCGGCGCGGCCGGCGCCATCCTGGTGGAGCGCCGGTCGCCCTCGGGCTCCTGGCTACAGGTAGCCAGCGTGCCCGCCCAAGCCGGCAGTTTCCACGACCGCGGGCTCGCACCCGCTACCCGCTACAGCTACCGCGTCCGCGCCGAAACCTTCGGCGGGCTCTCGGCCTACTCCGCCGAGGCTGCCATCGAGACCCCGGATTTTGTTGCCGAAGACGGTCCGCCCCGCATCCACCCCGCCGATGGGCGCCGCCTCTACTGGAACGGCGCTACCTGGTACCCCGTGGGCTACTATCCCGCCAACGGCGCTTTGACCAGCGATCAGACCGACTACGCCAACTTTTATCGGGACCTCCTGGACCGGCTGGCCGAAAACCGGATCAACTACATGCGCGCGGTATTCAACATGGGGCAGCCGTACGGCGATGCCATGACGGTGTACGAGCGTACCGGCCCCGGCCTCGCCGCCGACGGCCGCCCGAAGTTCGATCTCACCCGCTTCAATCGGACGTACTTCGATTACTGGCGCTCGGTCGCCGAGTACGCCCTTTCGAAGGGCATCGTCCTGCAGATCTCTATCACGGACCTCTGGCACAATCACGACACCATCGTGGAAGTCAACGGCCCCGGCAGGATTTGGGGGATGCAGTTCGACTTCTATCGGGCCGAAAACAACATCAACGGCATCGATGCCGCCGACCACACCGCCTGGATGAGCGAAACGCATCCCGTCTTCGCCTATCACCAGGCGCTGATCCGCAAGCTGGTGGACACCATGGGAGACCTGCCCAACATCGTCTGGGAGATCGGCAATCAGACCGGCCGCACCGATTGGGAACTGCGTCTGGCCGACTTTCTGACCGCTTACGAGCAGTCCCGAGGCCTCCCGGTGCGGCTGGTGATGCCGCGCGATCTTCCCGGCCACCAGTTCGTCCCCGGGCAGTGCGTCTGGGACCCCGTTCAGGTCCACTCGCTGCTGGTGGGGGCCTACGGATGGAACCTGCCGCTCCTGGCCGACAACGACTGCATCTACCCCGGCGATCCCGATACCCGCCGCCGCCGGGCCTGGGCCGCCCTCACCGCCGGCGCCCACATCAACCTGTTCCACCTGGAACTTGCCTCCCCCGCAGTCCTCGACTCCCGGGATGCCGCCGACGGCATGCGCTATCTCGGCTACCTGCGCACTTTCCTGGAGGAGTTGGATGTAGACCTGGCGGGGATGCGTCCCTCGGACGGTTTGGTAACCCATGGCTGGGCTTATGCGAGGCCCGGCCGCGAGTACATCATCTACCTGATTTCAGGCGGCGGCACGACCGTCAGGGGCCTGCCCGCGGCCTACAGCGCCGTATGGTTCAACCCTCGAGACGGCCGCACCCGGTCGGCCGGCGGCGGGCCCACTTTCATCGCCCCCGACGACCGCGACTGGGTTCTTTATATCCGTGGGGAATAGAAGACTACATCCGTGGGGAACAAAAAACGCGCTCCCGCCGGCGCCGAACCAGGGGCGGCGGGAGCGCAGTCTCACTCGGCCATAAGTGCCAAAGAGCCCCTATTGTACGATTTCAATGGCGTTAACTTGCGGGCAATCCGCGGTGGCCACGAAGTTCAGATGGAGCTGGCCGTTGGTCACGTTCACCGTGAACACCCGGTCCACGGCCCGCCGGTTGCCCCCCGCCGCAGCCACGATGTCGAAGTTCGACAGCACCCGCTGGCCGTTGGCGTTCACGTGGAACACCCGCATGTTGGGCGATCCGTGGAACATTTCGGCAAACTTCAGCCGCACCGTGTAGGTCCCGTTGGGCATATTGAACCGGTAATCCAGCGGGCCGGGGCTCCACCGCAGCGTCCGGTAGATCTCCGGGTTGTCGGTGTTGCCGACCGTGCCGCTGCCATGGAATGCCTGGCCGTTCAGGAATCCGGTATCGGCGGCCCAGGTGTGGCCCGAGTTGTCCGTAATGGAGCTGGCCCCGGCATTCACCCGGATGAGCGTTTTCGGATCGGGCGGCGGTGGCGCCGGAGTCTCCACGCCTTGCTGCAGGATCTCGATGGCGTTCACCTGCGGGAAGTCCACGGTGGCCGTGAAATTGAGATGGATCTGCCCCCCGGTCACGGTCACGGTGAACACGCGGTCCACGGCCCGCCGGGAGCCTCCGGCCGCCGCGATGATGTCGAAGTTCGACAGCACGCGGCTGCCATTGATATTCACATGGAACACCCGCATATTCGGCGAGTGGTGATACATCTCGGCGAACTTCAGCCGGACCGTGTAGGTACCGTTGGGCACCTGGTAGCGGTAGTCCAGGGGCCCGCGGTTCCAGCGCAGCGTCCGGTAGAGGTTGGGGTTGTCGGTATTGCTCACCGAATCGCTGCCGTGGGACGACTCGCCGTTCAGGTAGCCGGTATCGGCCACCCAGGTATTGCCCTGCGCATCGGTCAGAGCGCCTGCCCCGGCATTCACCCGGATCGCCACTGCGTCCGGCGGCGTCCCCGGGTCGGGCTGCGGGCTGCCCTTCTGCCGGATCTCGATCGCGTTCACCTGCGGGCAATCCGCAACCGCCCGCATATCGATGGTGATCCGGCCGTTGGCGACCTCCACCGGAATGGTACGGTCCACCGCCCGCCGCGGCCCACCCGCGGCCGCCACGATATCGAAGTTGCTCAGCGCCCGGATACCGTTGATGTCCACATTGAAGACCCGCCGGTTCGGATCGTTGTGGTAGAGTTCGGCGAACCTCAGGGTGACATTATAGGTCCCATTGGGCACTTCGAAACGGTAGGTCAGGCTGGGATCGGCCCACCGCAGGATTTGATAGAGCGCCGGAATGTTGGTATTGGCAATGCTTACCCGGTTCTCGAAAACGTTACCACCGGTGGAGCCGTGGTCCGCTGCCCAGGTATTGCCGGACGGGTCTTTGTAGGCCCCGCCGCCCGCATTGACCAGGATGGGTTCGAAGGCGCCCGAGGACGAGTTCGACACCGTCACCTGCACCGCGGCCGACGTCCTGCGATTCCCCGCCGCGTCGCGCGCGATCGCGGTGAGCTGGTGCTTCCCGTTGGACACCGTCCGGGTATCCCAGGAGATGCTGTAGGGCGGGCTGTTCTTCTCCGCTCCCAAAGTCGAACCGTTCAGCAGGAACTGCACTCCCACCACCCCCACGTTATCGCTGGCGTTGGCCGATACGTTGATCTGGCCGGATACCGTGGAGTTCGCAGCGGGCGCCGTGATCGAGACCGAGGGAGGAGTGGTGTCGGCCACCGCGTTGGCCACCGTCACCGAGACCGCGGACGAAGTCTTGCGGTTGCCCGCCGCATCGCGCGCCTCGGCGGTGATCTGATACACACCGTTCGGTACCGTCGTGGTATTCCAGGTCAGGTTGTAGGGCGCCTTGGTCACTTCCGATCCCAGGGCCGTGCCGTTCAGCCGGAACTGTACCCCCGCCACCCCCACGTTGTCGGTAGCGCTGGCCGAGAGGGTCACCACGCCGCTCACTGCCGAACCGTTGCCGGGAGAGGAGATGTTCACCGAAGGCGCCGTGGTGTCTCCGCCGCCCGGTTTCGGGCAGGATCCCGATACCGCCGGCGCAGGCAGTACCCGCCCCGGCCGGTTGTCGTACAGGCTTCCGCGGCTGACGTTGGCGAAGCATCCGCTGACCGAAGCGTTCATCAACGCCGGTCCGCTCAATTCCGTCAGATAGACCCCGTACCAGCCGGTGTCGGTAATGGAATTGCCCGCAATCTGGAGGTTTTCGATCCGGCCGCCCCCGGAGGTCTGGGCATGGATCCCGTTCTCCCCGACGTTCCAGATGTAGTTGCTCTCGATGCGAATGTTGCGCATTACCAGGCCCGGGTCCGCCAGTATCCGGATGCCATGCCAGGTCCCCGACTTGGTGTTATAGATCTGATTACCCTGAACCAGTACCCCATCCACCGGTCCCACGAAGGTGATAGCCGCATAGCGGTTGTTCCGGAAGATGTTGTTTACGATCTGGCCGTGGAAATCGCCGCGCGCCGAGTAGACGGCCGAATCGTCGGTGTCTTCGATCACGTTGCCCTTGATGATGAGTTGTTCGCGCGTGCCCCGGTTTTGGGCCACCTGGATGCCGCCGCCGCTGACCTTGCCACCGGTCCCCGTGAACTGGTTGTTCTCGATCCGCGAGGTGCCGGTTGCCGTCGCCTGAGCGCAGACCTTCACACCCGACCACGTCAGCTTCGTGCCCACGTTGCCGCTGATCACAGCGTTCGACCCGTGAACCACAATGGCCGTGCCGCCGATGTTGTGGAAGCGGTTGTCGAGCACCTGGACGTTATCCTCGTAGTAGGATGGGCCTTCGTTGCCGATCCAGATGCCGCGGGTGGCGTCGTTGATCGAGCCGTCGGGATTGTAACTGATCCCCGCGTTGCTGATGTTGTTGCCCACGTAGCGGTTGGACCGGTTGCCGGTGGCGATGATGGCGGCTTGCGCCGGCCACATCAGGTTCGAGATCGTATTGTTCTGAACCGTGGTATTGTTTCCGTCGTAGATTCCGAGCGCCGCCGTGGTTCGGTTGTTGATTTCGATGACCAGGTCCTCGATGCGGCAGGAGTTGCAGCGCTGGAGCCGGAACAGCTCGCGCCACTGCGGAACTCCCACGGCCAGGAAACCGCCGCCGTTGACACCTTTCACCACGATGCCCGTTTTGTCGGAAACCCGAATGCCCGATGCGCCAATGCCTGCCCGGCACGGAACCAGCAGCGTGCCGCCGTTCGGCAGGGCATCCAGCGCCTTCTGCACAGCGGCCGAATCGTCGCCGCCATTGCAACGCGCCCCAAAAGTCCGGATATCGAGTTCGACTGCAGCGTTCGGTTGCACCGTGGCCGATGCGTGCAACATTTGCTGTCCGGCGACCGCGGACAGCAGAAGGGCCGAAACCGTGCCCACCCATCTCAACTGTGCCAGTGCTGACAAATTTTATCCTTTCGTTTCACTGTCTGTCGCTGGGCGCAGGGGGAACGGGAGCCATCGAGCGGGAAGTACAGCCAGCCCAGAAACCGAGCACACGTATGCTCACGAAGATTTTGAAAATCCAAGGCTTACGGATTAGCGACTTAACTGTCCCAGCCTCTTGGGGACAGGCCGAAGTGTGCGCGGCGAAGCGCAGCCGGGCTCGTGAACACGAAAACCAGGCGGCCTGCGCTACTGGTCGGTACTGTTAGTTCTAGTACGCAATTCCAGTTCAATATAGCACCTGAGAGCATTGGCGGCAATAGAAAAGTCATTAAAAGTACATAATGCAAGCCGGCTCGGCAGTTTGGTGAAAATAAACGAGGAAAGAGGAAATTATGAAGGCTATCGTCACAGGATCCGGGGGATTGATCGGTTCGGAATGCGTCCAGACACTCTCCACCGAAGGGTGGGAGGTAGTGGGGGTCGATAACGATATGCGCCGGCAGTTCTTCGGCGCCAAGGGCACTACCGCGCCGGTGGTTCAGCAGTTAGCCGCCGCGTGGCCCCGCTATCGGCACTACAACCTGGACATCCGCGACCGCCAGGGCGTCCGCGAGCTCTTCGCCGCCGAGCGCCCCGACTTCGTGATTCACACCGCGGCCCAGCCGTCCCATGACAAGGCTGCGTCCATCCCCTACGACGATTTCGACGTCAATGCCACCGGCACCCTCAACCTGCTGGTTGCCGCCCGGGACTACTGCCGCGAGTCGCCCTTCTGCTTCACCAGCACCAACAAGGTCTACGGCGACCGCCCCAACCAGCTTCCACTGGTCGAGAAGGAGACGCGCTACGACTATGCCGATGGCCGCGACGGCGTGGACGAGTCCATGTCCATCGACAACTGCCTGCACTCCCTTTTCGGGGCCTCGAAAGTCGCCGCCGACGTGCTATGCCAGGAGTTCGGCCGCTACTTCGGCATGCCCGTGGGGATTTTTCGCGGCGGCTGCCTGACCGGCCCGCAGCACGCCGCCGTGGAACTTCACGGCTACCTTGGGTACATCGCCTACTGCGCGGTTACCAAACGCCCCTACACCATCTACGGCTACAAGGGCAAGCAGGTGCGCGACCAGATCCACAGTGCCGACGTGGCTCGCCTCTTCCTGATGTTCTACCAGCGCCCGCGCGCCGGGGAGGTCTACAACCTCGGCGGCGGCCGCTCGAACAGCATCTCCATCCTGGAGACCATCGCGGTGCTCGCCGACATGGGATACCCGCTTGAATACCGCTACGAGGACACCAACCGCAAGGGCGACCATATCTGCTACATCTCAGACCTCACGAAGCTGCGCGCCCACTTCCCCGAGTGGCGGCTGGAGCACGACCTGCCCTCCATCCTGGAGGAGATGACCCGCCGCCACGCCGCCGCCGTCCGTGCGGGCGCATAGCGCGCCCGCCGTTACTGCGCCGCGGGGAAGAACGGGAACAACACCCGCAGTTCCGCGTCCGAGGGCCGCCGGCCATATTCGCAGAGTTCGAACGCCTCGGCATGCCGGAACGCGTCGCCGGCGGGCCCGTACCACTTCCGCAGGACCTCCCGAACGTCGGCCGAAAGCGGGCGCCCGCCGAGGCGCTGTTTGCGCAGCCACTCGCGGCGCGCGGCGGGCGCCTTCGGCACCGAGTCGAGTCGGCCGTCCACCCACGGCAGCCACTCGTAGAACTGGGAAACGTGGGCGTCGAGCATGCTGAGCTTCTTCTCGATCACGTCATCGATCCCCACCGCCACGGTCGGCTCGAAGGGGTACGGTTTGCGGAAACCGTCCTGGAAATAGACGAAGACCGGGTTTTTTCTGAGTGGCGGGGTGTCCGGGCAGACGTTCGGCACCACCACCATGTACGCGGCATCCTGGAGCAGCATTCCGGTATAGCGGTGGTCCGGGTGATAGTCGTTGGGCCGGGGTCCCATCACCAGGTCGGCGTTCCACTCCCGGATTTTCCGGATGACCTGGTGCCGCACTTCCAGGCTGGGGATCAGCTCACCGTCGTGGTTGTCCAGCGTCTCGTAGACGATGCCGATGCGGCGGCCGGCCTCCCGAGCCTCCTCGCGCCGCCTTCGCGCCAAGGCGCCGCCGCCCTCCGTCTGGTGGCCGGCATCCCCGTTGGTGACCGCGACGAACTTCACGCGGTGCCCCTGGGCCGCGTACTTGGCGGCCACGCCGCCCGCACGGATGTCGCAGTCGTCCGGATGGGCGCCGAAGGCGATGATATTCAGTTTTCCGTCGGCGGCGGTGAGGGAAAGCGCCGCCCAAAGCAATAGCAGGGTTCGCAGCATAACCTAAGAGACTAGCAGGAACGCGGACCGTGCGCGCGCCCGTGCGCGCACACACCCTGCCCCGCCAGGCCCCTGTGCTGTAATCGGGCTGGAGGGTGTGATGAACAGACTGGCCTGGTTTGCCGCCGGCGCCGTATCGGCGGGCGCCGCGACGTTCTATCTGGGTATCGGCAGGCGGCGCCCCGCTCCCGCCGGCGTCCGCGGCAGGCCCAAAACCGCCCGCACCCGCCTCCTCGAACTCGGCGCCATGCTGCTGCAGCGCCGCACGCCGCTCAGCGGCTTCTACACCTACATGAACGGGTTTCATCCGATGAAGGAGGATCCGCTCATGCAGGTGGAGGCGCACCACTACTGCCGCCAGGTGACCGAGGATTTCGCCGAGTGCATTCTGTTCGACGGCAACGGTCCCGACGCCCGCCTCACGGGCATCGAGTACATCATCTCGGAAGACCTCTTCAACGCCCTGCCCGAAGAGGAGCGCTCGTACTGGCATCCTCACAACTTCGAGATTCTGTCCGGACAGCTTGCCGCTCCCGGGTTGCCTTCCTTGGCGGAGCACGCGCTCCTCGAGACCAAGATGAACAGCTACGGCAAGACCTGGCACGTGTGGGACCGCGACGGCCACCGCGGCCCCGCCGACTTCCCCTACGGGCCCGCCATGCTGGCGTGGTCCTTCAACCGCGACGGCGAGGTAGACAGCCAGATGCTCGGCGTGCGCGACACCCGTATGGGCATCGACACCTGGGAGAATCGCCGGCGCCGCCGCGACCTGGTGGCCATGGCTCGCCCGCAGTGCGGCATCGCCGCGTTGCGCGACCGCTTCGGCCGCGAAACCACCGCCGTGCCGGGCGTTGAAGACGAGGTCGAAACCCGGGAACTGCGTTAGGCACTACTCCCAGTGCGCTTTGAAACGCGCGATCTCTTCGAGCGCGGCTTCAAAATCACCGCGGAAGCAGACCGCGCGGTCGTCCACGTAGACGTGGGCCGGCGGCTTGCGGTCGGTCACTTCGTCGACATACCCGGCCAGCCCGTGGCGCGCTAGCCACGCCTCGACCTGCGGCTTCCATCGCACCGTCAGGACCACCACCCGGTAGCCCATCTCCCGCAAGCGGTGGAGGAACTCGCGCGCTCCGGGACTCGGCGGCGGATAGTGGTCGCTGCCGCGGTATCCCTCGTAGGCGTTCAGCACGCCATCCAGGTCCACGCACACCGTGGGTTGGTAGTCAGCCATGGCACACCATCGCCTGGCGCAGCAAGGCGGCGTAACGGCTGCGCAGCCGCTCGAAGCGCGCGCCGTCCGCCGTGCCGGCGAGCGCCGCGGCGGCCATCGCGCTGTAGCCCAGCCGGAAAGCCAACCACGCCAGCCTGTAGAAAGGCAGGCGCGCTGCTACGGTGCCGTCGCCGGATAGCTGCGCGTAGCGGCGGGCGAACTCCGTGCCCTGTGCCGCGTTCATGCCGAACTCCACCTGGGCCGCGGCGATGTCCCAGGCGATGTCCTGGCAGCCTGGGAGGAAGTGGTCGTCGTGATGCTCCACGCCGTCGGTCTTGACGTATCCCGCGGCCGTGCGGAGCCATTCGTGCGGGAACATGCGGTTGTCGATGGCGCAAGCCGGCGCCTCGGCCACCTCCAGCGGCGCCAGTCGGTCCGCCCACTTCGGCCCCAGGCCTTCCAGCACGTTCACCCGGATCATCTCCGCCAGTTGCGCAGGCGATAGAGAGCGCCGGCAGGGGAACTCCGCGCGCAGGAAGGCGAGGTATCGCGCCATAGTTTCCAGAAGTTCCGGCGTGGCGCCGGGCGCCGCCGGTTGTCCCGCCACCCAGGGCATCTCCAGAAAGCCGTTGTCCAGTGCGAGCGCCGGTGGAGCGAACCCCGCCGCCGCCAGCGCCCGCGCGCGGTCCCATGCCTGCCTTCCATAGCGGCCCAGTCCCGCGAACTTGTACAGCCGCCCCTCGCGCAGGTACTTGCGGCGCTCGTGCTGCGGCTGTACCGCGGGATATTCCCGCTCCGCGCTCCAGACCTCGCCGCGCCAGTTCCCGCCCGACAGGTCGCGCGCATCGCGAAACAACCCCAGGTCCTCGAAACGCGCCAGGTACTTGCGGTGGAGCGTCCAGCGGCGCCGCGCCGTCTCCGAGAGCAGCTGCGCCGGCTCCGGATCCCAACTGGGAAAGAACACGATGCGCTCGTCCGGAACGCCGAGGGCGGAGAGCGCCTCCGCTACCGCGGCAAAGGACGATCCACTCAACCCGGGTCCTTCGTCCACTACCGCGAACGTCCACCCCGCCATCTCGCGCCAGCGCCGCTCGAGTTCCGGCGCCGCTCTAAGCCGCCGGTCGAAGGGGTGGCCGCGCGGCCGCACCGTCCACGAGCGCACCTCGCATCCGGCCACACCGAGCGCCGCAGCCACCACCGCGCTCAGGCTCGTCCCGATGCTGCGAATCCCCACCACCGCCACCCGGCCCGGCCGTTCCCGCGCGAAGGCCAGCGCCGCCCTGCGGTACATCTCCGGGTAGAGCGCATAGTAGCGGTATCCTTCCGTTACGGAAATCGCGATGCGCCGAGGCAATCCCGCCACGCGCGGCGTCTGGTTCCGTATCGCCGCACGCCTCAGCGCCGCGGCCACTTCGCCATCGCCGTCGCACTCCGGCGAGAGCGCATCCATCACCCCGGCTTCCAGTTCCCCGATGGCGATCAGCCGCTCCACGGGGTCGCGCGTAGCGTCGATGCGCACCAGTTCTTGAGCGGTCTCGGTCAGGCGGCTTTGCTCGCGGTAGACGATCATGCGTGCCGTAGAACCAGGCGCCGGCTGCTGCGGTCCTCCGCGCCCCATTCGTACTTGAACGCCTCGCGCTCGCGCAGGAAATCGAACTCCGCCAGCCCCTCGGCGGCGGCGCAGTGCATGGCGTGGCCGATCAGCACCGTCGCGGGGCTCATGCGCGCGTGCGCCGGGTCGAAGCCGCCGAGGTAGCTGTAGTAGCGGCCCTTGGCGGCCATGCCGTAGACTACTGCCGCGGGTTCGCCGTCCAGGCGCAGACCGAACAGGCGCAGCAGACCGGCCTCCAACAGGCGGCGTGCGGCTTCCCGGTGGAACGTCTGCACCCGCGCATCGTCGAGCACGCCCGGTTCGCCCCGCAGCTTCCAGCGCGCGGTGTGCAGGCGGAACAGCGCCGTGAGCCATTCGTCCAGGTTGTCGTGCGATGCTGTCTCGAGCACGCCGCCCGCACGTGCAATGCGGTTCGAAGCGCGGTGCAGGTTGTAGTACAGGCGCTTTGAAAGCGCGGCGGGCAGCCGCACCACGGGACATACCGAAGAAGGTTCGACGCGCGCCACTATAGCCGCGGGCATCGCCTCGGGGAGCGGAAAGCCGGTGCGCAGTTCCGGAAATTCGCAGATCTCCCAGCGGTCGCGGTGCCGCGCCAGGTGCTCCAGCACGCAAGCCGCTCCTTCGCGCGCGTGTTCCGGCTCGATGAGAAGGTCGAGGTAATCGGAGATGCCTGCCCCGGCGGGCGAGACGCAGGGCGGCTCGCCCCACACGAACAGGGGCGCCACTCCCACCAGGCGCCCCGCCGCGCGCAGCGCCATCCACCACTGCTTCCCGCCGCCCCACAAGTGGCGCCACCACGGCTCGATCCAGCCGGGATGCTGAAAGGGCGTGGCCTGTGGGCAGCGCTCCCACAGCGCGGCCCACTCGGCCGCATCGATCTCGACGGTTTCCACCAGTTCAACCGGCATGGCGCATCACCTCCAGGCGGCGGTAGAGGGCCAGGTAGCGGCTCACCATGCGTTCCGCCGAGAAGCGCGATCGGGCGGCCAAACGGCACTCGCAGGGGTCGATCGAGCGCGCCGCCGCGATGGCCTCCGCCATCTCCCGTTCATCGTTCACCAGAAAACCCGTGCGCCCGTGCTCAACAATTTCAGCCAGCGCGCCGGAGGGAAACGCCACCACGGGGGTTCCGCAGGCCAGGGCCTCCATGGCAACCAGGGAGCTGGTTTCGGGTGCCAGGCTGGGAACCACCAGGCAGCGCGCCGCAGCCAGCAGCCGCCGCTTGCGCGCGGGCGGCACGCGGCCCGGGAAACGCCGCCCGCGCAGCCGCGGGACAATCTCCTCGCGGTAGTACGCCTGGTGCGCGGGGTACGGGAAGACCTCTCCGGCGAGCACCAGAGGCACGCCGGCGCGCGCCGCGGCATCGAGCGCGATGTGAAATCCTTTCTCCGGGCAGATGCGGCCCAGCGCCAGGGCGAAGTTGCGGCGCCGCACCGCCGGAGCCTCCAGCGGCACGCCGTTCGGAATAGCGGGCAACAGCGTGCGGCACGGCGGGCATTGCGTTTGCTGGCTCGTCGAAACCGGGTGCAGCCAGGTATGTGGCCGCGCCAGCGAGAAGACCTCCGGGGGATACCATGCCGGCGGCAGATGCAGGGTGGCGAGCACCGGCACTCCCGGCGGCGGCAGGTAGCGGTGGAAGTCGATGCCGTGCATGTGGACGGCGTCGAACGCGCCTCCGGCGAGCGCGCGGCCGATGGCTTCGCGAGTATGCGTCTGCGCGGCCTCCTGCACGGCCGGCGTAATCGGCCCGGCGGCGCGCGGCACCGCGACGAGGCTACCGGCGATGCGCGATCCCTCGCAGGCCACCACGACGGACCTGTGCCCCGCGGCGGCGAGTGCGGCATCGAGCATCGCCAGCACCTGTTCAGCGCCGCCCGCCGTATCGGGCGCCACGGGCGCCAACGGATAGGCCACGCTCAGCACCGCGAGCTTCATAACCCGTCCTCCAGCCCCAGCTCCGCCAGGGCCGCACGCGCCAGTTCGCGAAAACGTGCGCCGGTCATGCCCCACGGGTAGCGCTCATAGTTGAGTACCCCGGGGTGCGGCGGCGCGGTGAAGCAATAGCGCGGCGCATAGCGGAAGCGCTCTACCGCCGGAGAGAAGATGCGGAGCGTCTCGCGCTGGCTGGCGTAGCACTCCAGCATGGCCTGCTTGCGCCGGCGCGCTTCGGCCGCAAGCCGCAGCGCCACCGCTTCCGGCCCGCTCGGGAGGAAGTCGCCCGGCTCCATCCATCCCCGCAGCCCGTGATAGCCGGCGAACTCGGCCATCCGCGGCGGAGCCTCGACCAGCGCGCAGGCGGCGTGCACCGCCAGCGCCACGGCATCGTGATCCGGATGGCCGCCCTCGTAGGCGTGGGTAAGAACCACGGCCGGCCGCACTTCCCGCAGCAGCGCACCGATGCGCCGCGCGGCTTCAGTGGCCTGCGCGGTGACTTCCTGGTCGCAAAGGCCCAGAGCGCGCGTGCGTTCCGAGCCTATGCCCGCCAGGGCGAGCGCCGCCAGCATCTCGGCGCGCCGCAGGGCGGCGTAGCCGGCAGCACTCCCGCACCCGGCTGCCAGCGCGTCGGCCGGATTGCGCGGGGAACCGTCGGTGACGTGCGCCACGACCGCGTCCTGCATCTCCGCGAGCAGCCCGCCGGCCCCTATGGTTTCATCGTCGGGATGCGCTGCGACGACCAGCACCGTGCGCGTTCTCAGCTCAGCGAGCATAGCGGCGGACCATTCGCGCGCAGAACTCGGCGAACTCCTCCGCGCGCCTGGGCGGGCTGGTGTGATGCGGCCTCACCCCTTGCGACTCCGGCGTAAAGCAGAACGTCACGGTGGTATCGAACTCCTCGAGCGCGGACATCTGGCGATCGAACCACGCCTCGGCTCCGGGACGGAGGCTGTCGGCCCAGCTCAACCCCGTGCGGAGGCGCTTCACGCCCAGCCGCCTGAGCCAGCGCGCGGCCTCTTCCAGCCGCGGGTCCTCGAAATGGAACCACTGGCAGATACCCAGCCCTGGGGTGTAGTTGGGGAACTCCCGGAGCGCCAGCTTGGGGGTGCCGTCTTCCCGCAGCAGCCCCATGTAGAAATGGCGGTAGTAGGCCGAACCTTCTGCCTCGCGGTGCCGCGTGGTGGCCGGCCAGGCGCGCGGCAGATCGTAGAGGCTGTACCAGTGGATCCGTTCGGCGCGGCCGAGCAGCAGTTCCGCCGTGCGACGGAGGCCGAAGACCTGTACCTCCTCGGCGCCGAAGGTCGAAACTCCCACCTCCGAGACCCACACCGGCAGCGTCGTCACGGCCTGGATCTCTTCGAGCTTGTCCGGCCATTCGTGGATGGTCCAGTGGTTCCAGTCGAGCGGGAAGCCGTGCACTGCCACCACGTCGACAGAGCGCAGGACGCACTGCTCGTCCATGTTACGGATGAACTTCGGATCGATGGGGGAGATGCCGCCGAGCACGCGCGTGAGCCCGGGGTTTTCCGCGGTCACCGCCTGGGAGGCCGTGCGAACCAGTTCCGCATAGGCGCTCCACTGGGGATCGATTTCGAAGTCCCAATGAGACCGGTTGTTCGGCTCGTTCCAGAACATCACCGCCTCAACCACTCCGGCACCTCCTCGTCCGGAAAGTTACGCTCCGTGATTTCACAGATGAAGACCTCCTCTTCGGGATGGTCCAGGATGCGGAAACCGGCACTGCGCAGCATGCTTTCGGCGCAGGCGCGGTTGGGAATCCACCAGTTGGTAGGATCGCCCGAGTAGCAGTTTTCGACGAAGTGCAGGCGCGGGAAGTCCGGCTGATCGAAGATTGCGGTCTCCGAAAACGGGTAATCCGGCTCCCAGTGGCGGCTGGAAGCGCTGCCGCGCAGCAGCGACTGGAAAACCAACAGCCCGCCGCAGACGTGTTCCCGCACCAGGTCCAGCGCCAGCAGCGGGTAGCGCAGGTGGTAGAGCACCCCGGTGAACAGGACCAGGTCGAAGCGCTCGCCGATCCGCGCGACATCGTAGACCGACATGCGGCGAAAGTCGATGGGAGTACCACAGACCTCGGCGGCAAAACGCGCCTGCGCCAGGTAGCCGTCGTCGGGGTCGATGCCCACCACCCGGCGTGCGCCGCGCCGTTTCATCTCGATCGAGTAGAAGCCGCCGTTGCAGCCGATGTCGAGCACGGTCTTGCCGGTAAGGTCCGCCGGAATGGCGTGCTCGAAGCAACGCCACTTCACGCGCGGGTAGTCGCCCAGGAAGTGGTCGGGCGCCGTCCAGACGCCGTTGAGGCTGATGTTGTGGAACCACTCGCCGAGGGTGACGAGGCGGGCCCGGATCTCGTCAGGAGTCATGCCGTCCGCTCCTGGCGAGCAGCCCGATGGCCTCCCGGTAGCCGTGGAGCGTGCCGACATCCACGTAGGCATCGCCCGCCCGTACTCCCACGGCGCTGCCGCCGGCTTCGAGCCACGCATTCACCAGGGTGCCGAAGTACTCGTCGCCGCGGTTGCGCTCGAGCCACAGGCGATGGAGCGCATGCAGCACGGCGCCGGGCATCCGAAAAGCGCCCCACACCCAGCGGCATCCGGCATCCGGCAGCTTCACCCGGATCTCGAGCACCTCGCCGTTGTCGTCCGTCCGTACGGCGTCGAACAACTCCGGCCTCTCGACCGGAAACAGGAGGAAGGACAGCCGCCCGCCGGGAAGCGCGCAGAGCGCATCTTCCGGGAACCAGATGGTATCGGGCAGCCCCACCACTACCGGTTCATCGGGATGAATAAGCGGCAGCGCGCGGAAGATGGCGTCGCACAGTCCCGCCGGGCGCGGCTGCACGGCGTAGCAGAGGTCGGCCGAATAGACGCTGCCGCCGTAATACTCCAGGATGTCGGATTTGCCGGGCGAGATGACGAAACAGATCTTGCGCGCGCCGGCAAGCACCATGCGCTCGACAAGATATTCGCTGACCGCGCGGGGCCTCTCGGTGCCGCCGTCGATGCGGCTACCCACGGGCAGCAGTTCCTTGGAGAAGGCCAGCGGCTGGATTCGGCTTCCTGTGCCGGCGGCCGGAATGATGCCCCACATCTAGCGCCCTCCTCCCAGTGCGGCGGGCTTCAGCGCCGCTTGCAACATGGTTTCGAGTTCCACGGCGCGATGCGCGGCGGTGTGTTTCGACAGGGTGCGCTCGCGTGCCGCCTTACCGATGCGCGCGCGCGCCTCATCATCGAGGGCGAGCGCATCCATAACGTGCCCGGTGGTGCGGGCGACGACGATCTCGATCCCCGGCTCGAAGAAGTGGTCCAGCCCCTCCCAATCGTCGCTGACGATGGGGACGCCGCAGGCGGAGGCCTCGAACAACCGGCCCGAGGGGCAGTATCCCATCTGCGCCATGGGGCCGCGGGTCACGCTCAAGGTCAACTTGGACGAGCAGTAAAAGGCCGCATGCTCGGCCGGCGGGATGTGGGGGAAGAGGACCAGGTTTTCCACCCGGGGAAACTCCTTGGGGTATTGAGAGCCGCCGAGCACGAAGCGGAGATCGGGGCGGCGGCGCGCCGGCTCGAGAAACAGCTCTTCGAGCGACTCCTGGCGGTCCGCGGAATAGGTTCCGAGATAGGAGAGATCGGCCGCGTATTCCTCCTTGGGGGGCACCGGGTGGTGCACTTCAGGGTCGACGCTGCCGTAGAGCGCCGCCACGCGCCGCGCGCCCAGCCGGGTCTTCAGCTCCGCGAGCGCTGCCCCGCCGGTGTAGCTGAGCACCAGGTCGAAGCCGGCCAGCCCGTTCGGCCCGATGTAGTCCACGGCGCGGCCGGCATCGAGGTTCGACAACGTGATGGGGGTATCGAGATCGTAGAAGGTTTTCAGACGGGCGCGCGACTCCAGCACCATTTCGGTGGCGGCGATACCGTCCGGACAATACGAAGTAACCATCGCGACGTCCGCATCGCGCAGGTGGCGACGGGCAACCGGCACCGTGCCGGCCCAGTCCGGATAGATCACCAGCTCTCCTCCGGGAATTTCGGTGTAATCGCGATGCTCGGCGTAGTACGGAACATCGCGTTCGAAGAAGACTACGCGGTGGCCTTTTTTGGCGAGCGCGCCGGCAAGGCCGCGCCACAGAGTCGCGTGGCCGTTGCCCCATGACGAACTGATGGAAAGCCCGAAGATGACCAGTTTCATGCGGCGCGCCGGCGCCCGGGTGTAAATCTTACTCCGGCGGGCGCCGGCTCCCGACCATCCGAGCAGGGTGGTGTCCGGGACGCTTCCCACTCGGGTCGCTTTCGTGCGGAAATAAACTCATGTGCACCTTTTTGCTCATCCGACATGCCACCCACGACTACATGGCCCGGGGGATCGCGGGATGGCTGCCGGGGGTGCGCCTTAACGAGCGCGGCATTCAGGAAGCGGACCGCTTGGCCGAAGCCCTTGCCGGGGCACGCGTTGAGGTGCTCTACAGCAGCCCGCTCGACCGCGCCATGGAGACCGCCGGACAGATCTCCCGGCGGCTGGGTCTCTCGATCCACATCGAGGAGTCCTTTGGGGAGGTGCGCTTCGGCGACTGGACCGGCATGACGTTCGAGGAACTCGAAGGCGACCCGCGGTGGGGCGAGTTCAACCGTTTCCGCAGCGGGACGCGCGCACCGGGCGGCGAGACATTACTCGAAGTGCAGGCGCGCGCCGTGGCGGGGATGGAGCGCGTCCGCCGCGACCGGCCCGGCGCGCGCGTAGCCGTGGTAAGCCACGGCGACGTGATCAAGGCGGCCCTGATGTACTGGCTGGGGATGCCGCTCGATCTGCTGGAGCGGCTGGAGATCGGCCCGGCCTCGGTGAGCGTGGTGCAGTTGGAGAACTGGGGAGCGCGGGTGCTGCGGCTCAATGGGACCGCGCCGGGCGCAGGCGAAATATGGCCGTAATCTCCGGCCAGAACTCCTGTGCCACGCTGCGGGCCACCCCCAGCGCCACGTTGATACCCGCGCGGGTCAATCCGTCGCCGAAACTGCTGGAGCTGTCGGGATGCCAGGCGTTGGCCAGCATCGAGGCGCCCAGGTGGCTGCCCGCGAAAGAGTAGCGGAAAGCCCGCGCGCGGCCGCGCCCCGGCCCCAGGACGGTGCCGGTGATGGCATGGCCGAGGCGGGCGCCGACACCGCGGCGCCGCGAGCGCTGGTAACGTGGATCCTCATTGAACGCTGCGCCCAGGCCGAACTGAAAGAGGTTCTGGGTGGCGGCATAGCCGTGGGAGGAGGCGTAGCGGCGCCCATAGCCGGCCATCCCGCCGCCCCATTCCTCTGGTTCCGCGCGCCACTGCCCGATGCCCGCACCCGCGGCGGAAGAGAGCACAGTCATCGGCGAGACGACGCGCCCGGCGTGCAGGGCGGCGCGCTCCCTCAGGGTGAGGGGCCCGCCGCTCTGCGCCGCCAAAGGTAGCGCAACCAGAGCCGCCAGCGCGAGCCGGCAGGTTACACCCACCAGGCAGCGCCCGCCTTTTCCCGTATGACCAGGTCGTTCAGGAACGCGACGGCCTTGGTCAGCCCTTCCTCGGCCGACATGAGGCTGTCTTCGTGCTCGATCGACATCACGTAATCGTAGCCGAACATGCGCAGCGTGGAGACGAACTCCTTCCACCATTCGGCGCCATGTCCGTATCCAACCGTGCGGAAAATCCAGGACCGCCCGCGCTCTTCGGTGTAGTTCTTGGTATCCAACACGCCGGTGAGCGGCAGGTTGGCGCTGTAGATCTGGGTGTCCTTGGCGTGTACGTGGTGGATGGCATCGCCCAGGATGCGTATGGCAGCGATCGGGTCGATGCCCTGCCAGAACAGGTGGCTGGGGTCGAAGTTGGCGCCGATAGTGGGGCCGCACTCGGCTCGCAGCTTCAGCATCGTCTCAGGGCTGTGGACGACGAAGCCCGGGTGCAGCTCGAGGGCGATCTTCACGCCGTGGTCGGCGGCGAATTTGGCGCGCTCACGCCAGAAGGGGAAAACCTTGGTCTCCCACTGCCACTTCAGGATCTCCAGGAAGTCCGGGGGCCACGGGCAGGTGACCCAGTTGGGATACTTCGAGCCGTCGGAATCGCCGGGGCAGCCGGAGAAATCGTTCACCACCGGAACCCCGAGTTTCTCGGCCAGCAGGATGGTCTTGCGGTTCACTTCCGCGTGGGCCTTGGCGATTTCGGGGTTGGGGTGCAGCGGGTTGCCGTGGCAGGACAGCGCGCTGATGGTGAAGCCCTGGTCGGCGATCTTCTTTTTGAAGTCGATCAGCTCGCTGGTGTTGTCGAGCATGGAGAGCTTGCAGTGCGGGTCGCCGGGGTAGTTGCCTGTACCCAGTTCCACGGTGTCAATATCGAGTGTTTTCAGTTTCTTCAGGACGTCATCGAGGGGAAGCTGCGCCAGCAGCGCGGTGAATACGCCGACTCTCATTGTGTCTCCTTCTTATCTATGGTCTTTGAATACTAACCGACAGAATATCACCGCGGAGCAGCGGGGTAGCGTGAGGGAGCTTCATACGCGGCGGCCGCTGCGGCACAACGGCCAGGCAGTTGCGAGTGGAGGGGCGAGGGCAAAGCATGTTTCGCACTCTGGTCAAAACAGAAAATCACTGGCTGCCGATGCTGCTCCGGCTGGGGCTGGGGGTCGTGATCTTCGCCCACGGTGCACAGAAAATGCTGGGCTGGTGGGGCGGCGGCGGCTACAGCGCCACCATGAGCGGCTTCACCGGAATGGGAATTCCATCGGTGCTGGCGTTTCTGGCGATTGCCGCGGAGTTCTTCGGCGGGCTGGGACTCATTTTCGGTTTTCTGACACGCATCGCCGCACTGGGAGTGCTGGTGAACATGGTGGTGGCGGCCCTGTTGGTGCATTTACCCCACGGGCTGTTCCTCGACTGGCAGGGCACCCAGGCGGGTCACGGTGTGGAGTTCCACATTCTGGCCGCGGTGCTGAGCGCCGCGGTGTTACGCCTGGGAGCCGGGGCTGTCTCGGTGGATCGCGCCATCTATCACCGGCGCTACGAGCGTCCTCCGCGCATGGAGCCGATCCGCGAAGAGGACAGGCCCCCGCGCGCCGCGTAAACACACGGCCGAAAGCCGGTATCCCGCAACGGTAGGCCGGGCTGTGCCGTCGCACTTAGTTCCGCCAAACCGCGGTACTCTGTCGAGTCACTCAGGTTCTGTGTTGAGAATCTCGACGGAATGTGCTGTGCTAAGAGATACACTCGGCCTCCTGAAGAGCGCCCCCTCGGCACCCGCCCGGCGCGGGAAGGCCGCCATCCGAATCGGCCACCGCGTTCAAGAAACTGCGTCGGGTATGCCGGAGAGATCGATCTAAGGCGATCCGGCCGGCGTCCCGCCGGTGATCTGGACGCCTTCGGCACTGCCTGCCGGGCCCCAATTGGCACGGCAGGACAACACAGAAAGCGAGAAGGATGATCGAGTTTACCAATAGAATCGTTATCACCGGGTTCGGGGTTGTGGCACAGGCGGTGTTACCTCTACTCCTGAAACACCTCCGGATAGCCCTCAACCGAATCACCGTTATCGACCTGGCGGACCGCACGGCGGTTCTGCATCCCTGGCTGGGGCCGGACGGCGTGCGCTTCGTACGGGAGCGCGTTACTGCGGCGAACCTGGCGGAGTTGCTGGCCGGCGCGGTGGGGCGCGGCGGTCTCATCATCGACCTGGCGTGGGGCATCGACTTCTTCGATATCGTGCGCTGGGCGCACGATAACGGAGTGCTCTATGTCAATGCGTCGCTGGAGTCGTGGGAACACACCGGGGAACCCCGTCCCACGTCCCTGCTGGAGAAGAGCCTCTATCCGCGGTACATGCAGGCGCAGGACCTCGCCACGCGGTGGAGGAGTTCCAGCACCGCGATTCTCGATCACGGTTCGAATCCCGGGCTCGTTTCATCCTTCACCAAGAAGGCGCTGCTGGAGATCGGCGATGCGCTGCTCAGCCAGGACTACTTCGAGGCGGGCCGGCGGCGCCGGGTAGAGGCCCTGCTGGAGGCGCGCGACTTCGCCCGCCTGGCCAGAGAACTCGGAGTGCGGGTGATCCACTGCAGCGAACGCGACACTCAGCGACCCGCTGCGCCCAAGTCCCCCATGGAGTTCGTGGGAACCTGGAGCATCGAGGCGATGTGGGATGAATCGCTGCTGCCCAGCGAATTCGGTTGGGGTACGCACGAGCGGGTGATGCCGCCCATGTCGGTGGTGCCGCCCGAGGGGCCGCAGAACGTGGTGATCCTCCCGCGCATGGGGATGAACACCTGGGTGCGGTCGTGGGTGCCGCATCAGGAAATCGTGGGGATGGCCATTACCCACGGCGAGTGTATCTGCCTGTCGAACAGCCTGACGGTCCACGAAAACGAGCGCGTAGTCTACCGTCCCACGGTTGTTTACGCCTACCTGCCATGCGGGGAGTCGCTGCTCTCCCTGCACGAGCTGCGCTGCCGGAATTACCGGCTGCATCCCGTCAGGCGGGTGATGACCCGGGAGATCCGGGACGGAAGCGATGCCGTGGGGGTGCTCATAATGGGGCACCCGCTGCAATCCTGGTGGACCGGTAGCGTGCTCTCCATCCAGGAGGCGCGGCGGAGCGTTCCCACCGTGAGCGCCACGGCGGTGCAGGTGGCGGCCGGGGTGGTGGCTGCCGTGTTGTGGGCCATTCGCAACCCGCGCAAGGGTCTCTGTTTTCCGGAGGACCTGCCGCACGAAGATATCCTGCAGGTGGCCGCCCCCTACCTGGGGGAAATCGTCTCCGAAGCCGTAGACTGGACACCCCTGGCTAACAACGCCGCCTATATGGGGCAAGGGCAGACCGCGGATCCGTGGCAGTTCAACAACTTCCTGTTCCAGCCGTGGGTGGCGGACCTGGCTCCTGTGCCTGAAAAACCGTCGCAGACCCGGCGGATGGAACGCGCGGCGGCCGCGGCGGCAACGCCCTCCTACGGCGAGTTGCCGGCCGTGCCGGGCGAGGACAGCGCTGTCGGCTCCTAATAGGAGGGCCAGCGTGCCCCCGGCCCGCTTGGACAACGGCCACTAAATGTCGTAGTACAGCGCGAATTCGTACGGGTGCGGGCGGAGGCGCACCGCGTCGGCTTCGTTCTTGCGCTTGTAATCGATGAAGGCCTGGATCAAGCCCTCGCTGAAGACGTCGCCCTGAAGCAGGAAGTCGTGATCTTCTTCCAGGCAATCGAGCGCTTCGTCGAGGGAGGCCGGCATGGAGGGCACGCCGCGCAACTCCTCCGGAGAAAGATCGTAAATGTCCTTGTCCAGCGGCTCGCCGGGCGAGATGCGGTTCAAAACGCCGTCCAGCCCGGCCAGCAGCATGGCGGCGAAGGCCAGGTAAGGGTTGGCCGAGGCGTCCGGCGGGCGGAACTCCACGCGCTTGGCCTTGGGACTGGCCGAGTACATGGGGATCCGCACCGCGGCCGAGCGATTCCGCCGCGAGTAGGCCAGGTTGACCGGAGCTTCGTAACCGGGCACCAGCCGCTTGTAACTGTTCGTCGTGGGGGCGATGATCGCCGAGAGCGCCCGCGCGTGTTTCAGAAGCCCGCCGATGTACCACAGGGCCGCCTGGCTCAACCCGGCGTAGCAGTCGCCGGCGAAGAGCGGCTGGCCCGCCTTCCACAGGCTCTGGTGCGTGTGCATCCCGCTGCCGTTGTCGGCAAAGAGGGGCTTGGGCATGAAGGTCACGGTCTTGCCGTGCTGGTGAGCCACGTTGCGCACGCAGTACTTGTACAGCATCATGTTGTCGGCGCTCTGAAGCAGGGTGTCGAAGCGCAGATCGATTTCCGCCTGCCCGCCGGTAGCCACCTCGTGATGATGGCACTCGACGTGGAGGCCGCATTCGAGCATCGTTTGAACCATCTCGCTGCGCAGGTCCTGGTGGTGATCCGTCGGGGGAACGGGGAAGTAACCCTCCTTGTAGCGCGGGCGGTAGCCGCGGTTGGGGCCCTCGCGCCCGGAGTTCCAGCGCCCTTCCTCGGCATCGATGAAGTAGTAGCCGGAGTGCTGGTCCTGGTCGAAGCGGATGCTATCGAAGATGAAGAACTCGGCTTCGGCGCCGAAGAAAGCGGTATCGGCTATGTTGGAGTTGCGCAGGTAGAGTTCGGCCTTCCGCGCGATCCAACGGGGATCGCGCTCGTAGTGCTGCCGGGTCACCGGGTCGGTGACGTCACAAATCATGCAGATGGTGGGGGTGGCAGCGAACGGATCGATGAAGGCGGTATTGGGATCGGGCATCAGAAGCATATCGCTTTCGCTGATGACCGCCCAGGCCCGGATGCTCGAACCGTCGAAGCCGAATCCCTCTTCGAACGTTTTCTCTTCCAGTTGTGCGATGGGGTAAGACACGTGGTGCCATAACCCCGGTATGTCGCAGAAGCGCAGGTCGACCTGTTTGGCCGCGCTGTTCCTGGCGAGTTCCAGTACTTCGGTCGGCGTCATTCACTATTCTCCTGGGTGAAGCGGCTTAACATTTACCATGGTGCATGGTTCCGGCCCTCGCGCAAAACGGAACCTTTTTATGTGCGCGATTGAAAGTTTCTATGGGGGATTCTCCGATACGAGCCGTGCTAGGATGCCGTCTATGCGACAGCGGTACACGGCCTTGGCGGCCTGCCTGGCTGCATCCTGCCTGGCGGCGGCGGAGTGGGAGCGCGCCACCCCCGTGGCGCTGGGGATGGATGCGTCCCGTCTTGAACAGGCGCGCGACTACGCCCTGAGCGGCGGCGGCTCCGGAATGGTGATCCATCGCGGCAAGCTGGTCTACCACTGGGGCGACCTGAAGACCACCTACGACCTGAAATCCACCACCAAGTCCATCGGGGCAACGGCTCTGGGGCTGGCGCTGCGGGACGGCAAAGTACGGCTGGAGGACCCGGCGGTAAAGTACTTCCCCGCCCTGGGGACGACGCCGGAGGCGAACCGGACCAACGGGTGGCTGGGCGAGATCACCTTGTTTCACCTGGCCGCCCAGACCGCGGGCTTCGCCAAGCCGGGCGGTTTTGAGCCGCTTCTGTTCCGCCCCGGGACCGAGTGGGCCTACAGCGATGGCGGCCCCAACTGGCTGGCCGACTGCCTCACCCTCCTCTACCGGCGCGACATGCAGGAACTGCTGTTCGAGCGCGTCTTCACGCCGCTCGGAATCGGCCGGGAGGACCTCAGGTGGCGAAACAACGCCTACCGGCCACATACGCTGGAGGGTATTCCACGGCGTGAGTTCGGCTCCGGTGTGCATGCCAACGTGGATGCCATGGCGCGCATCGGGTATCTCTACCTGCGCGCCGGGCGCATAGGCTCCCGGCAGGTGCTGCCGCCGGACTTCGTCGCCCGGCTGCGGCAGCCGCTGGCGGAGTTGGCAAAGCTGCCGGTGAGGCAACCGGAGAACTACCCCGATGCCGCGCGGCACTATGGACTGCTGTGGTGGAACAACGGCGACGGCACCCTGGAAGCGGTGCCCCGGGATGCCTACTGGTCCTGGGGCCTCTACGATTCCCTCATCGTGGTGGTCCCCAGCCTGGACCTGGTAGTAGCGCGCGCGGGCAAGGGCTTCGACGATAACCGCGGCTCGGGCTATGAGCGGCTGCGGCCGTTCCTCGAGAACCTGGCCTTGGCGGTGGACCGCGCGCAGGCGCAACTCGATCCACCCTATCCGCCCAGCCCGGTGATCGCCGGCATCGACTGGGCGCCGGTGGAAACCATTCGCCGCCAGGGCTCGGACTGCGACAACTTCCCCTCCACCTGGGCCGACGACGGGCACCTGTATACGGCGCACGGCGATTGCCGCGGCTTCCACCCGCTGCGGCCGTACAAGCTGGGGCTGGGTTTCGCGCGCCTCGAGGGCGGCCCCGCCGACTACCGGGGCATCACCATTCCGAGCGACGGCGAGAACACCGGGGAAGGGCGCCGCGGCAAGAAGGCCAGCGGCCTGCTGATGGTGGACGGAGTGCTCTACCTGTGGGCGCGCAACGCCGGCAACGCACAACTTGCCTGGTCCACCGACCACGCACGCACCTGGAACTGGGCGGACTGGCGCTTCACCACCAGCTTCGGCCATCCGGCGTTTCTGAACTTCGGGCAGAACTACTCCGGAACGCGCGATAACTACGTCTATACCTATTCGCCGGACGCCGAGACGGCCTACGATCCGGCGGCCGGGTTGGTGCTGGCGCGGGTTCCCAAAGACCGCATTCGCGAGCGCGCCGCCTGGGAGTTCTTCGAGAAGCTCGACGGTCGCGGCCGCCCGGTGTGGACCGCCGACACCGCCCGCCGCGGCCACGTCTTCCGCAACCCGCCGGCAGGCGTGTACCGTACCCAGGTGACCTACAACGCCGGGCTCAAGCGCTATTTCCTGAACCACGTTCTGTACAACGCCCACGTGCGCTTCCAGGGCGGCTTCGGCATCTATGATGCGCCCGAACCCTGGGGTCCCTGGACGACCGTCTACTACAGCCCCACCTGGGATACAGGGCCTGGAGAAAACCAGCACTTTCCGCCCAAATGGATGAGCCCGGATGGCCTCACTATGCACCTGGTCTTTTCCGGGAACGACATATTTTCCGTGCGCAAGGCCACCCTGCGGCTACGCTGACGCCCCGGCAGGATAGCGCTCAACGCGGCATTGGGCGGCAGAGGCCGCCGGCTTAGAGGCCCAATGCAGCCCGATGCCGCCAAAGATGTAAGCGCGCGAGCGCACCGCGGTGTAGCCGGCCTCTCCGAGCGCCTGCGAAAGCTCGGCGATGGAGACGAAGGAGCGCAGCGAGTCAGGGATGTAGGTGTAGACGCGCGGACGGCCGTGCAGCACGAGTCCCCAGAAGGCGCCCTGCAGCCACAGGTACACCAGGTAGAGAGAGCGGATGAAGGGATGGGGCGGGAGAAAAAAGTCCAGGGTAACCAGACCGCCGCCCGGCCGGGTTACACGCCACGCTTCGCGTAGCGCACATGGGAGGTCGGGGAAGTTTCTCAGTCCGTAGCCCACGAAAACGCAATCAAAAGCACCGCTGGGAAAAGGCAACCGGCCGGCCTCGGCGGCGACTGCCAGGTGGATGCCGCGGCGCCGGGCGCCGCGCAGCATGGCTTCCGCCAGATCCACCGCCACGGCGAGCGTGCCCTCGGCTTGCCGGACCGCCAGGCAGGAGAAATCGCCGGTACCGGCGGCCAGGTCCAGCACGCGCGACCGCGGGGAAAGTGCGGCGCCCTGGACGCCGCACCGTTTCCAGCGCCGATCCATTCCGTAGGAGAAGGCGCGGGTGATGAAGTCGTAGCGCGGCGCCACCGCGCTGAACATGGCGTGCATGGCGCGCCAGTTGCGCTTCTCGGGTGGCGGCGGGCCGGGCATTATCGGCGCGACGACTTGGCGTTGATGAGCCGCGGAATATCGGCGCTCGCACCGGTCGACAAGGTTCCCGGATTGGGTGCCGCCGAGGTGTCCACCATCTGGACCATGGCGTAGGCGGGCATGTCTTCGGCCTCCTTGTAAAACGTCATGCGAGTGAGGGTGGGATCGAAGTCCACGCGGATCAGGTCGCCCCCACGCACCTGCTCGGTGGCGATCAGGTTGGAGAGCGGATGTACCAGGGCACGGTCGATGGCGCGCTTCAAGTGACGGGCGCCGTACTTCATGTCGGTGCCTTCCAGCAGCAGATAGTCCTTGGCGGCTTCGGTCAGGGAGAAGACGAAAGGCGCGCCGGTGGACGAATTGAAAATGCGCTGCTGCAAGATATTCAGTTCGAGAGAGAGGATCTTACGCAGTTCCGGCTCGCCCAAGGGCCGGAAGACAACGGTTTTGTCGATGCGGTTGATCTTGTCGGTGAGGGCCTCGTCCACCTGGCCCTCGCGCCGGCGTTTTTCGATCTCCGAGGCCGCGAAGCCCAGGTTGGGCCGCATGATCTGCCCCATCTCGGCCGCGCCCAGGTTGCTGGTCATGAAGATCATGGCACGGGAGAAATCCACCCGGCGATTGTCGCCCAGAGTGAGGGTGGCTTTATCCAGGATGCCGAGCAGAAGGTTCCAGAGCGCGTCGCTGGCCTTCTCGATCTCGTCGAAAAGCACGAAGCTGAGCTTCATCTTCTCGGAGTGGTACTGGTTCAGCACCTCCTGGCTCAGCAAAGGATGCGTTTCGCGGTGCCCGAGGTATCCCGGGGGCGAGCCGATCAGCTTGGCGATTTCGTGGGAGTGCTGGAACTCCGCGCAGTCGATCTTGATGACGGCGCGCATATCGCCCACGAGGCTCTCCGCCGTGGCTTCCACCAGCCGGGTTTTGCCCGAACCTGTCGGTCCCAGGAAAAGGAAATTACCGATCGGGCGCCCGGGACTCGACATACCCGCCAGAAACGTCTGGTAGATGTTGACGATTTGCAGGATGGCTTCATCCTGCCCCACGATGCGCTTGTGCAGGTCCGACTCCAGCTTCTCGGCTTCGTAGCCGGTGAGCGTCGGATCCAGTTGCTTGTTGCTTAAGCGACCCATCCCTTTGCCCCTCTCAATTCCCAGCAGGCTCATCGATGTCTCGTAGAGCAAGTCCAGTGCCAACCTTTAAGGGAAAGCAAACGCCCTATTTCGAGGGCTTGGACGGCCTGATCTCCACGCGGCTGACGGTAGTGCGCGCGGGCATGCGCAGCAGCGCCAGAACGACATCCGTCACGTCCTCGGGGGCGATCTTCCAATCAGCACCGCCGCGCCGGCCAAAATCCGTATCGACGCTTCCCGGCATGATATAGCTGACCCGCACATCATCGTACCTGTGATCCAGCATGGTGGCCTCGCTGAACGCGTTCAACCCCGATTTCGAGGCGTTGTAGGCGGCCCCTCCAGCGAAAGCGTTCTTCCCTGCCAGGCTGCTGATATTGATGATGTAACCGCCATTCCCGTTTCGAAAGCGTTGGAGCGCCTGGTGGGAGCAGTAGTAGGGACCGTTAAGATTCAGGCTAATGACCCGGTGCCACTGGTCGGGGGACAAATCCGCAACACTGCCGAAGATGCCGATACCGGCGTTGTTGATGAGAATCTGCACCGGGCCGAGGCGCTCATCCACGAAACGGAAGAAACGCTCCACATCTTCGAGGCGGGAGACGTCCGCCGCCTGCCCGGCGACCTCGGCTCCGGAGTGCGCCCGGGCTAACTCCTCGACGGCGCGGTCCACCGCTTCCGGCGTGCGTCCGCACAATGCCACGCGGGCGCCCTCGGCCAGCAGCCGCTCGCAGATGGCGCGCCCGATGCCGCGGGTACCGCCGGTAACAATCGCAACCTTGCCGGAGATCGATTCGCTCATATGTAGACCGATGGCGTTCGAGGCGGTGGCGGGGTTCCGCAGCGGCGCGGCGGGAGGTCCGATTCGGCACGTTTGCGGGCGGCGCGAGGCGCGTTAGCTTAGAATGAAGGGTAAGAACCATGCTCCCCGGCGCCGCTTCGACACTCCGGAAGGTACTGCAAGATGGATTGGAAGGGCTGCTGCCCGAATTGGAATCCTACTGCGAGGCGCAGGCCGACGCGCGCGCCGATGCCGCCCTGGCGGCGCTCGCCGAGCACCTGAACCAGGCACTGCGGCGATTGCGCGAGGCGGGGCGCTTTCCGGCCGCGGCGGCGGTGCTGGCCGATACCAGTGCCGCGTTTTGTAGCGGCTGTGCGGTGTTTCGGGTGAACGGGGAGAACGAATTGATCGGGGAACGCATCCGCGGCGTGGACGAGGAGCGGGCGGGTTGTTTCCTGACCCTGAAATTTCCGGCGCGGGACGGCTCGGCCTTCGCGGCAACCGTAGAAACGCGCGACCCCCAGGTAGCCCTGGCGGGGCCGGGGGAGATCTCTCCGAAGCTTGCCGAACTGCTGGCGCATGCTCCCGGAGAGCGGGTGGCGCTGTTCCCCATCGCCGTGGGCAGCCGGACGGCCGGGGTGCTGTATGCCTGGGGCGAGCCGCAGATGGGCGCTCTCGAACTGCTGGCGGTAGCGGCGGGCATGGCGCTGGAGGCCGGCACTCCCGCCGCCGCGGAATCGGGCGGACTGGTGGCCATCGCTCCCGCGCCCGCAAAACCAGCGCCGGATTGGAACGCCATGCCGGCGGCCGAACGGGAGACCCACTTCCGCGCGCGGCGCTTTGCGCGCGTGCAGGTTGCGGAAATTCGACTACACAGGCCCGAGGATGTAGCCGGCGGGCGCGCGCGTCGCGATCTCTACGGCGCCCTCCGGGAAGCCATCGACGAGGGGCGGGAGACCTTCCGCCGGCGGTTCCTGGTTTCCAACCCCGGGATGGCCGACTATTTTCATGAAGAATTGCTTCGCACTCTTGCCAACGCAGACCCTGACCTGCTGGGGAAAGATTATCCCGGGCCGCTGGCTTAGTGCGGTGCGCCTGATGGCGCTGGCGGTGGCCGGAGTAGTAGCGGCGTCCGGCGCGGCCGCCTCCCCTGCATCGCTGGCGCGGGCGTATCGGGAATCGCCGACGGCGGCGCGCCGCGCAGCGCTGGAACGCTACGCCCAGGCGCACGCGCGGCAGACCTCCGGCGCCCTGGCCCGGCTGGCCCTGGGAATCGCGGCCTTCGAGCAAAAGGATTGGAAGGGGGCCATCGACAGTTTAGCGGGCCTGGAGAAACGGCTGCCCGCGCTGGCCGACTACCCCGCCTATTACGCCGCGGCGGCGCGGCTGGAGGCCGGGGAGGCGGCGCTCGATCCGCAGAGCCTTGCGCCGGTCCGCGCTACCGCGGCGCCCTCGCCGCTGGCGGCACGCGCGGCCGTGGTTCAGGCCAGGATGCTGGTGGCCACCGGAGCACCGGACAGGGCCATTCCACTGCTGCGCGAATCCTACCCGCTGCTGCCCCAGCCCGAAGGCGACTTGGCATTGGCGGCGGCCTACGACGGCTCGGGCGATGCCGCCCATGCCGCGCTCTACTACCAGCAGGTCTATCATCAGTACCCGCTTGCCGACGGCGCGGTTAAGGCCGCTACCGCCATGGAGGCGCTGCGGGACGCCATGGGCGCGAATTACCCGCAGCCCACCCCCATCCTGCTGCTCACCCGGGCGGACAAGTTGCGGGAGGGCCGCGACTACTCGCGCGCCCGGATCGAGTACCGCGCGCTGGCCGACCGGACCTCCGGCGCCGAGCGAGACCTGGCCCAGGTGCGCGCCGCTGCCTGCGACTATCTGACCGGCGATACCGCCCAGGCCCGGCGGCAACTCCAGGGCCTCTCCCCCAGCCATCCCGAAGCCGATGCCGAGCGGCTCTACTATATCGTGCAGTGCGCCCGGCGAATGGGAACCGACAGCGAGATGCTGGACGCCATCCAGCGGCTGGCCGCTTCCCACCCGCGCTCCCCCTGGCGGCTCAAGGCCCTCATCTCCGCCGGCAACCGTTACTTATTAGTTAACGACGCCAAGAACTATCTTCCGCTTTATACCGCGGCATTTGAGGGCTTTCCGGCCGACCCGCAGGCGCCCTACGCACACTGGAAGGTAGCCTGGCACGCTTACATCAGCCGTAAACCCGACGCAGCGGAACACATGCGTCGGCACCTGAGCATGTTTTCCCTCCACCCCTCGGCCGGCGGGGCACTCTATTTCCTCGGGCGGCTGGCCGAGGAAAGGCGCCAGTGGGGAGATGCGCGGGCCTGCTACACGCGGCTGGCCGAGCGCTTCCCCCACTACTACTACGGCGTGCTGGCGCGCGAGCGGCTGGCGGATGCCCGGGTTGCGGGCGCGAAACCGGGCGCCGCCATGACCGCCTTTCTCGAGAGCGTCGCCTTCTCGGAGCAGCCGGCCGGGGATGGGGAGCAACCCACGGCCGCCACCCGGGCACGGCTGGAGCGCGTGCGCCTGCTGCAAACCGCCGGACTGGACGACCTGGCTGCCGCGGAGGTCCGCTTCGGCGGCGACGGCGAGCAGTCCACCCTGCTGGCCGTGGAACTGGCCCGCAGCGGCGCACCTCCGCACCGGAAGCTGCGCTACCTCAAAGGCGTGCGGGGGGACTATCTTTCCCTGCCCCTCGACCGGGCTCCCGAAGCCTACTGGCGGGGCCTGTTTCCCCTGCCCTACCGCGCGGAGTTGGAGCGCGCCGCCCGCAGGCAGAAACTCGATCCCCTGGTGCTGGCGGGCCTGATCCGGCAGGAATCCGAGTTCAACCCGCGGGCGGTTTCAAGCGCCCGGGCCTACGGCCTCACCCAGGTGCTGCCCTCCACCGGGCGGCAACTGGCCCGCAGGTTGGGCATCCGCCGCTTCACCACCTCCATGCTGTATCAGCCCGAGGTGAACCTGAGGCTGGGGACCTTCTACATGCGGCTGCAACTCGACCGCTGGAACGGAGAGTTGGAGAAGACCCTGGCGGCCTACAATGCCGGTCCGCGCCGGGTGGCGGAATGGAGTACCTGGTACGAGTTTCGCGAGCCGGCGGAGTTTGTCGAGACCGTGCCGTTCACCCAAACCCGTGAATACATCCAGGCGGTGGTTCGTAATGCGGCCGTCTACCGCCTGGTGTACGCCGGGAAGAGCTGAGGCACACCGGTGTTGTCGTAGCAGTCCTGCGACGCCGGCCGGCGGCTCGAGGCGTGAATTGTATGGAAAGCTGGCAATTGAGCTGCCCAACTACTTTCATTCGGACCCAAAATATGAGAATCTGAAAACTGAGAAGAGCGCAAATTGTGTAAACATCGGTCCGGACGGCGCCACCCGGGCGGAACGAGAGCCAAGCACCATGCTGCCAGCATTCATACTCCCTGAGACCACCATCCGCGAGGCCGGCGTCGGCCCCGCACTCGAAATTGGAGACTCCCAGGGCGGTTTGGTCCTCCTGACACTCGGGATTACCCGCATTATCGAGCAGGAAAGCCTGGACGTTTCCATCTGGGGTTCCGAGGATAACGCGGAATGGGGCGCCAAACCGCTGATCGCTTTCCCGCAGAAGTTCTATTGCGGCACTTACCAGGTGTTGCTGGACCTGTCGCAGCATCCGAAGGTGAAGTACCTGCGGGCGAAGTGGCAGGTGGCCCGCTGGGGCAGGGGGGCATCGAAGCCCCTGTTCGGCGTTTACGTCTTTGCGCAGGATTTTGAGGAGAAGGCCCTCGCGATGGGGGCCTGAGAGCCGGACTGAGGAGTCCGCCCCATCCAAGCAGGGCATCCGGTTGGACAATTCTGTACCGAGTGTGCTAAGCTGGCAAATGTCCCTTTGAAAAGTGACTCAGTGGGAGGCCTGTGTGTTATGCAGGCCGTTCGCACCAATGAGGAGATATGGCTCGTAAAAAAGGAAAGAAGTACGAATCCGCAGCCAAACAGGTGGAAGCCCGCCAGTATCCGCTGGAAGAAGCCATTCCGCTGCTGAAGAAGATCCAGTTCGCCAAGTTCGACGAGACGGTGGAAGTACACCTGCGCCTGGGCGTGGATCCCCGCCACGCCGACCAGATGGTTCGCGGCACCGTGGTGATGCCCAATGGGCTGGGCAAATCCAAGAAGGTGCTGGTGATCGCCGGCGGCGACAAACAACGGGAAGGCCAGGAGGCCGGCGCCGACTACGTGGGCGGCGAGGACATGGTGCAGAAGATCCAGAGCGAAGGCTGGCTGGACTTCGACGCCGTAATCGCCACGCCCGATATGATGCGCTCGGTGGGGCGGCTGGGCAAGATCCTGGGCCCCCGGGGCCTCATGCCCAACCCCAAGACCGGCACGGTCACGATGGATGTGGCCAACGCGGTCAAGGAGATCAAGGCCGGCAAGGTGGAGTTTCGGGTGGACAAGACCGGCATCATCCATGCGCCGGTCGGGAAGCTGAGCTTCAGCCCGGAGAAACTGGCGGAGAACGCCTCCAGCCTGATTACGGCCGTGGTGCGCGCCAAGCCCGCGGTTGCCAAAGGCAAGTACGTGAAGAGCGCAACCCTGTGCTCGACCATGAGCCCGGGCGTTCCCCTCGACGTTACGGCCTTCTCTACGAAGGCGGTCTAGTCACTCGAGTGCATCCATGAAGAATAAGCAAGACAAGCAGAAAGAGGTCGAATCGCTGCGTCGCGACCTCCAGGAATCGCAGAACGTCTTCGTGACCAACTACGAGAAACTGCGGGTAGCGCAGGACTTCGAGCTGCGCAAAACGGTTCGTGAGGCAGGCGGCAGGTACCGGGTAGTCAAGAACAACCTGGCGGAACGCGCCGCTGAGGGCACCGCGGCTGAAAGCGTGATCAAGGGCCTGCGGGGGATGACCTCGCTGGTGTACACCTCCTCGGATCCGGTCGCACTGGCCAAGGCGCTCACCGCCTATGCCCGCCTGAACCCGACCTTCACCTTCAAGGCGGGGATGGTGGAAGGGCGCGCGATCGACATTGCGGAGATCAACGACCTGGCTACCATGCCGTCGCGGGAGGAGTTGCTGGCGCGCCTGCTCTTCCTCATCAACGCGCCGGCACAGCGCCTGGCGCAGGTGATCCACGCGGTCGGGCGAGACCTGGCCGTGGTCGTGGACCAGGGCGTCAAGGAAAACAAGTTCAAGGAGTAGCCGCTCGCCGGCATTCCCAGATCTTTTGAGAATTGGAGTTTAAGAAACAGACATGGCGGACATCAACGGAATTGCGGAACAGATCGAGGGTCTGACCCTTTTGGAAGCCTCGCAACTGGTAAAGTTGCTGGAAGAGAAGTTGGGCGTGTCGGCCGCGGCAGCGGCTCCGGTCATGATGGCGGGTCCGGCAGGCGGCGGGGCGGCGGCTCCGGCCGAGGAGGAGAAGACCGAGTTCGACGTTATTCTCGTCGCGGCGGGCGCCAACAAGATCAACGTGATCAAGGCCGTACGCGAAGTCACCAGCCTGGGCCTGAAGGAAGCCAAGGACCTGGTGGACGGCGCTCCCAAGCCCATCAAGGAAGGCGTCTCGAAGGACGAAGCCGAGGCCCTGAAGAAGAAGTTCACCGACGTCGGCGCGAGCATCGAAGTAAAGTAGATTCTTGTCCAAGGCCGCTCCGGCGCCTGCGCCGGAGCGGAAACGCCGCCCCGGCCCGCTGTGTGCACACATGCGGTTCCCCGCCCGGAGCGGCGAGGCCCAATGGATCTGTGTTCTTCCCAGGCACCTGCCGGAGTTGGCGGACCCGGCGACCACGGCGCCGCCCAGGGGGCCAGCCCTCGCCGGGGGCGCACTTTACGGGCGGCAGGCGGGTGCGGCGGATCCTTGGTGACATGTCGTTTGACGGAGGGAGGAGGACTCTGGTAAGCTTGATGGTTGGGTTCTCGATTCAACCGGATTCGGATCCCAATTGGTGACTGTGATTCTCGAATCCTGGCACTATAATTGCAGTTTTTGTGGGGCTGCACGCAGGGGATCTGCGTGCCTACTCACATCACTCCAGTCCTTACCGGATCCGTGTCTCCATAGCAAGCCACCCTTGTCCAGAATTGTCAGGACCAAGTCGTCTTCCATCGGGCCGTCCTGCCCGGCGATATCGCAGCAAGCCGTTCCGGTTCAAACACATTTCCTGCCCGATCTGATATCGGCAGCTCCGGGGAGTGACTCCCCGTCCGGCCCAACCCCGGTTTCGTAAGTATTGGCTCGTTTGATTTGCTTAGGCTGTTCGGCCCTCAGGAGTTTTTAAAAGAATGGATATTCAAAATAACGGCGCCGCCCCCGAGCGAGTGGATTTCTCCAAGATCAAAACCACGATTCCGATTCCCAACCTGATCGAGGTCCAGAAGAAATCCTACGAGCGGTTCCTGCAGATGGACCTGCTCCCCAACGAGCGGGAAGATACGGGACTGCAGAGCGTCTTCACCTCGGTGTTTCCGATTTCGGACTTCCGGGGAGTCAGCGAACTGGAATTTGTCGACTATTCGATCGGCAACTGGGAGTGCAAGTGCGGCAATCTGAAGGGCTTGCACCACCTGCGCTCGACCTGCCGGAACTGCGGAGCGACCATCCGCACAGACCCGTTCCAGGCCGGCGATGTACTGTGCCAGCACTGTGGCACCTTCAACAAGAACGTGGTCACCTTCTGCAACAAGTGCGGCGACCCGGTGGGCCTGCAGCTCAAGTACGACGTGGTGGAATGCCAGGAGCGCGGGATGACTTATGCCGCTCCGCTGAAGGTCACCATCCGGCTCACCGTCTACGCCAAGGATCCCGCCACGGGCGCCAAGAGCGTCCGGGACATCAAGGAACAGGAGGTGTTCTTCGGCGAGATCCCCCTGATGACGGAGAACGGCACCTTCATCATCAACGGTACCGAGCGCGTCATCGTCTCCCAGCTTCACCGTTCCCCGGGCGTTTTCTTCGAGCGCGTACCCGCCCAGGGCTACTATCTGGGCAAGATCATCCCCTACCGCGGTAGCTGGGTGGAGTTCGAGTACGACAGCAAAAACCTGCTGTACGTACGGATCGACCGCAAGCGCAAGTTCTACGGCTCGGTGTTTCTGCGGGCACTGGGCTTCAACACGGATGAAGAGATCCTGCGGGCCTTCTACCACATCGACAAGATTTCGGTGCAGGACAACAAGCTGTTCTGGAACGTGGGCGATGGCCTCGTCGGGCAGCGTCTCTCCCATGCCATCGTGAACCAGAGCGGGGAGACGGTTGTCCCCCAGGGGAGGAAGATCACCCCGTCGCTGATGCGCGAGATCCAGAAGGCCAAGATTCAGCAGGTGGAGGTGGCGGCCAACGATCTGGCCGGCGCCTTCGCGGCGGCCGACGTGGTGGACATGTCCACCGGCGAGGTCCTGGTAGATGCCAACAACGAACTGACGACCGCCATCCTGGGGCGCATCATCGAATCCGGCATCGAAGAGTTCGACGTCTTCTTCCCGGACCGCGACGAGGTGGGAACCGTCATCTCCCAGACGCTCAAGAAGGACACCGTCAAGACCCGCAACGAAGCGCTGATTGAGATCTACCGCAAGTTGCGTCCGGGCGACCCGCCCACGCTGGACACCGCCACCCAGCTCTTCCAGGGGATGTTCTTCGACCCGCGGAAGTACGATTTTTCGCGCGTGGGTCGGATGAAATTCAACATCAAACTGCACGACCGCGCCGACGCCACCCCGCTGGACAACCGCACCCTGACCTCGGAGGACTTCCGCGACACCATCCGGTACCTGATGAAGCTGCGCCGCGGCCACGGCACCGTCGACGACATCGACCACCTGGGCAACCGCCGCGTGCGCGCCGTGGGCGAACTGCTGGAAAACCAGTTCCGCATCGGCCTGGTGCGCATGGAGCGGGCCATCAAGGAAAAGATGTCGGTCTACCAGGAGATGTCCACGGCCATGCCGCACGACCTGGTGAACGCCAAGCCGGTGATGGCCGCCATCCGGGAGTTCTTCGGTTCCAGCCAGCTCTCGCAGTTCATGGACCAGACCAACCCGCTTTCGGAGATCACCCACAAGCGGCGCCTTTCGGCGCTGGGTCCGGGAGGTCTCTCGCGCGAGCGCGCCGGCTTTGAAGTGCGCGATGTTCACCCCACGCACTACGGCCGCATCTGCCCGATCGAAACGCCGGAAGGTCCCAATATCGGCCTGATCTCCTCGCTCTCCTGCTTTGCGCGCATCAACGAGTACGGCTTCATCGAGAGTCCGTACCGGCGCGTGGTGAAGGGCGCGGTGGTGGACGAGGTGCGGATCATCAACCCCGGGGACACGGCCTTCAAGGTCGGGGAGGTGGTGCCGCGCGCGGCCGCGGAGAAGGCCAACCGCGAACTCTCCGCCAAGAAGCAGCCGGCCGACTTCGAAGCCCACTGCGAGTACCTCTCGGCGTGGGAAGAAGACAAGTACGTCATCGCCCAGGCCAACGTCGAGCTGGACGACAAGGGCCGCATCGTCACCGAGCTGTCCAACGCGCGGGAGGCCGGCGACTTCGTTCTCAAGCACCGCGACGAGATCCAGTACATCGACGTCAGCCCCAAGCAGTTGGTCTCGGTAGCGGCCAGCCTGATTCCCTTCCTGGAGAACGACGACGCCAACCGCGCCCTGATGGGATCCAACATGCAGCGCCAGGCCGTTCCGCTGCTGCGGGCCGAAGCGCCGCTGGTGGGCACCGGAATGGAGCGCGTCACGGCGCGCGATTCCGGCGCGGTGGTCATCTGCAAGCGCTCCGGGGTGGTGGATTCGGTGGACTCCGAGCGCATCATCGTGCGGGTGGAAGGCAATGCTCACGAGGGCCAGTTGTCCCGCGAGGTGGGCGCCGACATCTACACCCTGACCAAGTTCAAGCGGTCCAACCAGAATACCTGCATCAACCAGAAGCCCATCGTGCAGATGGACCAGCGGGTGGTGAAGGGGCAGGTGCTGGCCGACGGGCCCTGCACGGACCGCGGCGAGCTGGCGCTTGGCCGCAACGTGCTGGTGGCCTTCATGTCCTGGCGCGGGTACAACTTCGAGGACGCCATTCTGGTCAGCGAGAAGCTGGTGAAGGCGGACTACTACACCTCCATTCACATCGAGGAGTTCGAAATCGAGGCGCGGGACACCAAGCTGGGTCCCGAGGAGATCACCCGCGACATCCCCAATATCGCGGATTCTTTCCTGCGCAACCTCGATGAGAGCGGGGTGATCCGGATCGGCGCCACGGTGAAGCCGGGCGACATCCTGGTGGGCAAGGTCACGCCCAAGGGCGAGACGCAGCTCACTCCCGAAGAGAAGCTGCTGCGCGCCATCTTCGGCGCGAAGGCCGGCGACGTCACAGACGCCTCTCTCTACTGCCCGCCGGGCATCGAGGGCACCATCGTCGATTGCAAGATCTTCTCCCGCAAGGGGCAGGAAAAGGACGAGCGATCGAAGGCCATCGAAGACGCCGAAATCCAGCGTCTGTACCGCAACCTGGAAGATGAAAAGCGCATTCTCACCGACGAACGCGCCAAGCGCCTGGAAGTCCTGCTGGGCGGCAAGGTGCTGCTGGCCGATCTGCACGACGAGAAGACCAACAAGCGCCTGCTCTCGAAGGACGTCGAGCTGACCCGCGACATTATCGAAACCATGCGCTCCCGCGACCTCAAGCGCATGCGCCTGAAGGACAAAGATCCGCGGCTGAACGAGCAGATCGATGAAGTGGAGGAGATGACCTCCCGGCAGATCGCGGTGCTCGAGAAGATCACGGAAGAGAAGATCGGGAAGCTGCGCAAGGGCGACGAGCTGCCTCCTGGAGTGATCAAGCTGGTGAAGGTCTACATCGCCATGAAGCGCAAGCTTTCGGTAGGCGATAAGATGGCCGGCCGGCACGGGAACAAGGGCGTGATCGCCCGCATCCTGCCGGAGGAGGACATGCCCTACCTGCCGGACGGAACGCCGGTAGAGATCGTGCTGAATCCGCTGGGGGTGCCCTCCCGCATGAACGTGGGGCAGATTCTGGAAACGCACCTGGGCTGGGCCGCGATGGCCATGGGGCTGCACTATGCTACCCCGGTCTTCGACGGCGCGGCGGAGCGCGAAATCCAGAAGGCGCTGAGCGACGCTGGCCTGCCCACCTCCGGGAAGACCACCCTCTACGACGGCATGACCGGCCTGCCCTTCGAGCAGCCCGTCACCGTCGGCTACATCTACATGCTGAAGCTGTCGCACCTGGTGGACGACAAGATCCACGCCCGCTCCATCGGGCCCTACTCGCTCATCACCCAGCAGCCGCTGGGCGGCAAGGCGCAGTTCGGAGGCCAGCGGTTCGGCGAGATGGAGGTGTGGGCGCTCGAAGCCTACGGCGCCGCCTACATTCTCCAGGAACTGCTTACCGCCAAGTCCGACGACGTCTACGGCCGGGCCAAGATCTACGAGGCCATCGTGAAAGGCGAAGCCGCCATTGAACCGGGGGTGCCGGAATCGTTCAACGTGCTCATCCGCGAATTGCAGTCCCTCTGCCTCGACGTGGAACTCATGAAGAAGGCGCCGGAGCTGGCCGATACCGCGCTGGCGGCGGATTAAGGAAACCAGAGACGGGGGCGGGCGTTACGGCCCGGCCCCCGGCCCAGACATTTGTTTGTTAGATATTTGGAGGCAATTTTGAGATCCTCTCCGTACGATCGAGCCAATTTGATTGCGGATTTCGATTCGATACGCATCTCCCTGGCGTCGCCGGAAAAGATTCGTAGCTGGTCCCACGGTGAAGTCACCAAGCCGGAGACCATCAACTATCGCACTTTCAAACCGGAACGCGACGGCCTGTTCTGCGCCCGCATCTTCGGCCCCACCCAGGACTGGGAGTGCTTGTGCGGCAAGTACAAGCGCATGAAACACCGGGGCGTGATCTGCGACAAGTGCGGCGTGGAGGTAACGCTGGCGCGCGTGCGCCGCGAGCGCCTGGGCCATATCGAACTGGCCAGCCCCTGCTCGCACGTCTGGTTTTTCAAGGGCCTGCCCAGCCGCATCGGCCACCTGCTCGACATCACCCTGCGGGAACTGGAGCGCGTGCTCTACTTCGAAGCCTACGTGGTGGTGGATCCGGGCGAGGTGCCCGGGCTGCAGCGCTGCGAGGTGATTACCGACGAGCGTAAGCGCCAACTCGACCAGGAGCACCCGGGCGCCTTTGTGGCCATGATGGGCGCGGAGGGCGTTAAGGAACTGCTCAAGCAGGTGGACGTCGAGAAGCTCAGCGAGGAAATTCGGGAGAAGATGAAGACCGAGACCTCGCAGCAGAAGAAGATCAAGTTCGCCAAGCGCCTGCGGGTAGTGGAGAGCTTCCGCAAGTCCGGCAACAAGCCGGAGTGGATGATTCTGGACGTGATTCCGGTGATCCCGCCGGAGTTGCGCCCCCTGGTGCCGCTGGACGGCGGCCGTTTCGCCACCTCGGACCTGAACGACCTGTACCGCCGGGTGATCAACCGCAATAACCGGCTCAAGAAGCTGATGGAGCTGCACGCGCCGGACGTCATCGTGCGCAACGAAAAACGCATGCTCCAGGAGGCGGTGGACGCGCTGTTCGACAACGGCCGGCGCGGCCGCGTGCTGCGCGGCGCCAACAACCGTCCGCTGAAGTCGCTCTCCGACACCCTGAAGGGCAAGCAGGGCCGCTTCCGCCAGAACCTGCTGGGCAAGCGCGTGGACTACTCGGGCCGCTCGGTAATCGTGGTGGGTCCGGAACTGAAGCTGCACCAGTGCGGACTCCCGAAGAAGATGGCGCTCGAGCTGTTCAAGCCCTTCATCTATCACCGGCTGGAGCAGCGCGGCCACTGCACCACCATCAAGCAGGCGAAAGAACTGGTGGAGCAGCAGGACCCGGTGGTGTGGGACATTCTGGAAGAGGTCATTAAGGACCACCCCATTCTGCTGAACCGCGCCCCCACGCTGCACCGCCTGGGCATCCAGGCCTTCGAGCCGGTGCTGGTGGAAGGCAAGGCGATCAAGATTCACCCGCTGGTGTGCACCGCCTTCAACGCCGACTTCGACGGCGACCAGATGGCGGTCCACATTCCGCTCTCTCCGGAGGCACAGATCGAGGCCGCCACCCTGATGCTCTCGGCCAACAACGTTCTGTCGCCCGCGCACGGCAGCCCCATCGCCACTCCCACGCAGGACATGGTGCTGGGCTGCTATTACCTCACCAAGTCGCGTCCGGGCACCAAGGGCGAGGGCAAGGCCTTCGCTTCGGTGGACGACGTGCTGATCGCGCTGGAGATGGGGGAGGTCGAAACCCTGACCCCCATCAAGCTGCGCTACACCGGCCGGGTCATCAACCTGGACCAGAACTACGACGACCAGGACATCCTGCACTCCGCTCCGGCCGAGTTCAACAAGCAGGAACTCGTCACCACGGTGGGACGCGTGATCTTCAACGATCACCTGCCCCAGGACATGCCCTTCATCAACGGCTTGCTGAAGAAGAAGGGTCTCGGGCAACTGGTGCAGTACTGCTACCTAAAGTTCGGGTTGCAGAAGACCGTCCAGATGCTCGACGAGATCAAGAACCTGGGCTTCCTCTACGCCACCCGCGCGGGCATCTCCATCGGAATCGACGACATGGTGGTGCCGAGCGAAAAGGCCGACCTGGTGGCCCGCGCCGAAAAAGAAGTGGTGGCGGTGGAGAGCCAGTACCAGGAAGGCGCCATCACTCACGGCGAACGCTATAACAAGATCATCGAGATCTGGTCCAAGGTCACCGAGCGCGTCTCCGACGAGATGTTCGAGGCCATGGAGGAGGACGACCGCACCGGCCGCTACCTCAACCCGATTTACATCATGGCGGACTCGGGCGCACGCGGCTCGAAACAGCAGATCCGGCAGCTCTCCGGCATGCGCGGCCTGATGGCCCGGCCGTCCGGCGAGATTATCGAGACTCCCATCACGGCCAACTTCCGCGAAGGCCTGAACGTGCTGCAGTACTTCATCTCCACCCACGGCGCGCGCAAGGGTCTGGCGGACACGGCGCTCAAGACCGCCGATTCGGGCTACCTCACCCGCCGCCTGGTGGACGTGGCGCAGGACGTGATCATCACGGAGAACGACTGCGGCACCACTAACGGCATCGCGGTGGGCGCCATCATCGAATCCGGCGAAACCATCGAGAGGCTGGGCGACCGCATTGTCGGCCGCGTGGCCCTGGAAGACATCTACGACTACGAAGGCAACATCCTGATCCGCGCCAACCAGGAAATCACCGAAGAACTGGCGGCGGCTATCGAGAGCGCCGGTATCCAGGAAGTGAAGATCCGGTCGGTGCTGACCTGCGAATCGCACCGCGGCGTGTGCGTGGGCTGCTACGGCCGCAACCTGGCTACCGGCAGGCTGGTGGAGCGGGGCGAAGCGGTGGGCGTCATCGCCGCCCAGTCGATCGGGGAGCCGGGAACGCAGCTCACCATGCGGACGTTCCATATCGGCGGCACCGCCACGCGCGTCTCCGAGCAGTCCACCCAGGACGCCAAGAACAGCGGTTTCGTGAGTTTCAAGGGTGTCCAGACGGTGCGCAGCAAGGCGGGCGGCCTGGTGGCCATGAACCGCAACGGCTACATCGCGGTGGTGGACGAAAAGGGCCGCGAAAAGGAGCGCTATCCGGTGGTCTACGGCGCGCGCGTGCTGGTGGAAGACGGCGCGCCGGTGGAGAAGAACCAGAACCTGCTCGAGTGGGATCCCTATACCTTCTCCATCCTGACCGAGATCGGCGGTACGGTGCACTTCAGAGACCTGGTGGAGGGCCTCACCCTTCAGGAGCAGGTGGACGAGGTTACCGGGTTGTCCCAGTGGGTGGTGACCGACTCGCCCGACGAGAAGCGCCAACCCACCCTGCTGATCCGACCCGAGGGTGCCGAGGCCCGCGGCGCCGCCAAGAAGTACCTCATGCCGACCCACGCCCACCTGATGGTGAGGGACGGAGAGGAGGTACACGCCGGCGACGTGCTGGCCAAGATCCCGCGTGAGACGACCAAGACCAAGGACATCACCGGCGGTCTGCCGCGTGTGGTGGAACTGTTCGAAGCGCGCAAGCCGCGCGAGACGGCCATCATCGCGGAGATCAATGGCGTCGTGAGGTATGGGGAGATCACCAAGGGCCAGCGCCGCATCTTCGTGGTGGGCGACGACGGCCAGCAGCGCGAGTACTCCCTGCCCCGCGGCGTGCACATCAACGTGCAGGAGGGCGAGCGGATCAAGGCGGGCGAACCGTTGATGGACGGCCCGCGCAACCCGCACGACATCCTGGACGTGCTCGGCGAAAAGGAACTGCAGAAGTACCTGGTGGACGAGATTCAGGAGGTCTACCGGCTGCAAGGCGTCAACATCAACGACAAGCACCTGGAGGTGATTGTCCGGCAGATGATGCGCTGGGTGAAGGTGGAGGACATCGGCGACACCGAGTTCCTGCCGGAAGAGGTGGTGGACAAGTTCAAGTTCCGCTCCGAAAACCAGCGCGTGGTGGAGGCCGGCGGCCGTCCGGCGCAGGGCCGGGCCGTGCTGCTGGGCATCACCAAGGCGTCGCTCTCGACCGATTCGTTCATTTCGGCCGCCTCCTTCCAGGAGACCACCCGGGTGCTCACCGAAGCCGCCATCAACGGCAAGGTGGACTACCTGCGGGGGTTGAAGGAGAACGTCATCATGGGGCGCCTGGTGCCCGCGGGCACCGGCATGGAATACTACCGCCGGGTGAAGATTGCCGGCGAAGACGTGGTGGAAGAACCCCTGGTGGAGCCAACGCTCGAACCCATTCCCGGCTACGACGAG
>JAWLGN010000227.1:0-8884 GCA_041685075.1 Bryobacteraceae bacterium
CACGAAGATGGGCGCCCCCACGTTCTGCATGGCCAGGTTCGACACCACCACCCGGTTGAGCCTGCCGCCGTCGACGATCTGCAGCGTCAGCCCGGCAAGCCGCGTGTCGTAGACGGTGCAGTTGGAGATGGCGATGTTCTCGAAGCCGCCGTTGGTCTCGGTGCCCAGCTTCAGCCCGTTACAGTGGCTGCTTACGATGCAGTTGGTGATGACGACGTCGCGGCAGACGCGGTCGGCGGTGCTCTTGAGCACGATGGCGTCGTCGCCGGAGATGATGTTGCAGCCGGAGATTCGCACGTTGCGGCAGCCATCGATATCGATGCCGTCGTTGTTGCGGTTCACGCGGCTGCGCACCGTGATGCCGTGGATGGCCACGTCGTCGCAGCCCAGGTAATGCTGCACCCACATGGGGGAGTCCAGGAGCGTCACGCCCTCGACCGCTACCCGGCGGCACTCGATGAAGCGCATCAGGTAGGGCCGGAGCTTGTACGGCCCTTCGAAGGCGGCGCCCTGCCCGTCGATCGTGCCGCGGCCCTCGATTGCCACCTGCTCTACATCTTCGGCATAAATGAGGCTTTTTTCGGTGTAATTGTCCGTATAAGAGCGCATTTTGGGCGCTTTTTGCAGGTAATCCGCCAGGTCCCTGCTGCCCAGGAGCACGGCGCCGGCCTCCAGGTGCAGGGTCACGCGGCTGCGCAGCACCAGGGTGCCGGTGAGGTAGCGCCCGGCGGGAAATCGCACCGTGCCGCCGCCGCCGCGAGCGCAGGCATCGATGGCGCTTTGGAGCGCGGCGGTATCGAGACGCTTTCCGTCTCCGGCAGCGCCGGCCTCCCGGACGTCGGTGGAACCGGAGGGCGCCGGTGCGGGCTTTGGAAAGCCGGCTGCCGCCGCCGCGCCTCCCAAGCCCAGAGCTTGCAGGAACTGTCGCCGCATAAAATCGCCTCGTTCACACCGCCCGCGAGGGCCCGGTTCGTGAGGGCACGCACCCGGAGCTTGCGGGCAGCCATACCGACAGTGTAACGGGATCGCCCGGCGGGGGGATCGCGGGCGGCACAGGCCCTATAATGGAGGCAGGCGGGATGCAGCCGGAGAACCAGCAGCAAAGGCACGGCAGCGTAGCCAAGAGCGCCTTCGCGTGGGTCCGCGACCTGGCCTTCTCGGTGGTGCTGGCGATCGTGTTGATCGTCTTCATCTACCAGCCCGTCAAGGTGGAGGGCACCAGCATGATGCCCGCCCTGACGGACCAGGAACGGATCTTCATCAATAAGTTCATCTATCGCTTCGGCATCGGGGAGATCGAGCGCGGCGACCTGGTGGTTTTCTGGTTCCCGCGCGACCCCTCGAAATCCTACATCAAGCGCGTGATCGGGCTGCCCGGCGACGAGGTGGAGATCCGCTACGGCACGGTGCTGGTCAACGGCCGGCCGCTGGTCGAGGAGTACGTGCCGGACGAGTACCGCGACCACAACTCCTATCCCCCGGAGGTGGTGCCGCCGGACAACTACTTCGTGCTGGGCGATCACCGCAGCTCTTCCAATGACAGCCGCTCCTGGGGCACGGTGGACCGCAAGTACATCTACGGCAAGGCGGTGTTCGTCTACTGGCCGCTGGAGAAGATCGGCCGGCTGCGGTAAGGAACGGCCCCATCAGCGCCGCACCAGGGCAGCGTCGCGCAGGCGGGCAAGCTGGCGGCGCGCGATGTCGGCCCAGGCGGTGGTGGTATCCAGTTTCAGGTAGGCTTTCCAGTGGCGTACGGCCCGGAGCGGGTCGCCGCGCTTTTCGCACAACAGCGCGATGTTGAAGTGGGCGTCGGCGTAGTGGGGGTTGATCTCGAGCGCGCGCTCGTAATGCTGTTCGGCCAGTGCCGCGTTGCCCAGTTCGTCGTAGAGGTTGCCGAGGTTGAAGTGCGCCAGGGCATACCGCGGATCGATCTCCACGGCACGGCGGTAGTAGTCCTCCGCTTCCTTGAAGCACCGCAGCTTGTAGTGGATGGTGCCGAGGTTCAGCAGCGCGCCGGCGGCCTGGGGGTTCAACTCGATGGCGCGCTTGTAGGCTTCGATGGCCTCTCGCACCGGCGCCCCGGTCTCTTCGAGCGCCAGCCCGCGCTGAAACCACGCTTCGGCTTCGGCCGCGAGTACCCGGGGGTCGGCCTGCTTCGCCTCGAGCGTCCGGATGGTCTTCAGGGTGCCGATTTCCGAGGCGTCGAAATCGAACAGAAGCTGGCCGCTCAAGGCGTCCATCTTCTCGCCGGGCATGTGGACCGAGATGGCCCGGCCGTCGGAGACGATCTTCAACTCCGCCAGCGGATAGCGGACACCCGAGAGCTTGTCCCGCAGGGAGTTCAGGGCGCGGCCGATCTGGCGCGAGGGAACGCCGTTCTCCCGCAGTTTCTGGAGGGTGCGGATGGCGATGATATCGGAGAAGGTGAAGGCCTCGGCGGCCGGGACCAGCCCCTGCCGCTGCCATCCGCGCAACTGCTGGTCGCTGATGCCCAGCATGCGCCGCACGTCCGCACGAGAGAACTCCCCGCTGGCTACGTTATCGCGCACGCTGGAATTTTATCATGAGGGCAGCGGACGACCCTTTCCTGGCGAGCCGGCGCGGCCTAATAGGGCCAGCGGGGCTGGGTGAAGAGGCCGCCGTCCACCCAAAGGGTCTGGCCGGTAATGAACCCGGCCTCCGGTCCCGCCAGGAAGGCCACCGCGTGGCCGATGTCGACGGGCTGGCCGACGCGCCCCAGCGGGGTGATGGCCTCCCAGGTGGCTGCATAGTTTCCCGTCTCGTGCCGGGTGCGTTCGATCTCGACGGCCCCGGGCGCCACGCAGTTCACCGTGATGCCGTACGGACCCAGCTCCATGGCCGCCACGCGGGTGAACATCTCCAGACCGCCCTTGCTGGCGCTGTAGTCCACCAGGTTGGGGAAGGGCACCTTGTTGCACCCGGAGCCGATGTTGACGATGCGCCCGCCGCCGTGGTCCTTCATGTGCCGCGCGGCGCGCTGGGTGCAGAGAAAGCTGCCCTTGAGGTTAGTATCCAGAGTGCGGTCCCACTCCGCCTCTTCCAGTTCGAGCAACGGCTTCCAGGTCTGCACGCCGGCGTTGTTGACCAGGATGTCAAGCCGCGGGAAACGGGCCAAGACTTCGGCGAACATGCGGTCCACCTCGGGCGCGCAGCCTACGTTCGCCTGCACGGCAAAGGCCTCCCGGCCCATTCCCCGGATCTCGGCCGCGGTAGCCTCGGCGCCGGCGGCATCGGTGTTGTAGTTTACGGCAACGCCGCAGCCGCGGCGCGCCAGTTCGAGAGCGATGCCCTTGCCGATGCCCTTGCTGGCGCCGGTGACCAGGGCGGTACGGGATGCGAGCGGTGTTGACATCGTTGCCGATTGTAACAGGCGGGCGATCTCGGGGCGGAGCGTCACGTGCCGGCCGCGCGGCGCGCCGGGTGGCTCTGGCGGGCAGGTGCGGCGCAGACGGCCGCGGCGATGCGCTCGAGCGGGAGCACGCGGGCCGCGGCGCCCAGCCGGATGGCTTCCCGGGGCATCCCGAAAACCACACAGGTGGCTTCGTCCTGCGCGATGGTACGGGCGCCGGCCTGGCGCATGCGCAGCAGGCCGCGCGCGCCGTCGGACCCCATGCCGGTGAGCAGCACGCCGGTAGCGCCGGGGCCGCAGACCTCCGCCACCGAGGTGAACAGCACGTCCACCGAGGGCCGCTGCCAGCAGACCCGCGGCCCGTCCTTCACCGCTACCTTGAAACCGCCGTTGGCCGCGGCCACCAGCATGTGGCGGTCTCCGGGGGCCACCAGGGCCAACCCCGGCCGCACCTCGTCGCCGTCGGCGGCCTCCCGCACCTCCATGGCGCAGACCTGGTTCAGCCGGCGGGCAAAGGCCAGGGAGAACATCGGGGGGATGTGCTGCGCGATCACCAGCGGGGGGCAGGCCGCGGGCATGCGTTGGAGCACCTCCCGGATCGCTTCCGTGCCGCCCGTCGAGGCGCCGATGGCGATCATCCCGTAATCGTGCGGAGACCGGGCCAGCGGCGCAGCCGGCGGGATCTCGGCGGGCCGTTCTTTCGGGTGCCGCAGCCGGGCGGCCGCCGCGGCGCGAATACGGGAGGCCAGGTTCAGCCGCAGTTCTCCCACCGAGTACGGCCCGCCGGGCTTGGCCAGCACGTCCACGGCGCCCAGTTGCAGCGCCTCCAGGGCGGCGTGGCAGGAGGGCTGCGCCAGCGAGCTGATCACGATCACCGGCATGGGGCGATGACGCATCAGCTTGCGCAGAAAGGTCAGCCCGTCCATGCGGGGCATCTCGATATCCAGGGTCAGGACGTCCGGCAGCAGGGTAAGGATTTTGTCCCGCGCAATAAAGGGATCCGGCGCGGTCCCCACCACCTCCAGGTCGCTCTCGGTGGCCAGCGCTTCCTTCAGGATCTTCCGCACGATGGCGGAGTCGTCCACGATGAGCACCCGGATTTTGCGTTTGCCGATCATGACTGGAGTTCAACGGCCACCGAGAGGGTGCCGGCGCCGATATCGAAGGCCTTGTGCGCCGCCGTGCCGGCCGGCGAGGCCGGGAACGCAACCGGTTCCGGATGCAGCAGTTCGAAGATCAGGTCCGGGTGCAGCCGGCCCAGAATCGAACCGCAGATCATGTTGGCCAGCTCCCCGATCACCTCGCGGGCATGCTCGCCGGAGACCTCGTCTTCATCGAGCGCCAGGAAGGCCGCGGCCAGGCCGCGCGCCGCCTCCGGACAAACCGCCACCGTCACCGCCCCCGACCGCCGGCCGCGGAAGGGCACACGCGCGGCCAGGCTCCCCTCTCCCGCCGGGGCAGCGGCCGCATTTCCCATTACGGTGGCGAAAAACATGGTCTCCAACACTTCTTCGGCCGCATCGAGCACGAGTCGGTCGAGATCCGGGGCCCTCACGAAGTCACCCCCAGCACCTGTTCCAGTTCCCGCCGCAGCGTCTCCGGGAGGAAGGGTTTGGTCACATAGCCCCTGGCGCCCAGCGCGAGCATCTGGCGCACGCGGGAATCGGTGCGGTCGGTAGAGACGATCACCACGGGAATCGAACGCAAGAGTTCGTCCTGCTCCAGCCGGCGGACCAGTTGTTCGCCGCTCATGCGCGGCATGTTCAGGTCTGTCAGCACGATGTCGACCCAATGTTCGGCCAGCAGGGCCAGCGCTTCTTCGCCGTCGGCGGCCTCGAGACACTCGCCCACGGGGAACCCGGAGACGTCCAAAACCCGGCCGATGAAAGACCTCATGGCCGCCGAATCGTCCACAATCAGCACATTGAACGCCATTCAGCGCCCTCCTCGCACGCCTTCCACGCACAGCGCGCGCTCGGCGAAGCCGGCGGTACGCAGCCAGCACCGCCCCGAACCGATTTCCAGGCGCACCGAGCGGGACTCCGTCCCGCCCAAATCTTCGTCGTGAAGCATGACTCCCGACTTCCAGAGCAGCTTGCGCAAGGCCAGGGCATTGCGTTTTCCGATGTTGAACAGGCCCCGGTCGTCCATCACCTGGGCGCCTCCGGCGGCGCACACCACCAGCCGGCGCCGGGCCGCGCCCAACGCGCACAGGTTGTGGAACAGGAGCGGGATGGCGGTATCGGCGAACATCCACGGGTTCTGCCGCGCCTTCTCCGCATCGATGGCCGATTCCGGCAGCATGAAATGCAGCATGCCGCCGACGCGCGACACCGGGTCGTGCGCGGTGACCGCGATGCAGGATCCCAGGGCGTAGGTCACCAGGACGTCCCCCGGTTCTCCGCTCAGCCGGCAATCCGCCATGCCCACCACCATCACCCGGCTCATCGGGAAGCTCCTCTGCCGGAGGCCCGCGGGCCGCTTGCGGGTTTCCGGTAGACCGCCGGCCGGACGTACTCGAGGCCGTGGTGGAGGCCCGAAAGGCTTTCGGCGTGACCGACAAACAGCCAGCCTCCGGGCTGCAGGTTGGCCGTGAGCCGCCGGATGAGATCCCCGCGGGTGGGCCGGTCGAAATAGATCATGACGTTGCGGCAGAACACGGCCGCGAAGGTTCCCAGCGGCTCGAGCGGATCCATGAGATTGACGCGCCTGAAATCGATCATGGCGCGGACCTCGCCACGCACGCGGTACCAGCCTTCGGAGCGGCCCCGGCCGCGCAGCAGGTAACGGTGCAGCAGCGGGGGCGGGATGCCGTCGCAGCGGTCCGCCGCGTAGATGCCGCGCGCGGCGGAGGCCAGGGCGGCGCCCGAGATATCGGTAGCCAGGATGCGCACCCGCGACGCGGCGGCCGCTCCCAGTTCCTCCAGCACGCACATTGCAATGCTGTAGGGCTCCTCGCCGGTGGCGCAGGCCGCACTCCAGATGCGCATCGGCGCCGGCGCCGCGGCGCGGCCGGGGGCCGCCCGCCGGCCCAGCACCACCTGGCGCAGAAAATCGAAGTGCGCCGGCTCGCGGAAGAATCCGGTGAAGTTGGTGGTGAGGGCGTCGATCATGGCGGCCAGCGCTTCGCCCGTGCGGTCCGCGAGCACGTGCCGGCAATACTCCTCGAAGGTGGCCATGCCGGTCAGCCGCAGCTTCTTGCCCAGCCGCGCCGAAACCAGTTGCTCCTTACCGTTGCGCAGGTCCAGCCCGAACTTCTCGCGGGCCAGCCGGCGGATCTGCTCGAATTCACCGCGGGTCAGGGGCCGGAACGGCGCCACCGCCGCCTCACTCATCCTGTTTCCATCCGAAGACGCGATCCATATCCACAATCAGGCCCACCCGGCCATCGCCCAGAATGGTGGCGCCCGCAATGCCGGGGATGTTCTTGAGGGTCTCCCCGAGACTCTTGATGACCACCTCCTGGCGGCCGAGCAGTTCGTCCACCATCAGGCAGTACTCGCGGTTATCGCTTTCCGCCACGATGATGAGCGCCTGGCAGGGATCCTCGTAGCGCGCAGGCACGCCGAAACGCTTATAAAAGCGCACCAGCGGCAGCAGGCGGCCGTGGACCATGGCCATCTCGTCGGTGCCCCGCACCGTGAAGACGGTCTCGTCGCTGGGCCGGATGATCTCCCGCACCGTGTAGATGGGAACGATGTAGCGCGCCTCCCCCACCCCCACCACCAGGCCGTCGATGATGGCCAGGGTGAGGGGCAGCTTGAGCAGGAACCGGGCCCCTCGCCCGCGCTCGGATTCCACCTCGATGCGCCCGCGCAGCTTCTGGATATGGCGCCGCACCACGTCCATCCCCACGCCGCGTCCCGAAACGTCGGTGACCTTGGAGGCGGTGGAGAAGCCCGGCTCGAAGATCAGGTTGAAGACCTCGGTATCGGTGTGGTCGTTGCCCTCCACCAAGCCGCGTTGCTGGGCCTTGCGCAGGATACCCTCGCGGTCCAGGCCGCGGCCGTCGTCGCCAACCTCCACTACGATCTGCCCGCCGTGATGATAGGCGGCCAGGCGCACGCGGGCTACCGGGGGCTTGCCCGCCGCGGCGCGCTCCTCGGGCGACTCGATGCCGTGGTCGATGGAGTTCCGCACCATGTGCATGATGGGATCGCTGAGTTCCTCCGCGATGGTCTTGTCGAGTTCGGTATCTTCGCCGCTGGTTTCGAGTTCCGCCCGTTTTCCGGCCTTGCGCGACAGATCGCGCACCAGCCGCGCCATGCGGTTGAAGAGCTGGCCGATGGGAATCATCCGCATCGCCATGGTAGTGCGCTGCACCTCGCCGGTAACGCGCGTGAGCTGGGAAAGATTGCGCAGCAGGTTGGGATCGGTGTTGGCCGCCAGCAGCGGGTCGTGCCGCACCAGCGACTGCGCGATCACCATCTCCCCGACCATGTCCATGAGGTAGTCGAGCTTGCTGGTGTCTACGCGCACCGTGAAGGTTTCGAAGATCTTGCGGGCGGCCGGCTTTTGGGACCCGGCCCCGGCCGGACCCTCGGGGCCGGGAGTGGCGGGAGCGAGTTCAGCCTCGGCGCCGGGCGAGGAGGCGGGCGAAACTTCCGGCGAAGCGGCTTCGGTTTTGCTTCCGGCGGCCAGGGCCCGCACGCGTTCGAGCAGGGGGCCATTGTCGTCGCCGGCTTCCAGCGGGTTTCCCGCACCGGCCGCCTCGACGGCGCGCACGCCGCGGCTCAGGTAATCGGCGCTCGCCAGGATGACGTCGATCACCCCGGGGGTGATGGCCAGTTGGCCGTTGCGCGCCAGGTCCAGAACCGTCTCCACCTCGTGCGCCACCGCCTGGATCTGGGGCAGCTCCAAGAATCCTGCCAGTCCCTTGATGGTATGGAAGCCGCGGAACAGCGAGTGCACCGCTTCGGGGTTGCCGGGGTCCTGCTCCAGGGCCAGGCACTGCTGTTCGATGGTGGCGAGATGCTCGCGGGCTTCCAGTACGAAATCGCCGATCAGCTCGGCGTCCTGCGACAGGGGATTGGGTTTGCCGGCCGGTTCGGCGGTATGGCTCTCGCGTTCGAGAGCCTCCTGCAAGCGGGCCAGCCCTTGCCGGAGGCTCGACGGGCCTTCCCGGCCGAGGGCTTCGGCCAGCCGCGCGGTTTCCTGGCACCCCGCCTCCCGCGCGCTGTCGCCGATGCGGGCCAGCGCCGCGCGGATCTCCTGGATCTCATCGGGCGGCGATTCCTGGCCGGCCTCCGTCAGCAGGAGGCGCATGGCCAGATGGTCGATTCGTTCTCGAAGTTGCGAGACCTCGTCGGAAGACATTGAAGATACTCCTACAGCCGCTCACCGCCTGGTGCGCGCCGGGGCAGCCCCCCGGCGGGCCGCAACGTCACGGAAGGCCACCCCACGTAGCTTGCGCGCGGTTCGCCATCAAAACTCCTTGAAATCGCCCTCGAGCGGGAAACTGTTCCGGTCCGGCACGAGGTGCACGGCCGGCCGGGGCGCATCGGCGGGGGCATG
>JAWLGN010000228.1:0-8800 GCA_041685075.1 Bryobacteraceae bacterium
CGCCGTCCAATGACATCTCGAAGGAGTGCTGGCGCAACCCGAATGCGCGCGTGCCCTCCATGCCGGGTACCGTGCTCAACAGATTCGTCAGCACGCGGCCGTTGAGCGGCAGTTGCTCGATGCGAGTCCGTTCCAGCGTGTGACCCAAACTCGGGCTGTCCGTGATGACGATTGGGGTCACGTCCTGGACCGCGACTTCCACTGCGGTCTGGCCGACGGCAAGGTTGACGTCTACCACCGCGTTCTGCTGTACGTACACGGTGAGATTAGCTTCGAATTTCTGCATCCCGGGCGCCTCGGCTGTGAGCAGATATGGTCCGGGGACAACGCCGGGGAATCGATAAGATCCCACCTCGTTGGTAGTCGTTTTCGTGGTTATGTTGGTCTGCCTGTTAGTGATGCTTACCGTAGCGGCCGGGATCACTGCCCCTGATTGGTCCCGAACCGTGCCGCTGACAACTGCCGTGCTGGCTTGCGGCCACGCGGGAACCGTAAACACGGCTGTCAGCATAAGACAGACAAGCAAGGCGCGTATAGCTGTCGCGAACTTCATGTTCTTTCCTCCTTTCCCAGACTGAACTGAGGAGCCGGACATCATATGCCCAGGCGTGCAAACCGCCTCGCGGCGCGGATGCAAAAGCTATCGCAAGCGGGGCCGCTGGCGATGTCTCGAAAACATCCTGTCAAGTGTGGCTTTGCCAGATTGATTGCTATGCCCGAGGGAACCTCCTGATGAGTCTTAGGGTCCTGCGGGTCAGCGCCGTGACATGGAGTAGATTCGTGCGACTCAGGAGAACCTAGGCAGATCGACTTTCGTTGGTGAGGCGCCCAAAGCGCCTGATACACATGCCGCTTCAGATGGCGTTGACGCCGCATCTTCGAACTGCCCAAATGCCCCGAAGGCCGTTTGCAGCCTAAGCGTTGGGCGGGAAGGCACTCGTAGCTGCGAACTTGGCGCTTCGAGAGTACTAACCACCTATTTGTGGTGGCATCATTTTACCCTAGTGCCTCATCTCGTGTCAAGGCAACGTCGGCTCTGACTGGGGGCGTTCCACGGTGCTATTTGGCAGGGCGTTACGCCGCCCCCGCCGCGGCTTCGGAGCGCTCTTCCTCCTGCTCCTCTTCGGCCTTGCGGTAGCGTGGCCCGGAGCGGATCCACAGCGGATCGATCCACCGTACGTGCACGGCCAGCACCGCCCATCCCGCCAGGCACGCCACGAGCGAAAGCAGGCACTGGCTGAAGTGGTTGCGGTAGCGCAGCCAGCGCGGCAGTACGATCGATTTCAGCAGCGCCGCCACCGCCGCGGCCGCTGCCAACGCCGCCGCGCCCGCGCCGGTCACGGAGAGCGTCCACTCGAACAGCGGGCTCTCCCAGCGGCTGCGGAACACCAGCACCGCCGCCAGCACCAGCGCCGCGGCCACACCGTTCGAAATCCGCCGCAGCGGCGGCGAAACCTTCCAGGCCTTCAACCCCAGGCTGGCCGCCGCGGCAAGGGTCTCCTTCAGAGCGGCCAGTTCCTCACTCGACCCCGGATCTCCCGCAATGGGCCGTAGAGCAAGGAAGCGCCACGGGCCCGGCTTGCCCGCCGCTTCCCCGAAACCCTGCACGGAGCGCGGAAACTCCGCCGCCGTCATCTGGTATCCGCTCAGCATCAGGGCATCGGCCTCGGCGTCGCAGAAGGAATCCAGGTCCGTCCGGATGTTCGCCACCAGCGCCTGCACGTCCTGGCGAATCCCGTAGCGCGTCAGCACCGCGTGCCGCGCCGGCGGCGAGGGGTCCGGACAACCCACCCAGTCGACGGGGCTCGCGTCCAGGTCCTTCTTCAAATGCACGTACATCAACCCGGAGAGCACCCCCGCGTCGCGCAGGTGCGCCAGCAACTGGTACTGCGACTCCCGCACCCGCGCCATCAGGATGTTATTGGCGCGCGCCGGCACGCCCAGGCGGCTGTCGGCCGGGTCTTTCTCCAGCCCGGTCTGCCCGCTGGCGTCGCTCACCAGCAGCACCGTGCAATCCTGCTCCAACAGCGAAGCCACGCCCTGGTTGTCGTACACGCCGCCGTCCACCAGTCGGGTGAGATAGCCGCCCTCGTACAGCCCGTCGAACAACAGCGGGTCGAACAGCCCCGGCACGCACGCCGATGCCGCCACCGCCCAGCCCAGCCGCATTTTGCGGTAGCGCGGCGGCGCTTCGTCGTGGTACATGCGCCGCAGCCGGTCGTTGGCGCCGATTTCGCTGTCCACCCCACGCGCCGGCGGCTCCCCCATGAAACTGCCGGTGAACTGCCAGCTATGGCAGGTGTTCAACGTGGCCGAGTTCAGCACAAGAATGGGCACCTTGTTCACTCGCCGCCAGTTGTCGTAACGCGGCCGGAAGTTCTCGGTGTCCGGCGGATGGACGATCAAATCGGTGAGGTACCGCGGCCCGCTGTGCCCGTCCGCCACCCTCGAGTACAGCTCGCGCTCGTAGAGTTCCCCCAACCGCTCGCTGGTAGGCGGCCGGCGCGAGACCAGCGACTTCAAATTCACGCTAAACTCCAGCAGCATGCGGGTGCGGATGTTCCGCTGCACGCCGGCCAGGAAGTTGCGCTCCATCCGCGCCACCAGTTCGATATAATCTTCGCGCGTGATCTCGTGGTCCGCCTTGGTTTCCAGCAGGTGCTTCAGTTCCAGGTAGTAGTACGTCCCCAGGATGGCGCCGCCTGAAACGCAGGAGATCACCTCGACGTGCCGCAGAACATCGAGTTCCGCCAGCCTGGCGAGCACCCCGATGTGATAGAGCGACGCCCGGAAGCCGCCGCCGGAGAGAGCCAGCCCCACCTTGCCCCGGAAATTGGCCAGCGCCGCAGAAGTATTGCCCAGCAGCGCCTCCACCACCGACCACGCCTCGGTGCGCTCCAGTTCCTCCGGCGGCAGTCCCTCCTTGCGGGCCTGCAACCGCGCCAGGTGCGCCAGTTGCCGCGCGGCCGACTCCGTCTGCCAGTTCTTCATCCCCAGCGCCGCGGCCGTCCTCACCCACTCCCGCGCCGACTCATACCGCCCGCAGCCCAGGTTGGCTTCCGCCAGCGTTAAGGAGAACCAATACTGCCGCTGGTAATACTCGCTCACCTCGAAACGCGCCAGCGTCTGGATGACTTCTTCCCGGATGCTCTCCGCCTGCGCCTGCATCTGCCGCGCGGTGGCGCTGGGCGCTCCGCTGGGGTCGCGCTCCAGGTCCGCCAGCAGGTCCAGGATGAAGGCGGCATTCACCGCCGTGTAGCCGGTGTCGCGCTCGATCCCCAGCCGGCAGGCTTCCAGGTAGCAGGCCCGCGCCGCTTCGAGCGAAGCTTTCATCCCGTGTACCTGCCAGCGCCGCTTGTGCACCGACCCGGCGACCGCCAGTGCCCGCTGGCGCTTCTCCGGGGGCAGCGCGGGAAACTCTTCGAGCAGCGCATCCACGATGGCCAGCGCGCGGTTCAGCCGGTCGGCCAGCGGCAGGTCCGGATCCTTATAGGTGCAAAAGGCCAGCTCCAGCCGGATCTCGATGCGCTCGGCGGCCGCGGTCGCCCCGGCGCACTCCAGCGCCGCCTCCAGCACCCGCCGGGCGTACCCTATCTGGTTGTCCTCCCGCAACCTTCCGGCCAGCTCTAGCAGCGCCGACGGGTCGCCCGTACCCCGGGAGGCAATCGCAATCCTGGCCTGCTCGATATCCGCGCTGGTTCGCGTCATGGCACGATTGTAGGAGGTCATCCGCCCAAAAGGCAAAGCTGAAAAGCACATGGACCGTGAAGCCTTCAAAACCTACTGCCTGGCGCTGCCGGAGAAGATCCTGCGCTCGGCTTCGGCGCTGGCCGCGGGGGTAGCGCGCGAACTGGGCGAAGTGGTTCTGCCGGCGCGCCTCCGCCGCACCCGGCTCTACCACAACCTGGTGGACAGCACCCTGCGCTTCCTGGTGGAGCAGGTCGGGCAGGTGGAAGGCGTTTTCCCCGAGGCGACTCCCCTGGAGCGGAACTTCCTGCTGCGCCGTAGTGCCGGTAACGTCATCGAAGCCGCGGGCATCCTGGCCTTCCGCGCCTCCCCGGTCTGGGTGCTGGCGGCGCTGGCCGATCTTTCCGGCGCCGGGCGCGGACTGGTGGCCGAAATCGCCGCCGAGCTGGAAAAGGAGGGCCTCGTCGAGCCGGGCGGCCGCTTTGAGAACGCCGATCAACTCCTCGACGGCCTGGAGCGCACCGCCGGCCGCCTGGCCGAGAGCATCAACACCCCGCCGCTCGATATCGCCGGTCTGAAGCGGGAATGGGCCGCCATGAAAGAGGACGCCCGCCGCATCCCCGCCGCCGCCCTGCCCTCCCCCGTCCTGCTATGGAACCAGTGGCGCGCCCTCCAGCAAGAGGCCGCCGCCCAGCGCCGGTCCGTCTTCGCCCTTTCCTCGGTCATGGCGCTCTCGGCCGTGCGCCGCCTGCCGGAGAACGCCCTCCGGCTCTCCCGCGCCACCCGGGTGAGCATGCGGCTCACCGGCGAGGTCCTCGCCCAGGCGCTGCTCGACCACTACCGCGCCACCCTGGCGGAGATTCGCCAAACCGGCTACCTGCGCTACTGGGCGCGCGAGTTCCGGCCGTATCTCGCCGGCGCCATGCGGCAGTTCTCCCCCACACAGCCCTCCACCACGGCCCGGCTGCTGGCCTGGCGCAAGAGCCGCCGCCAATCCGCCCCCTGACTCAGGCGGTAACCGTCACCCTCAGGCCGCTGCCTTCCCGCACCTCCACCGCCTCCCGCAGGCGGATCTCGATACCGCCGTCCAGCGCCGCCACTTCGTGCGCCAGTGCCTTGCCGTCCAGCAAAACCGACGCCCGGGCGCCCGACCCTGCCAGCTCGATGGTCTTCACCCGCAGTCGTCCGAAATCCGGTTGAACGCTCAACCGCACGCCCGCCGCCTGCTGATCGAGCGAGAACACGCCCCAGCCCGTCCCCGCCGACCAGAAGCACCGGAACGCCTTGCCGGCCTGCTTGGGACGCACCGCCAGCCTGCCCCGCGCCGCGTGATACTCAAATCCGCTCAGCGCCACGACCGCCGACCACGCCGCCATGGCTCGCGCGTAATGATGCCCGCACTCGGCCTCGTCCCAAGGATTGCGCCGCTCCCCGTCGTACCGGCTGCGCAGGTCCGTGATCAGCCGCACCCCTTCCTCCACCAACCCGGCTTCGATCATCGCCACCGCGGCGGTATACTCCAGCCCGGTCCACACCTCCGCGTAGTAGGGAAACGGAATCCGCGGCCGCGGCGCCTTGCCGTAGTCGCACACCAGCAGCCCCGGCTCTTCGTTCAAGGCATAGGTGCGCTGCACGGAATCGTGCTCCGCGAGGCTGGGCCGGCGATTATAGCGATACACCGACTCCATCGCCTTGCGGATGTTGCGCCGGTCCACCAGGGCCCCCAACCCCGCCAGGTCCGCCAGGTACTGTCCCACGAGCTGGTCCGCCAGGCACCCCTCGCCCACCTGGAACTCCGGCTTTTCCGTGTCCTCCGAGCCCATCGAACTCAGCAGCGCCGGTGCAACCGCCTCCCGGCGCACACCCCGCACTTTCTGGACGTAGTACTCGCCGTTGAACAGGTTGGCGTCGATCCACCGGCTGCCGTTTTCAAACAGCCGGCGGTACTCGGCTGCGGCGGAGGCGTCTCCCACCTCGCGCGCCATCTCCTCGCCGGCGCGCAGCGCGGCCAGGTAGTAGATGCCGCACTGCGGGTTGGGACCGTAGAACTCCACGTCGTAGGTGTTGTGCTGCACGCCTTCCATCACGCCGTCGCGGTCGGCATCCCAGCCGCCCGGCACCCAGGCGAACTCCAGCGCCTTCTTGATGCGCGGCCACATGGCGCGCAGCCACTGGGTATCTCCGGAGAGTCGCCAGTCGTGGTACGCCTTGACGATCTGACCCATCTGCCCGTCGGCGGCGGCAAAGCCCGACCGCTCCTTGCCATCCGGCAGCAGTTGGCGGAAGTGAATGGCACCGGCATCGTCCAACGAATAGCCGAACGCGGCGCCCCGCAGCGAGCGCGCAAACGTGGGGAACAAGTAGGTGGTGGTGGTTTCATAGTTCCACACGTGCGTGCAGTTGCCGGGACAGCAGCCCCGGGTATTATTGGAGCCCTCGAAGCCGTGGAATTCGCCGTCCGCCGTGCGGAAGCAGGTAGTGGTGGCCAGCGTCGAAAGATTCGCCGATGCGGCCTCCTTCACCGCCGCCGGCAGCGTGCTGGCGCGCAGGCGGGCTGCGAACTGCCGGGTGCGCCGCTCCAGTTGCGCCAGGTTCCGCGCGGCATGTTCGGCCGCTTCCCAAGCCCCTGCGAAGCGCCGGCAGTAGTGGTTGCCGATGACGGTCTGCTCCTCGCCCTTGGGGGCCCGCCACCCGCAGCGTTCCGGCGTGCGGTTCGGAAACCGCCAGGCCAGCAAAAAGGTGAACTCCTCGCTGGCGCCCGGCGCAATCGTGCGGGAGAGGCACAGCGACCCGACCTTGTTGACCGCCTCAGCCTGCGGCCCCAGCTCTCCATCGGCTGTGAAATCGTCCCAGAAGAGCATGGGGGAGTTCCACCAGCCTCCCCGCGGCCAGCCGGCGAGCGCCGTCACCCGCATGCCGCCGGAGACCATCGCCGCGAGCGCGAACTCGCCCTGGAGCGGATCGCTCTCCGCCAGCCCCGGGTTGCTCATCAGGATGCCCTGCAGCGGTCCAGCCAGCCGCAGTTGGTTCACGCGTCCGTCGTCGCGCGGTCGCCCGCCTCCCCTCACAGGGTTCTCGATCGACCATGCAATCGACACCGCCGCCGCCTGCTGCCCCGGGTTCGCAACCCTGTACCGCAGCACCGCCACGGGCAAACCCGACTCCTCCGGATCGTGCGGAATAAACGGGCTGAACGCCTCCAGCCGCACCCGCACCGGCAGCCGGGCATCGCGGAACTCCACCCGCGCCAGCGGATACTCCCCGGTGAAGGTAGCGCCCGCCAGCCGGCTCAGTCCCGGGGCGTTGTTCGACCCCAGCCCCGAAGGTCCCTCGTAAGGCGGCAGCAGCCGCGACTCCAGCACCCGCGCCACCGCTTCGCCCTTCCCCGCGCGCGCCCAGATGGCCGGAAAGGCGTAGGGCGGCGAATTGCCCTTGTCCGGCTTGTTGAAGATTTCCCAATCGCGCAGTTGGCCGCGCCCGCCCAGGCTGATACTCCCCGCCGCCACGCCGCCCAACGGGAAGGCGATCATCGCCAGCCGCCGCCCGCTGAACACCCGCGGGAAACCGGCCTCGGGCGCCGCCGGAGCCGCCGCTCCCGCGGGCAGCCGAGCCGTTCCAGCCGCCGCCACCTGCTGCAAGAATCTCCGCCGATTCGGCCTCATAGCTCCTCCTGCTTCGAGAACGCCATCATACAGCAAACCCGGTGGCTGGAAATGGTTTACAGTGGGGCTACAATAGATCCGGCAGGGGAATGGCATGCGGAAGAGCCGCTCATTTACCGAACTCGTCTTTTGGCACATCTTCGACCACCCCTATTGCCAGCGCGGCGACATCGGGGAACACTTCGAGGTGAGCGCCGCCACCGTCTCCAGAACCCTGCAAACGCTGCTCGAAAAACAGCTCGTCGTAGAAACCCTCTCCCGCCAGGCAGCGCCCGGACGCCAGCCCCGCCTGCTGGCCGTCAACCCCCAACTGGCCGGCCTGCTGGGCATCGAAGTAGATCTGGACCGCGTGGTCGCCGCCATCACCGATCTTTCCGGAACCCTGCTGGGACGCGGCGCGGCACGCTGCGATGTCAGCGCCGGCATCGAACCCATGCTCGCCGCCGCCCGTAAGGCCGCCGACGTGGCCCTCGCCGACGCCGGCATCGCTTCCTCCGAACTCCGCCACCTTGGCGTCGGGCACCCCGGAGTGGTCGATAGCGACGGCGTCTGCGTCTCCTGGGCCAACGCCCCCGGCTGGCGCCACATCCCCATGCGCAAGGCGCTGGAGGACGCTTTCGGCCTCCAGGCCGCCATCGACGACCGTTCTCGTGCCCACGCCCTCGGCGACCGCCACACCTCCCCGGAAGACGCCCGCCATCCCAACGCTCTCTATGTCGTCGCCGGCACCGGCATCGGCATGGCTATCTTCCTCGACGGCCGCCTCTTCCGCGGCTCGACCCGCGGCAGCGGCGAATTCGGCCACACCGTCATCGATCCCGCCGGCCCGCTGTGCGGCTGCGGCAATCGCGGCTGCGTCGAATCCTTCGCCAGCATCGGCGCCATCGTCCAGTTCGTTAACGCGGCCCGGCCCAGCGCCGGCCTCACCATGGAAAAGATCGCCCAGGCGGCCACCGCCGGCGACCCCCTCGCTCTCCACGCCATCCAGCGCGCCGGCTCCGCCCTCGGGGTGGGCATTGCCAACATGGTTCAGGTGCTCAACCCGTCGCTGGTGGTCCTGAGCGGCCGTCTCGTACGGCTCACCGGCAACCGGCTGTTCGATGCCGTGCGGGAGGCGATCCAGAAATACTGCCTCGAACTGCCCTCGCGCAGCGTCGAGGTCCGCACCGCCAGGGTGAAGAAGGATATCTGCGCCGTCGGCTGCGCCATGTTGGCGGCCGAACCCGCCGCGGCCCGCGTGCTCCGCGAGCGTCTCTCCGATCCATTTACGGATGGCGCCGCGTGGAACTAGCGCACCCGCGAGCGCTCTACAGGAAAACCCCATGAGACACACCACGCTACTCCGTCAGTACCTCCTCGCTCCCGAGATCCTGGTCATTCCCGGAGTCCCCGACCCCCTCTGCGCGCGCATCGCCCGCCGCGCCGGCTTCAAGGCCGTTTTCGTGAGCGGC
>JAWLGN010000229.1:0-8796 GCA_041685075.1 Bryobacteraceae bacterium
GCGGTTGCCCAGCCGGATGGCGGGCCAGACGCACTCCCGGATGACCGCCGCGGCCCATCGGCCGGAGCGCGGCAGGCCGCCCAGGGGCGCGCCCGGCAGTACGAAATCGTCCGCCAGTTCCGGCGGGCCGATGGCCGCGACCAGCCCCGCCTCGCGCGCCGAAGCTGCCGCGGCGGGCGCGTCCTGCGTTCCCGCCAGGTCCCCCACCACGGCGAAGCCCGCCTGTTTCGCCTGTAGGGCGGCTTCCCGGCCCTGGGGCCACTCCACCACCAGGCAATTCACAGGGCTTCCGCGCAGTCCGGCCGGCGGCTCCTTCCCCCGCCAGCGCGCCGGCACCCACCGCGCATCGAACGCCATCTCAGTTCGCTCCAACGGCCGCGGCGCGATCCCCGGAGATCAGCGCGCGGTGCAAGGCCGCGAGTTTCGCGGCGTCGAACTTCACCACCTTCCGGTCATACGTCATGAGGCCGTTCACTTCGCCCTCCACGTCGGTGGTCTGGGTATAGACAGCCGCGGCCAGGCCCTTGGCCACCAGCGGCCGGAGCGCCGCGATCAGCTCCTCGTAGGCCGACTGCAGCTCCGCGCGCGACTGCAGGTTGCGGTATCCCCAGTTGCGCTTGTTCCACCACAGGTGACCTTCGAGCGGCAGCCCCAGGCCGCCGAATTCGCCCAGCACGGAGACCCGCCGCGGCTCGGGCGGAAACATATCCGGCCCCGGATACTTGTGCATGTCCTTCAGATCGCCCCAGCCGCGGTCTTCCCAGCCGCTCGGTCCCACTACCAGACGGGAGGGGTCGCCGGCCTTCACCAGTTTGAGGATGTCGTTGGTGTCGTGCTGGCCCCAGCCTTCGTTAAAGGGCACCCAGGCGATGATGCTGGGGGAGTTCCCCAGGAAGCGCAGCATGGCTTCCAGTTCGCGCCGGAAGACGGCCTTCTCTTCGGCGGTGAAAACGGCGTCGGCGGATGCGCCGCGCTTGACGTTCTTCTCCGGACCGCTGAAGCCGCTGGGCATGTCCTGCCATACCGCCAGCCCCAGCCGGTCGCACCAGTAATACCAGCGCGCCGGCTCTACCTTCACGTGCTTGCGGGCCATGTTGTAGCCCAGCTTGAGGGTCTGCTCGACGTCGAAGCGCAGGGCGGCATCGGTGGGGGCGGTATAGAGGCCGTCGGGCCACCAGCCCTGGTCGAGGGGCCCGATCAGAAACAACGGCCGGCCGTTCAGAAAAATACGGTTGAAGCCGTCCTCGGCGGCGCGAAACTCCACCTTCCGCATGCCGAAGTAGCTCTTGACGGTATCGCCTTCTTTCAGACGGACCTCCAGGTCGTAGAGCGCCGGGCTGCCGGGCGACCACAGCCGGGGATTCACCAGTTGCAGCGCCGCCTCGCGGCCGGTTGTGCCGGTCATGGTGGCGGCGGTGCGGCCGTCGATGCGCGCCGTGGCGGTGTAGGTGGTGGGGCGATTCGAGCGTACGGTGAGAAGCAGTTTGCCGCCGTCTACATCGGGCACCATGCGCAGTTCGGAGATGTGCACGGCGGGGACGGCCTCCAGCCACACGGTGCGCCAGATGCCCGAAACGCCGGTGTACCAGATGCCCTTGGGTTCGAGCACCTGCTTGCCGCGGGGCTGGTTGCCCTCGCTGGTGGGGTCCCAGACCGCCACCACGACCTCCTGCGGCCCGGATCCCTTGAGCGCCTCGGTAATGTCGAAGCGGAACGGATCGTAGCCGCCCTCGTGCACCCCTACGGAGCGGCCGTTGACGAAGACCTCCGCACGCCAGTCGACGGCCTCGAAGTGCAGCAGCAGGCGGCCGCCTCTTCCTAGCGGCGGGGGTGTGAAGGTGCGGCGGTACCACAGGCGCTCCTGCGGCGTGAGCGGGCGCTTCACGCCGGACAGGGCCGATTCGATGGCAAAGGGCACCAGGATCTGGCCTTCGAAACGCTCCGGCCGGGCGGCGTCCTTGGGCGCCACCGCGTACTCCCAGAGCCCGTTCAAATTCACCCAGCGTTCGCGCTCCATCTGCGGGCGCGGATGTTCCGGCAGCGGACTGGCGGCGTCCACCTGCGCGGTCCAGGGGGTTGTCAGGGGGCCCTCGGCGGGTTTCCATTCCGCCGCTGCCGCCGCGCAGTTCACCAGGACGGCTCCGGCGGCCACGATTCGCAGGCATCTCATGCCTACTCATCCTACAATCCCGGCCGCCCCGGCGCCATCGGACCCGCGCCGCTTATTTATGCGCCGTAACCGTGATCTCCACCCGGGCGGTGGGCGCCGCCAGCTTGATATCCCCGATGGTGGTGCGGGCCGGCCGCGGCTCCTTGAAGTACTTCATGTAGACCGCGTTCATGCGCTGGAACAGCCCGATATCGGTGAGGTATACCTGCACAGAAACGACATCGTCGAAGCTCATGCCGGCTTCCTTCAATACCACCCCGATGTTGTCCAGGCACTGGCGCACTTCGGCCTCGAAGTTTTCCGGGATTTTGCCATTGGCGTCGTTGCCGACGAACCCGGAGACGTAGAGCGTTCCGTTGGCCAGGATGCCGGGGCTGAAAGGCCTGCCGGCGGGAGTGCCCTTCGGCTGCACGGCCTTCCTTTCGGCCAGGCAGGAGAGGGCCAGCGTGAGGGTCAGGATAGCAATGGTCGGGATGCGCATGTTGCAAGCTTACAATAGCTTGCGTAGCGCAGTCTCGATGTCGGCCAACTCGGTTTCTCCGATGAAGGAGGCGGCCTTGCGGCCGTCGCGCCCGTAGAGAAACAGGGCCGGCAGCGCGCCGCTCCAGCCCTCATCCACCGCGGTGATGAACGCCTCGTCGCTCGAGGCGTTCTTGATGTACGCCGGCAGGGGCACGGCGTGGCTGCGGAGAAAGGCCCTGGCGTCGGGCTCCTCCTCCGGTTCGTCGGCCGAGACCGTCACCAGCACGAAGCCGCGCTCCCGCCACTTCTTTTCGAGCGCGACAAGGTGCGGCATCTCCTGGCGGCACGGCTCGCACCAGGTGGCCCAGAAATTTACCAGCACCACCTTGCCCCGGTTCGCCTGGAGCACCTTTCCGAAGCCCGCCTCGTCCATGGGGGTGAGCCGGTCGGCGTCGGCAGCCGGCATCATCGGCGCGCACGCAACCAGGGCGAGGACAACCAGACCTCGCCCCACTACAGACAGTTCCCCTCTGCTCACTGTTTAACTGGTTGCGCCTTTGATGCGCTTGATCGTGCAGCCGAAGGCCTTGGTTTGAGCGGTCTCGACATTTTTGCCGGAAAGCAGCGCGTCGAGCGCCATCCGCAGGCCCTGCTTCTGAATGCGCGACGGGTTGCGGGAATCGTCGATATAGCCGTGGTACCGGACGGCGCCCGCTTTGTCCACGACGAAAACTTCGGGAGTCACCTGCGCCGCAAAACGATCCGCCACCGTGTTATTGGGATCCTTGTAGACGGTGAAGGCGAAGTTGTGTTTGCGGGCGTGCTCCCGGACCTCCTGGGCCGGTTCGCTGGAGTTGGAGTTGATGGCCACGAACTTCACGCCCTTCGAGGCGTAGTCCTTATACACCGCGTTCATGCGCTCGTTGTAGTCGTTGGAGATGGGGCACTGGGTGGCGATGAACATGATCACGGTGAGATCGCCCTTCAGGGCGGACCATTGCACGCTCTTGCCGTCCAGGTCCTCGATTGTGAAGTCCGTTACCTTGGAACCCAGTTTGAAATCTTGCGCCCATGCGGCCGTGGCCACCAGCAGCGCAGCCGTAAGCAGTTGCTTCATCATAATTCACCCTCCGGAGCATTGGGTTCAGAACCCAGATACAGGTTGGCCCCGCCCGAGAGGACGGGGCGCCGTGTTTCCGGCCGCGTGCGAGGAAGCAGTGGTGCGGCCGGTCTACTTGGACAACTTTAGATTGATGACAGCTTTTCTGCGATTATCAAAGGAACTCAGCGTCCGGGTCGGGCTGCTGGCCCCCTGATGTTCGGCTTTGACCTCGTAATCCACGTCCGGACTGAGGCCGTGAAAATAGTACGATCCCTTGTCGCGCGTTATGAAGGAACGAATTTGCAGCGTCTTGGTGTTCTTCAATTGCACCACCGCCCCGTTCACCGGTGCGTCCGCAACATCCGTTACGGTGCCCTGGAGGGTGCGGGTGGTGGCGTCGTCTCCCCGACGCTGGGCGACGGCGTTGGCCGCCGCCGCCACCAAGACGATCGCCAGTACCGCGGCGATCTCGATCCTGAGAAGCTTTTTCGCCATTAACCAGATTATAGACGCGCGCTCCATGCCATACGTTGCTCTTTAACGCCAGTCGTCGTCGAGTTCTTCCTGCTCCTCCTCTCCCTCGTCCAGGAAATCGTCATCGTCGTCGTCCTCGAGTTCGTCGGCGGACTCGAGTTCCAGCGGATCAGTGCTCACCACTTTGAGGTCGGCGCCGCACTCGTCGCAACTGATGGGATCGCCTTCATCTACGTCTTCTTCGTCCACATCGATTGCGCCGTCGCAGACGGGGCACGTCACCATAGTGGTTTCCTCCCTTGATTACACTACCTTTATACAGAACTCCGGGCAGCTTGCCAACAGTCGAAATCGAAGACTGTGAGGCGTTCCTCCGGCGGACAGCCGGACAGCCGGACGGCCCCTCCACGCACCGGGGTTTTCCTTTTGTTGTTATACTCTTGCTTCAGTTATGATCACTCCCCTTTTGCGCGACCCGACGGCCTGCGCTCCGGGCTTGCGGGAACTGTTGGAGGGCCCCGAAGAACAGCAACACGCCGCCGGCTACCACCATACCCTGCGGGAGATTTGCCAGCAGCCGTTCCTCTGGCCGGGTACCGCGGAAACCGTTGCCGCGCACGCTGCCCGGTTGCGGGCGTCGGTCGAAGGCGTCCAGGCGGTGGTGCTCACCGGTTCCGGCAGTTCGCTCTACGCGGCGCAATCGCTGGCCCCGGCGCTGCGCCGGGACCTGAACGTTCAGGTGGAAGCGATTGCCGCCGGCGATCTCCTGACCCACGGCGCCGTCTGCCTCCCGCCCGGGCGGCCCGGCCTGCTGGTGTCGCTGGCGCGTTCCGGCAACAGCCCGGAAAGCTGCGCCGCGGTGGACCTCCTGCTCGCCTCCGAGCCGCGGGTGCGCCACCTGGCCATCACCTGCAACGCCGAAGGCCGGCTGGCCACCAACTACCGGGGCAACCCCGCGTTTCTCTCGGTGGTGCTCGATGAGCGTACCAACGACCGCAGCCTGGTGATGACCAGCAGCTTCACCAACATGGTGCTGGCGGGGCGCGCGTTGGGCAGGCTCGAGTGCCTGGATGCCTACTGCGCGACCGCCGGCCGCCTCGCCCATGCAGCGCGCCGCATCCTGGCCGGTCCCGCCGACGCCCTGGCCGAAGCCGCGCACCGGGGCTTCCGCTCGGCCGCCTACCTGGCCTCCTGGATGCGCTTCGGCGCCGCCCGGGAGTGCGCCCTCAAGGTGCAGGAGATGACCGCCGGCGCCGTCCACGTGCTGCCCGAAACCTTCCTCGGCCTGCGCCACGGCCCCATGTCCTCTGTACATTCCGATACCGCGGTGGTCTGCTTCCTCTCCGCCGAAAAGACCGCCCGCGCTTACGAACTCGATCTCATCGACGAACTCGACCGCAAGCGGCTGGGCGCCTTCAAGGTGGTGGCCGGCGAGTGTATCCCCCCCGACATTCTGCGGCCCGGCGACGTGGCGGTGGAGTATCCGGAAGGGCTGGACGACGGCGACACCGCCGTGCTCGACGTTCTCACCGGGCAGTTGCTGGCCTTCTTCCGCTGCCGCGCCGAGGGGCTGCGGCCGGACGCTCCCTCGGCTTCCAACGTGATTACTCGCGTGGTGCAGCCCTTCCGCATCCATGCCCGTCCCAAAACGGAGGCCCTGTGAAGAAGATCCTGGTTGCCGGTGAAATCAACGTAGACCTCATCCTCCAGAACTTCAACACCTTCCCCGAACTGGGCAAGGAGGTGCTGGTGGAGGACTGCTTCCTGACGCTGGGCAGCGCCTCGCTCATCTGCGCCATGGGGCTGGTGAAGTTGGGCAACCCCGTCTCGTTCGTGGGCAAGGCCGGCTGCGATGCCTACGGCGACTTCTGCCTCGAGCGCATGCAGCAGGCAGGCATGGACGTCTCCCGCGTCATTCGCAGCGGAGACCTCAAGACCGGCATTACGGTCTCTATCAGTTCGCCGCGGGACCGCGCCATGGTCACCTACCTGGGCGCCATCACGGCGCTCGAAGCCGGCGAGGTGACCGACGAGATGCTGGCCGGCTTCAGCCACCTGCACGTGTCGTCCTATTACCTGCAGGAGTGCATGCGCCCCGGCGTGCGCGGTCTTTTCGCGCGGGCGCGCCGGCTGGGGCTGACCACCTCGCTCGACCCGGGTTGCGATCCCTCCTTGGAGTGGCGGCCGGACATCCTGGCCACCCTGGAAGAGACCGACGTGTTCTTTCCCAACGAAGTGGAACTGCGGGCCATCGGAGGCCGCGAGGACCTCGCCGAAGCGCTGGCTGCGCTCTCGAACGGCCGCACCCTGACGGTAGCGAAACTGGGCCGCGCCGGCGCCATGGCCCTGGAGAACGGCCGGCCGCTCTCCGTGCCGGCCTTTCCCGTGCAGGCGGTGGATACCACCGGCGCGGGCGATTCCTTCAACGCCGGCTTCCTGCACGCCTGGCTGCGCGGCATGCCGTTGTCCGACGCGCTGCGCTGGGGCGCCGCCTGCGGCGCGCTCTCCACGCGCGGCCTCGGCGGCACCAGCACCCAGGCCACTGCCGCAGAAGCCCAAGACCTCATCCGGAGGACATCATGAAAACGACACGAAGAGGACTCCTGCGCGGCGCCGCGCTCGGCGCCATTGCCGGCGGCGGCAGCGCCGCCAGCGGCCAGGACATGCTCCGGGGCAAACCGCAGTCCGTGCCGCTCGATATCAAGGATTTTCAGCCCAAGAGCATGCTGCACGTGGCGGAAACGCGCGTGCCCCGGCCGCGCTTCCCGGTCATCGACATTCACGCCCACTTCTCCTTCGCCGCGAAATCCACGGCCGGCGTGGCCATGTCCGAAGAGAACCAGTACCTGGAACAGCCTCCCGCGCTGCTCAAGGTGATGGATGCCAAGAACATCCGCGCCATGGTGAACCTGACGGGCGGCGTGGGCGCAGGCCTGCGCGATGCCGTCAAGCGCTTCGACCAGGCGCACCCCGGCCGCTTCTACACCTTCACCGAACCCTGGTGGAGCCGCACGAACCAGCCCAACTATCCCCAGTTCCAGGCCGACGATCTGGCCCGCGCGCACAAGGACGGCGCCCGCGGCCTCAAGATCCTCAAGACCCTGGGGCTCTACCTGCGGCGCGACCTGACCAGCGGCCCCCTCATCAAGGTGGACGACAAGCGCTTCGATCCCATGTGGGAGCAGTGCGGCGCGCTCAACATGCCGGTGGCCATCCACGTCTCCGACCCGGAGGCCTTTTTCCTCCCCACAGACCGCTTCAACGAGCGCTTCGAAGAACTCAACAACCACCCCGACTGGTCCTTCCACGGCAAGGACTTTCCCAGCAACCTGGAACTCCAGGAGGCGCGCAACCGCGTCGTCGCCCGGCACCCCAAAACCCAGTTCATCGTCCTCCACGTGGGCAACTGGGCGGAGAACCTGCCCTACGTCTCCGAGTGCATGGACAAGTATCCCAACATGCACGTGGAACTCGGCGCCCGCATCGGCGAGCTGGGCCGCCAGCCGCGCGCCGCGCGCAAGTTCTTCGACCGCTACCAGGACCGCATCCTGTTCGGCACCGATGCCGTGCCCCACGGCCACGAAACGCCCCAGCAGATCTTCATCGAGGAACTCTACGAGATCTACTACCGCTTCCTCGAGACCGAAGACGAGTACTTCGACTACGCCCCCGCGCCCGTGCCGCCCCAAGGCCGCTGGTGCATCTACGGCGTAGGGCTTCCGGAAACCGTGCTGCGGAAGGTCTACTATGAGAACGCGGCGCGGCTTCTGAATATCAGGATCTAGTTACTTACGGAGGAGACATGCGCGCCCTGGGACTGTTGCTGCTGGCCGCCCTGGCGGCCTTTCCGCAGGTCAAGGTCTGGGAAGGCACCCTCACCCTGCCTACCTACCAGGAGGGGCTGCCGGACCCCAACCCGCCGTTCGATATCTTCGCCAGCTCGAACTTCAACTATCCCTACACCATCCGCGACCGGCTCACCGGAGAGCGCGTGGAGCAGGCCTGGCGCGCCGTCTTCCTCGAAAACGAATACCTGAAATGCTCCGTGCTGCCCGACATCGGCGGGCACCTCTACAGTTGCACCGACAAGGTCAACGGCCGGGAGATGTTCTACGCCAACCCGTCCATCAAGAAGGCGCTCATCGGCTATCGCGGCGCCTGGGCGGCCTTCGGCATCGAGTTCAACTTCCCCGTCTCGCATAACTGGATGTCCATGTCGCCGGTGGATTATGCCCTCGTGCAGCACGGTCCCGACAAGGCCTCCGTGTGGGTGGGGAACATCGACCGGCCCTACGGCATGCAGTGGCGCGTGGAACTCACGCTGCGGCGGGGCAGCAGCGTGCTCGAGCAGCGCATGCTGCTCTACAACCGCTCCGACGTTCACCGGCGCTACTACTGGTGGAACAACGCCGCGGTCGAAGTGAAAGACGATGCCCGCATCATCTACCCCATGCGCTTCACCGCCAGCCACGGTTTCACCCGCGTGGACACCTGGCCGGTAAGCCAGGACGGCCTGGATCTGAGCGTGGTGGGGAACCAGACGCGCGGCACGGTTTCCAGCTTCACCCACGGCTCGCGCGAGCCCTTC
>JAWLGN010000230.1:0-8777 GCA_041685075.1 Bryobacteraceae bacterium
TCGACAATATCCACGCTGATGGGCTTTTGCACCCAGACATCCGCGCCGGCCTGCATGGCGGCGATGGCGGGGAGCGCGTGCCAGTGATCGGGCGTGGCCACCAGGACAATGTCCAGGTCCCGCTCTTTGAGCATCTCGCGGTAGTCGGAGTAGGCCCGGGGTTGCTTTTTCGACGCCTGGCGTGCGGCGATCAGTTCTCCGGCGCGGGCCAGCATCTGGCGGTCTACGTCGCAGATCGACACTACCTCCACCGGCGCCACCTGGATGAGCCGGAACAGGTCGCATTTTCCGTACCATCCGCAACCGATCAGCCCTACCCGGAGCGGTTTCTCCTGGGCCGCTTGTACGGTCGCCGCGGCCATGCCCGCGGCGCCGGCATGCAGAAATTCACGGCGGTTCATGATACTGGCCAGTATACCCGGGCACGGGAAGGCTTGCAGAAGTGGGGTTGCCTCCTTGCCGTGCCGCCGCCTGCTCCATCAGAATGGAGACAGGAATGAGATTCGCCTTACGCCTGCTGCTGGTGCTGCTTCCGGTCCTCGCCGGAGCGCAGGATTTGAAGGAATTTGAAAAGAAGGTCACCGAATTCACCCTGCCCAACGGTCTCCATTTCATCGTCGTGGAGCGGCATGAAGCGCCGGTGGTTTCTTTTCACACGTATGTCAACGCCGGGTCGGCGAACGATCCCTCCGGGGCCACCGGCATCGCCCACATGTTCGAGCACATGGCCTTCAAGGGCACGCCCTGGATCGGCACGCGCGACTGGGCGGCCGAAAAGAAGGCCCTGGAGGCCGTCGAAGCCGCCTTCGATGCGCTCGAGAGCGAGCGCCGCAAGGGGCCGCGCGCGGACCCGGACCGCGTCCAGGCCCTCGAAGCGCAGCTCAAAGCGGAAATTAACAAGGCTAACGCCTACGTGCTGCCCAACGAGTACCCCCGGATCATCGAAGAAAACGGCGGCGTGGGGTTGAACGCTTCCACCGGCATGGACGCCACTGAGTATTATTACAGCCTGCCGTCCAACCGCCTGGAGCTGTGGTTTCTGCTGGAATCCCAGCGCTTCCTCCAGCCGGTCTTCCGGGAGTTCTACAAGGAGCGGGACGTGGTGCTGGAAGAGTACCACATGCGGGTAGAGTCGAACCCGCAGGGGAAGCTCTTCCAGAACTTTCTGGCGACGGCCTTCATGGCTCATCCCTACCGCGTGATGGGGACCGGTTGGCCGAGCGATATCGCGAACCTGCGGGTGCGCGATGCGGTGGAGTTCTACCGCACCTGGTACGTGCCGTCGAACATCACCCTGGCGGTGGCGGGCGACGTCGAGCCGGCCGAGGTGAAGCGGCTGGCGGAGAAGTACTTCGGTCCCATGCGGGCAAGCCCGCCGCCGCCGCTGCTGCACACCGAAGAGCCAGACCAGCCGGGACCGAGGCGGGCGCAGGTGGAGTCGCCCTCGCAGCCCGTGCTGGTCCTGGGCTACAAGCGCCCGGACCAGTTTAGCCCCGATGCCGCCGCGCTCGATGTCGCCGCCGGCATCCTCTCCAGCGGCCGCACCGGCCTGCTCTACAGGGAACTGGTGCGCGACCGGCGCATCGCGCTCGCGGCGCAGGCGGCGCCCTCCTTCCCCGCGGGCAAGTACAAGAACCTCTTCGTGTTTCTGCTGGCGCCGGCCCTGGGCCACACGGTCGAAGAGAACGAGCAGACCTTCTACGAACTGCTGGAGCGCTTCCGCAACGAGAAGCCCGACCCCGATGCGCTGGCGCGCGTGAAGATCAAAAGCCGCGCCGGGCTGATCCGCCGCCTCTCCAACAATGCGGGCATGGCGGCGCTGCTGGCGGCTTACCACGCCGACTATGGCGACTGGCGCAAGCTGTTCCGGGAACTGGAAGAGATCGACAAGGTAACGGCGGAGGACGTCCAGCGCGTGACGCGCCTCTACTTCGTCCCGGAGAACCGCACCGTGGCCTTCACCTACCAGCCGAAGGCCCCGGCCGAGCCCCCATCCGGGGCCGAATCGGGAGGTGCGCGGTGAGAATCCCAATTCTGCTGGCGGCCTTTACCGCCGCCCTGCTGCCTGCCGGGCAACGCCCCGCGGCGGCGCCTGAGGAGGGCGTTCCGGCCGAGACCTCGTGGCGCGATTTGAAGTTCCCGCCGCTGAAGCAAATTCCCATCCCGCCGGTGGAAACCTACACGCTCCCCAACGGCATGAAGATCTTTCTGTTGGAAGATCGCGAACTGCCGCTGGTGAGCGGCACGGCGCGCATCCGTACGGGCAACCTCTTCGACCCGCCGGACAAGGTGGGGCTGGCCGGCGTCACCGGGCGCGTCATGCGCACCGGCGGCACGCAGTCCAAGACCGGCGACGAACTCGACGAGCAGCTCGAAAACATCGCCGCCACCGTGGAATCGGGCATCGGGGAGACCAGCGGCTCGGTTTCCTTTTCCGCCCTGAAGGAGAACACCGACGAGGTGCTGGCCATCTTCCATGATGTCCTCACGGCCCCGGCATTTCGCCAGGAAAAGGTCGAGCTGGAGAAGACGCAACTGCGCAGCGCCATCTCCCGGCGCAACGACAACGCCGGCTCGGTGGCGGCGCGCGAGTTCGCCAACCTGGTCTACGGCAAGGACACGCCCTACGGCTGGCAGATCGAGTACGCCACGGTCGACAACATTCAGCGCGACGACCTGGTGGCCTTCTACCGCCGCTACTTCTTCCCGGCCAACATCCTGCTGGCCGTGTGGGGCGACTTCGAGACCGCCGAGATGAAAGCCAAGCTGGAGAAGCTCTTCGGCGGCTGGAACTACCGGCAGCCGCCCGTGCCGCCCTTCCCGAAGGTGCGCCGGCAGGCGGCGCCGGGCATCTACGTCGCCCGCAAGGACGACGTCACCCAGACGTTCATCACGATAGGGCACCTGGGCGGCGAGCTGCGCGACCCGAGTTACCCGGCGCTCGAGGTCATGGCCGATATTCTGGGCGGAGGTTTCCGCAGCCGCCTCATGCAGCGGGTGCGCACGAAGCTGGGCTATGCCTACAGCATCGGGGCGGGCTGGGGCGCCAATTACAACCACCCGGGGCTGTTCCGCGTATTCGCCAGCGTGCGGTCGCCGGTCACCGCCGAAACCATCACGGCGGTGCGGGAGGAGATCGAGCGCCTGCGCACCGAGGAGGTCTCCGACGAGGAGCTGGAAACCTCCCGCCAGAGCGCTCTCAACAGCCTGGTCTTCGCCTTCGATACCAAGACCAAGACGCTGGGGCGGCTGTTGAACTATGAATACTACGGCTATCCGCGCGACTTTATCCAGCGATACCAGAAGGCCCTGGCCGCGGTGACCAAGGCCGATGTCCTGCGCGCCGCGCGCAGGCACCTGGACCCTGCGCGCATCACCATCGTGGCGGTAGGGCCGGCGGCGGAGTTCGAAAAGTCGTTGGCAACCCTGGGGATGCCGGTCACGTCCCTCGATTTAACCATTCCGAAGGACGAGCCGAAAGCCGGTACGGCCGCCACGGCCGGCCGGGGGAACTGAACAACCGATCATGAAGACCATTGCCGCGGCGTGTCTGCCGCTTCTGTTCGTCTCGTTGCTGCCGGCGCAGAACGCCCAGCAGCGCGGCCGGCAAATCATCGACGGGGCCCTGGCGGCGCTGGGCGGAGACAAGTTCCTGGCCATGGAAGACCGCGTGGAATCCGGTCGGGCTTACTCGTTCTACCGCGAGCGCCTCTCCGGTCTGGCCATCGCCACCATCTATACGCGCTACACCGAGCGGCCGCAGGAGGGCGCGGAGGAGCTGGGCATCCGGGAGCGGCAGGCCTTCGGCAAGGACGAGTACAGCGCGGTGCTGTTCACCGGCGATGCGGCCTACGAGATCACCTTCCGCGGCGCCCGGCCGCTCGAAGAGGATCGCCTGGAACGCTACCGCGACAGCACCCGCCAGAACATCTTCTACATCCTCCGCCAGCGCCTCCAGGAACCCGGCATGCTGTTTGAGTGGCGCGGCTCCGATATCGTGGACAACCAGCCGGTGGAGATCGTGGATATCACCGACGCGGAGAACCGCGTGGTGACCGTCTACTTCAACCGCACCTCCAAGCTCCCCATCCGGCAGGTCTACACCCGCCGCGATCCCAAGACCCGGTACCGCGACGAGGAACTGACGCTCTACTCCAAGTACCGCGACGTGGACGGCGTGATGTGGCCCTTCGCCATCCAGCGCGAACGCAACGGCGAGAAGATCTACCAGATCTATTCCGATACCGTGGCCATCAACAAGGGCCTGCCCGACAGCCTGTTCACCCTGCCGGCCAATATCAAGATCCTGGGCGACAAGAAGTAGCGGCCGGTTATTCCAACATCTCGGCCACCTGGTCGAAAGCCGCGAAGCACTCTCGCAGCCAGGTGCGGCAGTAGCGGCGTTCCGTGAAGCCGAAGTCGCCGTTGTCCGACTCCGCGAAATCGCTGAACGAGAGGCTGGCGCGGTCCACTGATTGGTAGACGGAGCTGTCCAGGGCGGGGATATCCAGTTCCCGCGCGCCGGCGGCGAGCAACTCTTTGCGGATTTTCGACTGTTCGTAGATTTCGAAGGCGCTGGCCACCCCGAAGTTGCGCACCAGGATGTACTGCACATCGCGGCCCAGCGCGTTGAAGCACTCTTTGAGGTGCCCGACGCTGTCCACGGCGCCGCCCAGCACGTAGGCCACGGTGATGCCCAACCGGCCCGAGGCAGCCTCTTCCAGGGCGCCGCCGCGGTACAGCCAGGTCTTCACCTCTTCTCCGGAACGCGCTCCCAGGTCGACCAGCGCAATGCGCTTGCCGCCTTCCATGGCGTAATCGAGAACCGGCGCGATGGTGGCGGCGTTCGCGGGATCCACCGGAGCGGTCTCGCTGGGGTGAAAGCGCAGCAGTTGCCCCGTGGGGCCCTCGGCGTCGAAAGCGCGGAAGGCGGCCTTGCGCGCGTTCAGGAAATCCGCGATCACGCGCGCCACGGTGGACTTGCCCACGCCTCCCTTTTCTCCATGGGTGAGGATGAGGCGCGGCTTCTCGCGGGTGGGTTTCTTTTCAGTGGTCGTCTTTCGGTTGCTCATGGATCTCTAGAGTTCCTCGATTCTCGAAAACGGATGCGTCCGGCCGGACCGCCGGTTGCGCGGCGCCGCGCCGCGGAGCAGGGTGCGCCGCGCGGCGGGCGGGAGCAGGGCCAGCATCCGCGCCGCCGCGGGGACCCAAGGCGGAATCGGCTCGCGGCCCTTCAGCCAGGCGTCCAGATCCTCCTGCTCCACCCCCGCGGCCTGCGCGAACTCGCTTGCCGACAGCCCGGTTCTGGCAATTCTGGACCGCAGCGACGCCCGGGTGATGCCGGTGGCGGCGCGTGGCGCGCGATGCCCGTTGGACGCACGAAGCGCCAGGATGCCGGCTTCCAGGGCATCCAGAATTTCGAGGGTCGTCATCTGCGGTGTGCACCGGTTTTGCATGCCCGCGAGGGATCGTTCGAGGTTCAACCTGGAGCTTGGACTCTCCGCTATCGTAGCGCACTGCGCGGCGGAGTCACCAGCGCGGCGGACGCGGTTGGCGCCGGAATCGGAAGGACCGGGCGGCCTCCCCAGCCGGCAGCCGCGGCGGCGCGCCGGCGGCAGGGGGGGCATGCGGCGGAAGGGCGGCCGCCCTATGCCAACATGGGGGGCCGGATGATTTTTTTGTGGTTGGCGTTCTGCACGAGCTGCGCCTTGTTGTGGAGATCCAGCTTGCGCATCAGGTTGAACTTGTGCGCCTCCACGGTCTTGACGCTGAGGTCCAGGCTGCTGGCGATCTCCTTGACCGAAGAGCCCTCTGCCAGGAGCTTCAGAATCTCCCGTTCGCGCTTGGTGAGGGAACCGAAACGCGAGGCGCGCGGTTCGCTGCGCACCTGCATCCGGAAATCGTTCACCAGCAGCGACAACATGCGCGGGCTCAGGTAGCTGCCCCCGCGGTAGACCTCCCGGATGGCCGAGATCAACTGGTCCGCGGGGCTGTCCTTCAGTATGTATCCTCCGGCCCCTACCTGCATGCACTCCGAGAGGTAGTCCTCGTCGTCGTACATGGTGAGGAAGATGATCTTGGTATCGGGCCGGCTCTTGCGGATCTGCCGCGCCGCTTCGAAGCTGCTCAAGCCGGGCATCCCAATGTCCAGCAGCACCATGTCGGGGCGCGTTTCGGCTGCCTTGGCCACGGCTTCGCCGGCGTTGGCGGCCTCTCCGATCACCTCGATGTCCGGCTCGGCGGCGAGCAGGGTTTTGACGCCCTGTCGAAACAGGGTGTGATCATCGGTAAGAAGAATTCGAATTTTCGCCATACGCACTCAAGCCCTCACGGCGGAATGGGGCGGCCGTAAGGGCACGCGCGCGGTGATTCCTGTTCCGCGCCCGGGCCGGCTGCGTACTTCGAGCGTGCCGCCTAAAAGCGACACGCGCTCCCGCATACCCGCCAATCCGAACGAATCGGGCTTGGCCAGCGCCTTCCGCAGATCGAAACCGGTGCCATTGTCGGCCACGCTCAGTTCCAAATGACTATCGGAAGTAGTGAGCGAAAGGTTTACGCGGGAAGCCTTAGAATGCTTGGCAATGTTGTGGCAACACTCCTGCGCCACCCTGTAAATTACCGCCGCGGTCTCCTGGGAAACTTCTGGAAACGGCTCCGGCAACTCGAGCCGCACCGCGACGGGGAAGGACTTTGCGAAGCGGGTCATCCACTGCCGCAGGGCGGCCTCCAGGCCCAGGCGTTCGAGCACCGCGGGGCTGAGCGCCGCCACCGCCCGCCGCACTTCGGCGATGCCGCGCTCGGTCATCTCGCGGGCTTGCCGGAGCGAGGCGCGCAAGGGCCCCTCGGCGGCCTGTTCCAGGGATTCCAGCTTCATGCGCACGAGTAGCATCGATTGTCCCGCCTCGTCGTGCAATTCGCGGCTGATGCGGCGGCGCTCCTCCTCGCCGGCGCGGAGCAGGTGGCGGGCCAGTTGCCGCACCTGCTCCTCCCCGGCCGCCAGGTCGCTCAGAAGCCGCGCCCGCCGCACCGCCGCCAGGCAGCGCTCGCCGGCGGCTTCGAGCAGGATCAGCTCGCGCGGCAGCCAGCGGTAGGGCTTGGGGAAGGCGAACTGCGCTACCGCTACCGTGGTCTCGCCATCGCGGAAGGGATAGGACCAGAAGGAGGCGTGCCGCCCGTGCCAGCCGGCCTCGAGCACCAGGGCGCGGCCGCGCGCGTTGTCCGTCAGGTAGAGCGGCCGCGCCAGGCAAGCCGCCAGCCGCGGAGCGATGCCTCCACTCTCCACCAGCACCAGCCGTCCGGCCTCGGCGCGCAGGACGCGGGTCAGCACCTCGATCGACCGGCGCAGCAGTTCCTCCAGGTCCCGCGCCTCGACCTCCGCGCGGAACAGCCCGTAAAAGGCCTGGGTTTCTGCCTCCCGCACCTGGTAGAACGCCGCGCCCACTTCGAGGGCCACGGCCAGCCGCAGTTGCTGGAGCGCCGTAAGGGAGGCTTCCGGCGCGGGCAGCGGATAACCGGCCAGCGCCTCCAGGATGTCCTGTGGGGGCAGGTTCATTTTGGCCAGGCGGCGGCCGTTGTATTCCACCTGTTCGAGAAACTCCTCCGGCGGCCGTTCGTCAGCAAAGAACCGCAATGCGGCCCCGGGGGCGATGGCGCACAGGGCGCGCCTCTGGAGCGCGTCGTAGCAGGGGCGCAGGGAGCGGTTGAAGGCGGCATCCAGCCGCGGGAGGCGCCCGGCCAGTTCTCGCCCCAGACGGCCTAGCGCCGCGCATAGCGCCGCGTCGAAGACACTCGCGGCATTGATAACGTAAGTACCCATCAAGACTGGAGTAGCCGGGTCGATAGCCGCATCTCAGCTTATTTGCCGCCGCGTGCCCGCAGCAGTGCGGCTACCTCCTCGAAGCCGTTGGCCGCCGCGGCTGCCGCGGGGGTGAGGCCGGCGCGGTTGGCGGCGTTGACGTCGGCGCCCTTGCCGACGAGCAGTTCCACCACCTCGCGGCGGCCCCAGGAAGCCGCGTGGTGCAGCGGGGTGGCCCCGGTATCGTTGTCGCGGGCGTCGATTTGGGCGCCCTTCTCAACCAGCAGTGCCGCGGTTTCGCGATGCCCGCTGAGGGCAGCGTCGTGCAGGGGAGTGCCGCCGCCGGCATTACGCGCATTGACGTCGGCGCCGCCGCCGATCAGCAGGGCGGCAATGGCGGTATGGCCCTTGAGCGCCGCATGGTGCAGCGGGGTGGCGCCGTCTTTGTCGCGCGCCGCCGGATCGGCGCCCTTGGCCAGCAGCAGTTCGACCATGGCGGCATCGCCCTTCATAACCGCCTCGTGCAGCACCAGGGTGCCGGCCGGCAGACTCGCGCCACGCGCCAGGAGCAGTTCCACCACCGCGGTGCGGCGGTGGCGGGTGGCGTTTTCGATCGGGGTGGCGCCGCTCTTGTCGCGCGTACGGAGGTCCGCGCCGCGCTCGATCAACAGCGCCACCACGTCACGATGACCCTTGATGGCCGCCTCATTCAATGGGGTCTCGCCGGTCTCCGGGTGGGGACGGTCGATCTGGGCGCCGCGGTCCAACAGCAGTTCCGCCACGGCGCGCTGTCCTCTCCAGGCGGCCTCGAACAGGGGGGTGGCACCGGATTGATCGACGGCGTTGACGTCCGCGCCGCTATCGATCAGCAGCGCGGAAAACTCGCGGTACCCCCGGCCGGCGGTCATGTGCAGGGCGGTGGCGCCGGATCGCACCCGGGCGTTCACGTCGGCGCCGCGGCTGAGCAGCAGGACCCCCACCA
>JAWLGN010000231.1:0-8721 GCA_041685075.1 Bryobacteraceae bacterium
CTCCCGGGTGCGTTGCTCGCCCGCCTGGGCGCCCAGCCCCGCTCCCACCTCCTGCGCCAGCGACGCGGGCGTGCAAACCATGGTCGAAGCGCTGTAGGAGAGCCGGCCGAGCGGGTTGTGGTTCTCCTCGGGCCGGTCGTTGGCGTACGGTTCGACGATCATCAGGGTCCCGTCCGGTTTCAGGGCGGAGAGCGCATGCCGGGCCGCGCCGGCCGGGTCGCCCATGTCGTGCAGACAGTCGAAGAAGGCGATCAGGTCGTAGCCGCCGTTGGCCGGGTAGCTTTTCGCGCTGGCCACCTCGAAGGTGATCTGGTCCAGCAGGCCGTCGCGGCCGGCCAGGTGCCGTGCGTGCTCGACGGAACCGCTGTGATAATCGAAACCGAAGAAGCGGGATTTCGGGAAGGCCCGTGCCATGAGCATTGTCGAAGCGCCGTGCCCGCAGCCGATGTCCGCCACCGCCGCTCCCCGCTCCAGTTTCTCTTTCATGCCCTCGAGCGCGGGAATCCATTCGCTCACCAGGTGAGCCTGATAGCTGGGCCGGAAGAACCGCTCGGTACCGAAAAACAGGTTGGCATCGTGCTCGTGCCAGCCGACGCCATCGCCGGTGCGGAAGGCCTGCGTGATCTTCGGCTCGTCTTTGAAACATGCGGAGATGATCTGGAAAGCCCCCGCGAGGTCGAGCGTCGTCAGCGCGAAGGCTTGCTCGGGCGGCAACTCGTACCGCCGGGTGGCCGCATCGTACCGCACATACCCTCCGGCAGCGTTGGCGTTCAGCCACTCGCGGACGTAGCGCTCGGCGGTGTTGGTTTTAGCCGCCAGTTCCGCGGACGTCAGTCCGCCCGCCCCCACCATGGCTCTGTATAAGCCCAGCTTGTCGCCGATGAGAATCAGCGGCGCGTGCATGGCCGCGCCCATGTCCATGACCGCCTTCTCCATGAAGGCATCCAGCTTCGTCTGGTCGAAACCCAGAGACGTGCCCATCGTAGCCATTTTTCCCTCCAGAGCCCCGAAAGGGGCCTGTTGAGGAACGCGTCATAAGAAGCGCGTTGGGCTCAGGTAACTGTGTAACGCCTGGGGCCGGACGGTGCGAACAGGCGCTTTCGGCGCTATTTGATGGGCCGTGCCGTAAGCTCGAGCTGCATCTGGCGCTTCGACGTGGGGTCGTCGGAGGAAAAGATGGTGGTCGGCTTGCCGAGTTGCACCATTACGGGAGAACTCCAATTCACTTGACGGATGACCGGAGCCGGTGCGCCGGGTTCGGTGACGGCAGTACTGACGTTGGCGGCGACATGCGTAGATAACCGGTTGCCAAGCTCCTGGGTTCTCCTGCACGTGATGTGTGTCCCCACCGATACATAGTTGAAAGCGGCATCTGATTTTTCGGGTGGCGCCGGCGCATTCGGAACGGGCAGCCGGCTGCTGGCACGGACTTCGGTGTCGCCCGGCCCGCCTGTCGCGACGGTCATGGTGTACGCCCGGCTGTTCACCAATTTGCCGGATTCCAGCTCTTTGACAACGAAATCGAGACGGAAGAATTTCGGTTCGGCGGGCGGTGCGGCTCCCGCCTTGGCCGGTTCGTTCTGGGCGAAGCACCCGGCGACCAGTAACACCACCAGGAGAAACGTTCGTGTCCACATGATTCTATGCTCCCTATTCCGAGCCACTGCCCGGCGTTAACTGTTGATTGACTTCCTCGATACCGTTCGGTTCCATTTCGCTCTCGGCACGCTCGCCGAGTACCTCCAACGCCAGCTCCGGCGCCACGCGATAGATGGCCAGCAGCGCGCGTTCCTCGCTCGTCAGCGGCGTAGGGGTGGGGAACTCGGGCCGCTTCGGCAGCGTTCTCCGCGGCGCGTTCCTACGGGCCGGGCGCGGGGGCGGCTCAGGTTTTGCGACCTCGACAGGCGCCCGTGCGGGTATGGTGGCCGCGCTCTCGGCGATTCGAGGAGGCGGCGCGGGCTCCGGCGCACGATGGCTCCAGTAGACTACGGCGGCTGCCAGGCAAGCCGCGGCGGCACCCGGCAGCGCCCACCGCAGCAGGGGGAAACCGCGCGGCGCGCGTTCGCCGCGGACCCGGTAGAGAATCCGCGACTCAAGCCCCGCGCGGGGCTCCCGGTTGGCATAGGCCGCGAGCCCCTCATCCAGCAGGCGGTCTAACGCATCGCGCTCTTCATCTGCCATGTTTCCCTCCTCCCAGTGTGGCCAGTTTCTCGCGTAGAATCCGGCGCGCGCGCATAATGCGGGTGCGCACGGTCCCCTCCGCGATTCCCATAGTCGCGGCAATCTCCCGCGAGGTCAGCCCCTCGACGGCCGAGAGGGCCAGCGGCTGGCGCAGCTCCTCCGGAAGGGCGTCCACCAGGCGCCGCACCACCTCGTTCCAGTCCCCCGCCACCGCCATGGCTTCCGGACTGGCCGCGGGCGACGGCGTGCGCTCATCGAGTTCCGCCTCCGGCCGCCGCCGCCGTTTCCTCACCGCGATCCGCCAGGCCGCGCACGCCAGGAAGGCCCGCTCGTCCTCCATCCGTTCCCAGGTTCCCGTCCGGTAGAGCTTCAGAAACGTTTCCTGCACCACGTCTTCGGCCAGTTGCGGGTTCCGCACGACGGCATACGCCACCCGGAAGACGAAGCGCGCCTGCCGCTCCACCAGGGCAGTGAAGCGGGCTTCGTGCCCGGCCGCCTCCTCGCCTGGCGAGAGCGGCACCGGTTCGTTCGTGGCCAGGTTTCCCGTCAGCTCGATCATGCGCGCGCCGTCCACTAACGCCGTCAAATAGCAAAGACCCGCGGCGCCGGCGATCCGTTCAGATTTTTCCCCCGGCAGTGTAGTATTACAGAAAGACTCACTCCGGAGGAGGAGGGGATGGAACGAAGGAAGGCAAGCGATTACCCGCAGGAGCTTTTGAACCTGTTCGACCGGTACGTTCACGGCGACCTGGACCGCCGTGGCTTCCTGGACGGCGCCAAGCAGTTCGCCACGGCCGGCGCCACCGCAACGGCGATTTGGGAAAGCCTGCGTCCGAACTACGCCTGGGCGCAGCAGGTCCCCAAGGAGGACAGCCGCATCAAGACCGAGTACGTGACGGTGCCCTCACCGGAGGGCAATGGCAGCATTCGCTGCTACCTGGTGCGGACCGCCGATGCGCCCGGGCGGCTTCCCGGCGTCCTGGTAGTGCACGAGAACCGCGGGCTGAACCCGTACATCGAAGACGTGGCGCGACGGCTGGGTACCGAAAATTACATCGCGCTGGCTCCCGACGGGTTGACCAGCGTGGGCGGCTATCCCGGCGACGACGAACAGGGCGGCGCGTTGTTCCGCAAGGTGGACCGGGAGAAGATGACGGCGGATTTCGAAGCCGCCGCGCGCTGGCTCAAGGCGCGCCCGGACTCGACGGGCAAAATCGGGGTGGTGGGCTTCTGCTTCGGCGGAGCCATCGCCAACACCCTGGCGGTGCGGATGGGCGCCGACCTCGCGGCCGCGGTAGCCTTCTACGGCGGAGCGCCGCCGGCCTCCGAGGTGCCCAAGATCAAGGCCGCCATTCTGGTGCATCACGGCTCCGAAGACAAGCGCCTGGTGGCCGGATGGCCCGCCTATGAGCAGGCGCTCAAGGCCAGCGGCATCAACTACGCCGGCTACATCTACGAAGGCGCGCAGCACGGCTTCCACAACGACACCACCCCGCGCTACGACGAAGCCGCCGCCAAACTCGCCTGGAAGCGGACGCTCGAGGTGTTCAATAAGTATCTGAGGAGCTGACGGGAGCTACGGTCCGCAGCGGCCGGGGCGGTCTCCTTCCAGGCACGGAATGGCACGCAGAAACTCGTAGACAGCCGAAAGCTCACGGTCTGTCATGTTTCGCTGTACCGGCCAGGGCATGACTTGCAGGAGATGGCTGTCGGGCGGATCTCCGGTCGGCCTGCGATCGATGCCCGTCCGAATGGTTTGGATGAACTGTTCGCGAGTCATGCCGGCCGGTAATCCCGCGGCATTGGGAGTGAGATTTCGGGGCACGAACACAGGGCCGAACATAGGGGAGCCGCCCACGAGATACCCATTTGCCGCGATGATGGCGGGCTCTCCCAGGAACGGATTGCCGCCCGGCGCCCATTGCGGGTTTCCGTGGCAGCCGTTGCAGTCTGCCTGGGCGTTCACGATGTAACTGCCCAAGCCTACCAGCGCGGGATTCTTCCCCTTCAAGTTCAGGGGAATCCCGGATTGTTGCACGATCGCGAAGCCTTGCTGGATCTTGCTGTGCTCATCGGGTGGCCCCTGCGTTGTGCCGGGAGAGGCGAAAAAAGCCAACGAAGCGGCCAGAACGGTTACGACCAGGAGAATGCGTTTCATCTGGGCTCCAATCAGGTCCATTTTCCCCTGAGCCGATTGAAGCAATTGTGAAATAGCTGCCACCTCAAAAGAGTGTCAGCGGCGAGGCCAGCATATTGCCGCTGGTCCGGTCGCCATCGCTCCATTCGCCCCACAGGTATTCGCGCGTTTCGACGATGAAGGTCAGGATCGGCTGGTAGCTCTGTCCCGCCGGTGCTTGCGCGGCGGCGCGTGCATGTGCGATCTTAGATTTCAAGGTCCTTTATTCTGCAGGTTCACCGCGCGGGCGATGGCCGGCGCATAGAAAGGCACTGAGACGTGACGGAACCAGCTTGCTCTGCTGGGCCGGACGCTGCTCTCACCCGTATCCTGGGCCACACTTCAATCAGCGCCTGCTATCAGTGTGGAAAATGTACTGCGGGCTGTCCGGTGGCAGGGCACATGGAATTGCCCCCCACGCGAATCTTAAGGCTGCTGCAGTTGGGCAACCTGGAGGCCGCCGTGCGCTCCGAGTCGATCTGGAAGTGCGTGTCGTGCCAGACCTGCACCACACGCTGTCCCCAAGGGGTGGATTGCGCGGGCGTGATGGACGCGCTGCGGCAGATGGCCTTCGAGCGCGGGCTTGCTTCACTCGCTCAGCGCCGCACGATCGTCTTTCAGAAGGCTTTTCTCGAGAACATCCGGCGCAATGGACGGCTCAATGAAATCGAACTGACCGCGGCGTTCAAGGGAGAGGTCTTTTCCCGCAGCCGCAGCCTCCCGTTCCTGTTCGAGAGCGCGGGCCTCGCGCCGGCGCTGTGGAAGCGGCGCAAGCTGCACCTGCGCGGCGAAAAGGCGCGCGACCAGGCCGTGGTGGCGCGGATCTTCCAGCGGACCGCTGGAGGCGCGGAATGAGACTGGGATACTACCCGGGATGCGCCCTGCACGGCACCTCGAACGATTACGAACAGTCGCTGCGGGCCTGCTTAACCGCTCTCGACGTCGCGCTGGACGAAGTCGACGACTGGATCTGCTGCGGGGCCACCGCTGCCCACTCGCTCAACCACAAGCTCGCTATCGCCCTGCCGGCGCGCAACCTGGCGATTGCCCGCGAGCAGGGAATCGAGGAGATGCTGGCGCCCTGTCCGATGTGCTCGATGCAGTTGCTGCGGGCGCAGCAGGCCATCGAGGGCGAGGCTCAACTGAGGGCGGAGATGGCAGGCATCGTCGAGGCCGACCCGGCCGGCGGCCCTCGCGTGCTCAACGCCATTCAGGTGTTCGAGCGGATCGGGCTCGAAAAGCTGAAGGCGGCGGTTCGGAATCCGCTGAAGGAGTGGAAGCCTGCCTGCTATTACGGCTGCCTGCTGGTGCGCCCTCCCTCGGTAGTGGCGTTCGATGACGCCGAGCAGCCGCAGTCGATGGAAGCGATCCTGGCGGCGCTCGGCGCCAAGCCCGTTGCCTGGGGATCCAAAACCGAGTGCTGCGGCGCGGGCATGACGATGTCTACGCCGGAGACGGTGATCGAACTCGCCGGCCGCATTCTGGCCAACGCGGTAGCGCACGGCGCCAACTGCCTGATCACGGCGTGCCCCATGTGCCACGTCAACCTCGATATGAAACAGCCTGACATCGAACGCTCGCTCGGCGCGCGGTTCGGCCTGCCGGTTTACTACCTCACCGACGCGGTCGGAATGGCGCTGGGCTTGAGCGAGGCGCAACTCGGTGTAGACCGGCACTTCGTGGTTGCGCGGAGGGAGGCGTAGGCATGTCGCGCATTGGCGTCTTCGTTTGCTGGTGCGGGGAGAACATCGCCCGTACGGTTGACGTAGCCCGCGTAGCCGAAGTTTGCCGCGAGGTGCCCGGCGTCCGCTGCGGCGAGCACTACAAGTACATGTGCTCGGACCCCGGGCAGGCGCTGTTGAGGCAGAAGATCGCTTCCGAGAAGCTGGACGGCGTGGTCGTGGCGTCGTGTTCGCCGCACATGCACCTCAAGACCTTCCGGCGAGCGGCGGAGGCCGCCGGCCTGAATCCGTACCGTCTCGAAATGGCCAACATCCGCGAGCATTGCAGTTGGGTGCACCAGGACCGGGAGCGGGCGACGGAAAAGGCCATCGATCTCATCCGGCTGGCGGTGGCGAAGGTCGAGCGCAACCGGGCGCTCACGCCGATCCGCGTCCCGGTGACGCGCCGGGCGCTGGTGATCGGCGGGGGCGTGGCGGGCATCCAGGCATCGCTGGATATCGCCGACGCCGGGTATGAGGTCGTTCTGGTCGAACGCGAACCGTCCATCGGCGGCAAAATGGCCGGGCTCTCGGAGACGTTTCCCACGCTCGACTGCTCGCAGTGCATCCTCACGCCGCGCATGGTGGAGGTGGGGCAGCATCCGCGCATCAAGCTCTATACGTACTCCGAAGTCGAGTCCGTGGACGGCTTCATCGGCAACTTCACGGTCAAGATCCGCAAGAAGGCGCGCTACGTCGATATCGATACGTGCACCGGCTGCGGAGAGTGCGTGAACGTATGCCCGCTCAAGCGCAATCCGAGCGAGTTCGACTACGGAATGGGGATGCGCCCGGCCATCTACATCCCCTTCGCGCAGGCGGTTCCGGCTCGCCCGGTGATCGACAAGAATGTCTGCGCCAAGCTCATACGCAACGGCTGCGGCTTGTGCGAGAAGAAATGCGCTGCCGGCGCCATTAACTTCAAAGACCAGGACCAACTCGTCGAGGAGGAGGTCGGAGCGGTGGTCGTGGCAACCGGCTACAAGCTCTATTCGATCGGGCGCGAACAAAAATCGGCGAACCTGCGAGGGTACGGCGAGTACGGCTACGGCAAGTACAAGGACGTAATCGATTCGCTCCAGTTCGAGCGGCTGGTTTCGGCTTCGGGCCCGACGGGCGGCGAGTTGAAGCGGCCCTCGGACGGGAAAATCCCGCACAACGTGGTTTTCATCTCCTGCGTCGGCTCGCGGGACAACGCCAAGGGCGTGCCGTACTGCTCCAAGATCTGCTGCATGTACACGGCCAAGCACGCGATGCTTTACAAACACAAGGTGCACGGCGGGCAGGCGCACGTCTTCTACATGGATATCCGCGCCGGCGGCAAGGGGTACGACGAATTTGTGCGGCGCGCCATTGAACAGGACGGCGCCAGGTACTACCGCGGGCGCGTTTCGAAGATCACGGAAGAGAACGGAAAGCTCCTGGTGCGCGGCGCCGATACCCTGGCGGGAGTGCCGGTGACGGTTGAAGCCGACCTGGTGGTTCTGGCAGCGGCCATGCGGCCCGCCGACGGAGTCGGGGAACTGGCGCGGAAGCTCAACATCGGATACGACGAGCATGGATTCCTGCTCGAGTCGCACCCCAAGCTTCGGCCCGTGGAAACCAACACGGCGGGTGTCTTCGTTTGCGGCGCCTGCCAGGCGCCGAAGGATATTCCGGAATCCGTGGCGCAGGCCTCGGCCGCGGCCGCAAAGGTGGCGGTAACGTTCGCGGCCAGCGAACTCACCCGCGAGCCGGAAATCGCGCACATCAACGAGCAGACCTGCGCGGCCTGTTTCGCGTGCGTGCGCGCGTGCCCCTATCATGCCGTGGAGAAGGCGGAGGTCCGCGCCCGCAACGGCGCGTTCATCAAACACACGGCGCGGGTGAACCCGGGCCTGTGCATGGGCTGCGGAACGTGCGTGGCGGTCTGCCCGTCGAAGAGCGCGGACCTGGAGGGCTTCACGGAACAGCAGGTCTACGCCATGGTGGAGGCGCTGGCATGAGCGGCGCGAACGGCTTCGAACCGAAGATCGTGGCCTTCGTCTGCAACTGGTGCACGTACCTGGGCGCCGACCTGGCCGGGACAACGCGGCTCGAGTACCCACCCAACGTGCGCATCGTGCGGCTGCCCTGTACCGGCCGCATCGACACCAACATGGTGATCAAAGCCTTCGAGATGGGCTCGGACGCGGTGCTCGTTTCGGGCTGCCATCCCGGAGACTGCCACTACACCGCGGGGAACTACCACGCCCGGCGGCGGTGGATGTTTTTCCGCCCGCTGCTGGAAGCCATCGGGTTCGACATGCGCCGGCTGCATTTCACCTGGATCAGCGCGGCGGAGGCCAGGAAGTTCCAGCAGGTAATCACCGAAATTACGGAACAGACGCGCGCGCTCGGGCCGTATCGCCCGTACGAATCCAAACCGCGCGTTGAGCCGCCTGGCCCCTTCGAGGCTCCGGCGCCGGCGGGCGATTTTGCCGGCCCGGAGAAGGAGTTGCGCGAGGTTGCGGCGCGGCTTCTGGCGGAGGGCAAGGTCAAGGTCGTGATCGGCTACGGCGCGCGCGGCCCGGCGTTCATCAAGCGTCCGGAAGACGCGGGCAAGCTGGTCTGGAACGCGAACTGCCTTTCCAATCTCACGGTCTACCTGAAGCGTAAAGAGGT
>JAWLGN010000232.1:0-8716 GCA_041685075.1 Bryobacteraceae bacterium
CGGTATCATCCGCTCTGCGCCCTATTCCAACTGGGCCTTCCGCGGGGAGCGTCACGCCGACTGGCCCCTGTGCACCTCGCTCTCGCGCTACTTCCAGGCATTCGGCATCCATCCCAAAGCCTGGCCGGACCAGGAGCGCCGCATCCTCCGCATCTTCAAGCGCAAGGCCCACCAATACCTAGACCAGCCGCCCGCGCTCGACGACGACTTCCAGTGGCTGGCCCTCATGCAGCACCACGGCGCCCCCACGCGCCTGCTGGACTTCACCTGGTCCCCTTATGTAGCGGCCTTTTTCGCGCTCGAGCGCGCCACCGGCGATGCCGCCGTCTGGGCCCTCAACCCCACCCAACTCGGCTCCCGCGAGGTGCGTAAGCCCGGCGCCGCGCCCCGCATCACCCTGCCTGAAATGGACCCCCGGCTGCCCGGCAACTTCGCCCGCTACTTCCTCCCCGGCAACCAGGCCTTTATCTGGGTCGGGGAGCCCGATACCATGAACCGCCGGCTCATCGCCCAGTCCGCCACCTTCGCCGTGCCCGGCGTGCTGGAGGTCCCCCTGGAAGACATCCTCATGCACTATCCCGAGCCGGAGAACATGGTGGTCAAAATTGTGCTGTCCGCCGCCCGGCTGCGGGACGCCGCCCTGCGCGAGCTCTACCGCATGAACATCACCTACGCCACCCTCTTCCCCGACCTCGACGGCCTGGCTCGCTCCCTGGCCTACGAACTCGAATACCACTGGGCCTACGATCCCCGCACCATGGAGCCGCTGCCGAGATAATCGCCCGGCGGCCCGGTGACGCCTCCCGCCATCCCGTCCGGCCCTTTCTTTTCCGTAACATCCGCCGCCCCGTCCGCCCAACCCGCCCCCGCCCGTGCTATTGCTCGGTAGTAGGGCTGCCGCCTCGCCCGCGGCCCTCTGCCCACCCCGCAGCAGAAATGACCGAACGAAGCCATTTGTCGGGCTTAAAGGATTGATTCGAGTGAGGTTACCGGCCCAAAAACGAACCCATTCCGGGCCCCTACTTCGCCAGCCCGGGGTTCGCCGCCGCCCAGGCCAGGTACTCGTCCACCGTGTAGAACGCCCGGTGGTTGTACAGCCGCCCGCGGTCTTCCACCAGCGCGGTCCAGTTGTACTTCCAGGAGTCGCCCGTGCGCGACATCCAACCGGCCACCTGCCGCTCCATCTCCGCCAGCAGCGCCCTGGCGCTCCGCTCTTCCGCCAGGTTGCGGAGCTGGTACGGGTCCCTGGCGTTATCGTAGAGCACCCACGGGCCTTTCTCTGTCCGCGCGTAGGTATAGCGCGCGGTCCGGATGCCGCGCCATGCGTGGTACGTGCCGTCCCCGTGATAGGGACCGAAGATCTGGAGGAAGGCCGCATCCGGCGCCGTGCCTTTGCCGCCCGTCAGCACCGCCGAAAGATCCCGGCCCTGCATCTCGCCGGGCGGCGCAATGCCGCACAGCCCCAGCAGCGTGGGAGCAAAGTCCACGTGGGTGAAGATGGTCTCCGCCTGCTTCCCCGCCGCCACCCTGCCCGGCCATCGCAGGATGCCCGGCACCTGGATGGACTCTTCCCAGGGTTTGCGTTTCAACCGCTCGCCCTGCGAACCCAACATGTCGCCGTGGTCGGAGGAGAACAGCACGATGGTATCGTCGGCCAGCTTCAGCTCCTCGAGCGCCCGCAGAATCCGCCCCACCTGCTCGTCCACCGCCGTGCACATCCCGTAGTATTCGGCGATGCCCTCCCGGTCCGGACCCTTCGGCCCGGGCCTCCAGTTCGGCCGCATCGTGAGCTTCGCCGGGTCGTACAGGCGGCCATACTCCAGCGGCGCTTTGTAAGGATCGTGCGGCGGGCCCACCTGCACCGTCAGGAACCACGGCCGCTTGTCCTCGCGCGCGCCCCGCAAAAACTCGATCCCCAAATCCATCCACGCCTCCGGCTCGAACCCGCGGATCGGTATCGGCTCCGGAGAATCGCGAAAGTACTGGGTATCGAAGTGCCTGTGGCTGCACTCGTTGGCCGCCCAGAACTCGAAGCCCTGCCGCCGCGGTCCCGGAGGCACGTAGCCCGGCAGCCGCGGCCCCCCGTCCAGGTGCCACTTGCCCACAAAACCAGTGCGGTAACCCGCCGCCTTCAAACACTCCGCCAGCGAGGTCTGCGACTCCCGCAGCCTGAGGTCGTTCGCCACCATCCCGTTGCGGTGCGTGTACTTGCCCGTAAGAATGACGGCCCGCGCCGGGCAGCACACCGGCGAGTTCGCGTAGGTATGGGGCAGCACCAGGCTTTCTCGCGCCAGCCTGTCCAGGTGCGGCGTCCGGACATCCGGGTTGCCCATGAACCCCAGCGCCTGGGCCCGCCACTGGTCGGGCATCAGGAACAAAATGTTGGGCCGCTTCGCGGCGCCGGAAGCGGCGAGCGCCCCTGCCCCTGCGGCCAGGAACTCGCGGCGGGTAGCTGCCATATCCCCAGCATCCTATGGGCGCCCACCGGCCGCAAGCGGCGGCTGTCCCATCCCGCGAGAATCTCTGAAATGGCGAAGTTGTTCGGTTACACTGGGCAGGTGAAGCGAAGGACCTTTATCGCCTCCGGGGCCGCGGCCCTCGCCACTGCCTGCCGCCGCTCTTCCCGGCCCAACGTCGTGGTCGTCCTTACCGACGATCAGCGCTGGGACTGCCTCTCCGCCGCCGGCCACCCGTTCCTCAAGACGCCCCACCTGGACCGCATCGGCGCCGAAGGCGTCCGCTTCGCCAACGCCTTCGCCACCACCTCGCTCTGTTCGCCCAGCCGCGCCAGCATGCTGAGCGGCCTCTATGCCCATACCCACGGGGTGCTCGATAACTTCACCGAGTTCCCCTCCGCCATCCCAAGCTATCCCCAGCGGCTGAAAGAAGCCGGCTACCGCACCGCCTACATCGGCAAGTGGCACATGGGCGAAGACAACGACGCCCCGCGCCCCGGCTTCGATTACTGGGCCAGCCACCGCGGCCAGGGCAAATACTACGACACCGAGTTCAACATCAACGGCAAGCGCCAGGTGCTGGAGGGCTATTACACCAGCCGCGTTACCGATGTTGCGGTGGACTGGCTGAAGCAGGCGCGCAACCCCTTCCTGCTCGTGGTGGGGCACAAGGCGCCGCACGGCGTCTGGATTCCGGAAAAGAAGTACGAGCACGTCTTCGACCAGGTCGAGATCCGCAAGCCCGCCACCGCCGCCGGCAGCCCCGATAAGCCCGAATGGATGCGCCTCCGCATCCCCACCTGGCACGGCATCGACGGCCCGCTCTACGGCACCAACGACTACGCCACCTTCGTCCGCACCTATCACGCCACCATCTGCTCGGTGGACGACAGCGTGGGGGAGATCTACGAAACCCTGCGCGCCTCGGGCGAACTCGATAACACCCTCTTCGTCTTCGCCTCCGATAACGGCTTCCTCCTCGGCGAGCACGGCGCCATCGACAAGCGCGTGATGTACGAGGAGAGCATCCGCATCCCCATGCTGGTGCGCTATCCCGAGCTGATCCCCGAGCCGCGCGTGGTTCGCGAGATGGTCCTGAACGTCGACCTCGCCCCCACCATCGTGGATATCTCGAACGCGGCGCCGCTTGGCCGCGTGCACGGGCGTTCCTGGAAGAACCTGGTGCGCGGAGATGCCGCCGGCTGGCGCCGCTCCTGGTACTACGAATACAACTATGAAAAGGAGTTCCCCTATACGCCCAACGTCCGCGGCGTGCGCACCGAGGAGTGGAAGTACATGCACTCCCCCACCGCGCCCGGCAAGCCCGATAGCGGCAAGGCGGAACTCTATCACCTGGCCGAAGATCCGCACGAGACCCGCAACCTGATCGACGACCCTGCGGCGCAAACCACGCTCGCGGAACTCCGGGCCGAACTCCTGCGGCTACAGCGCGAGACCGGCGCGCTGCCCGACCGCATGCCCGAGAATCCGGTCATCGGGATGGAACTACCGGAAGAATCCATTCGCTGAGGGGAAGGACATGGCAGAAAACGGAATGACGCGGCGCGGGTTCGCGGCCGCCCTGGGAGCCGCGGCGGCGGCGCCGGGCCCCGGACCGCGGCCCAATATCCTGTGGATCACCTGCGAGGACACCGGCCCGCACATCGGCGCCTACGGCGACCGCTATGCCGATACCCCCGTGCTCGACCGCCTGGCCGCCCGCGGGCTGCGCTACCGCAACGCATGGTCCAACGCCCCCGTCTGCGCCCCGGCGCGCACCACCATCATTTCGGGACTCTACCCGCCCTCCACCGGCTCCGAGCACATGCGCAGCATGACCTCGCTGCCGCCCCAGTTTAAGATGTTCCCCGCCTACCTGCGGGAGGCCGGCTACTACACCACCAACAACGCCAAGGAGGATTACAACCTCGAGCACACCGGCCGCGTGTGGGACGAATCCAGCAACCGGGCGCACTGGCGCAAGCGCAGCCCCGGCCAGCCCTTCTTCTCGGTAGTCAACTTCACCATCACCCACGAAAGCCAGATCCGCCGCCGCCCCCACACCCTGGTGCACGACCCCGCGCGTGTGCGCATCCCCGCCTATCATCCCGACACCCCCGAAGTGCGCCACGACTGGGCCCAGTACTACGACAACATCACCACCATGGACGGCATGGCCGGCAAGGTGCTGGCCGAGCTGGAGCAGGACGGTCTGGCCGAAGACACCATTGTTTTCTTCTATGGCGACCACGGCTCCGGCATGCCGCGCAACAAGCGCTGGCCCTACGACTCCGGCCTCCGCGTGCCCCTCGTGGTGCACATCCCGGAGAAGTTCCGGCATCTCGCGCCGCCCGAATACCGCGTCGGCGGCATCTCGGACCGCATGGTGGGGTTCGTCGACCTGGCTCCCACGGTGCTCAGCCTGGCCGGCATCCGGCCCCTCGAGTGGATGCAGGGCGGCGCCTTTATGGGCAGCCATCCGGCTCCCCCGCGCGAGTTCAACTACGGCTTCCGCGGCCGCATGGACGAGCGCTGCGACATGGTCCGCTCCGTCACCGACGGGCGCTACGTCTACGTCCGCAACTACATGCCGCACAAGATCTACGGCCAGCACCTCGCCTACATGTTCGAGACCCCGACCACGCAGGTGTGGCACGATCTCTACCACCAGGGCAAGCTCAAGCCGCCCCGCACGTACTTCTGGGAGACCAAGCCGCCCGAAGAACTCTACGATCTCCAGGAGGACCGCGACGAGGTGCGCAACCTCGCCCGCTCGCCCAAGCACCAGCAGATGCTCGCCCGCCTGCGCAAGGCGCAGCAGCAGCTCGCGGCCGACATACGCGACGTGGGCTTTCTGCCCGAACGCGAGATTCACACGCGCTCGCGCGGCTCCACGCCCTACCAGGTGGGCCACGACGACAGGCGCTACCCGATGAAGAGGATCATGGAAACGGCCGAGTTGGCCTCTTCGCTCGAAGGCGGCGTGGATGCCGAGCTGATCAAGCGCATGCAGGATTCCGACAGCGCCGTGCGGTACTGGGCGGCGATGGGGATCCTGATGCGCGGGGCGAAGGCCGTGACCGCCGCCGCCGAACCCCTCCGGGCGGCCCTCGAGGACCGCTCCCCCGAGGTGCGCGTCATCGCCGCCGAGGCGCTCGGCCGCTACGGCGCCGAGGAAGACCTGCCGCCGGCTCTCCGGACCCTGGGGGTGCTGGCGCCGCCGGACAGCAACGGCGTCTACCTCTCCATCATGGCGCTCAACGCCATCGATGCCCTGGGCGATAAGGCGCGCCCGCTGATGGGGCGTCTCAAAGCCATGCCCGACGTGGACCACAACTCCCCGCAGCGCACCCGCACCTACGTGCGGCGGCTGATCGAATGGATCACCCGGGAGTAGCGCGCGGCCCGAGATGGTGAGCGGCGAGCGCATCCGGAATTTCGTCTACGAGCTGTACGGAGCGCTGCCCCGGCAGGGGCCTGGAAGCACCGGGAGCACCCGGCGGGCGCTTTCACGCATCCCCCCGCTGGGCGCGGGATCGCGAGTGCTGGACCTGGGGTGCGGGCGCGGCGCCCAGACCTTCGATCTCGCCCGCTACACGGCCGCGGAGATCGTGGCGCTGGATATCCATCCGCCCTACGTCGCGGATCTCAACGCCCGGGCCGCGGCGCGGGGCCTTGCCGGCCGCGTGCGCGCCGAAGTAGGGGACATGTTGCGGCCGGCGTTTCCGCCCGCGTCGTTCGATTGCATCTGGAGCGAAGGAGCCATCTACAACGCCGGGTTCGAGCGGGGGCTGGCCGCCTGGCGTCCGCTGTTGAAGCCGGGTGGGCACGTGGCGGTGACGGAGCTTTGCTGGCTGCGCAGCGATCCCCCGGCCGAGTGCGCGGCGTTCTTCGCCGACGAATACCCGGACATGCGCGCGGTGCCGGAGTGCCTGGCGGGCGTTGAGCGCGCCGGATACGAGGTGGTCGGGCACTTCGTCCTCCCTCGTTCGGTGTGGGAGGAGTTCTACGCGGCGCTGGAGCGGGAGATCCCGGCGTTCACCGCGCGGCACCCCGGCGACCGGGACGCCCTCGAGGTGGCGCGCATTTCCGAACTCGAGATCGCGGTCTTCAGGCGCTGCGCCGGGTCGTACGGCTACGTGTTCTTCATCATGCGCCGCCGATGAGGACTTACGGCCGCACGGCGCCGCACATAGCCCGTATCAGGGCGGCGCCGAACTCCAGCCGGTCCGCCACCGTGGGCGGCCGGCCGAGCTTGGGGTTCACGTCCACCATCAGCTCCATCAGGAAGGCGGGCAGCTTGCGGTCGGCGAACAGGCCCTGGTTGACGCTCATCCGGCCCTTCATCCCCGCCGCGGTGGAGGCCGGGCTGTCGCGCGGGCCCTTGGGCGCGTAGAAGCTGGTCTCATCGAGCCGCTTGTGGAAGCGCTCGGCCAGCGCGCGCACCTCCGGGCCGCCCGCGGTGAGCGGTCCCTGGATGAAATCGGCGCGCTCGGTGTTGTGCAGCGTCAGGAAGAGATGCACCGGGCGGCCGGAATCCACCCAGCCGAGAATCGCCTGGCGCTGCGCGTGGATCTCCGGCATCAGCTTGGGGTTCACCGCGTCCCAGTTGCGGTTCAGATCGTAGCCGTGGGCGTTGTAGCGCACCCCGCCGCGCACCACGCCGTCGGGATCGGCCATGGGGAAGACCTTGATGATGAAACGGTCCCGGATGCGCGCGGCTTCGCGGTCCGCGGAAAGCAGCCAGCGCAGCGCGCCTTCCGCTACCCAGGAGGTGCCGCTCTCCCAGGCGTGCTGCCGGGCCATCAGCCAGATGACCGCCTTGTCCTTCTCCGGCGTCCGGGGGTTGGTAACGGTGAGGAGCGTCATGGGGCGGCCGCCCACCGTCTTCCCCACCACCTCTTCCCTATAGGCGGGGTGGCCGCGGAGGCTTTCGAGCAGCGCCTCGAGGTGGCGCGTCGTGTAGGGCGGCTGGCGGGCAATCCAGACCTGCTTGCCCTCGGGCTTCAGCTTGAAGCGCAGGGTACTGGCCTCCGGGTCGAAAACGCCGGCCTCCATGAAGCGCCACTCGCGGTTGTCGTAACTGTAAACCGGGCGCATGTCGCGCAGCCCGGCGCCCTTGTGGCGGCGGTAGTTGTACTCGCCCGCGAGACCTGCGAGCTCGATCGTGAGGTCGCGCCCCGCCACGCCGTCCAGCCGGAAGTAGAACCAGCTCGGCTGGCTGTTGCGGTTGTCCTGGTCGGTTTCTCCCCGCACCCAGCAGCGGAAATGATTCTCCGAAACCCACTCGGTTTTGGCGGCGCTGCCGGCTTCGAAAGAGGTGTGAACTGTGGCGGCTAACACCAGGATGGCGGGGAGCATACCTTGCATTCCTTACCATATAACAGGAGAATGGGTGGAATCCAATTGGGTATGATGCATAACTCTCGTGGTGTTCGTTTCGTCCTGACAGCTCCCGCTACGGAAAGTACCGAACAACAGTTCAGTCCCTGGAAGCAGATGGTCTATGCTTCCGTGCCGGCGCAATTCGCGCCGCGGTTCATGTACCGCAAGAACCTCGAACAGCCACGGCATCCGGACGGCACGGGCGTGGTGCTGCCCTATGGATTGCGCGTGACGGAAGCCATCCTGCTGCGGCACTATCCCGCCGAAGACGTGGTGGCGTGCCATCCCGACGACCTGGACCGGTTCGTGGGACCCCGCACCGTCGCGGTGGGGGTGAGCGCCCATAACCCCATCGGGGCGGCCTTTTCGACGGGCGTTTACAGCAACATCTTCGGCAGCACGGCGCGGCCTATCAACGCCTACGAGACCGAGCGCATCTTCAACCACCCGGTGCTGAAAAAATACCGGCCCAAGGTGATCGTCGGTGGCGCCGGGTCGTGGCAGATCGAAAAGACCAACGCCTTCGAGCGGCTGGGCGTGGACTGCGTGGTGACGGGGCGCGGCGAAAGCGTGGTGCTGGACCTCTTCCGTGCCGCCGACGAAGGGCGGGAGTTGCCGCGGGTGGTGCACGCGCCCGAGCCCGGCATCGAGGAACTCGTACTGCCCCAAAAGCGCTCGACCCTGGGGATCGTGGAGATGACGCGCGGCTGCGGACGCCAGTGCGCCTTCTGTACCCCTACCCTCGAGCGGCGCATCTCCGTGCCGCAGGAGCAGTTAATGGAGGTGGTGCACGCCAACGTGCGGGACGGCGGCCGGGTGATCTTTCCGGTCTCCGAAGATATCTTCATCTACGGCGCCAACTCGCCGTTCTACAT
>JAWLGN010000233.1:0-8600 GCA_041685075.1 Bryobacteraceae bacterium
GGCTACACGGTAGCCCGCGAGACCGGCATGGGCGGCCGCGTGAACACCATCATGCAGACCTGCTTCTTCGCCATCAGCGGCGTGCTGCCGCGCGAAGAGGCCATCGCCGCCATCAAGAAGTCCATCGAGAAGACCTACGGCAAGCGCGGCGAGAGCGTGGTGAAGCGCAACTTCGCCGCAGTGGACGCGGCCCTGAGCCATCTGCATGAAGTGAAAGTCCCGGCCCAGGTGCGCGCGACCTTCCGCATGCGCCCGCCGGTGCCGCCCGAGGCCCCCGAGTTCGTCCAGAAGGTGACCGCCGAAATCATCGCCGGACGCGGCGACGAGCTTCCCGTCAGCGCCCTGCCGGCCGACGGCACCTTCCCCAGCGCCACAACCCAGTGGGAGAAGCGCAATATCGCGCTGGACATCCCGGTGTGGGACGAGAAGATCTGCATCCAGTGCGGCAAGTGCGTGCTGGTGTGCCCGCACGCCGCCATCCGCGCCAAGCTCTTCGACCCCGCCGAAGTCAACGGCGGCGCGCCGCCCACGTTCAAGACCGCCGATGCCCGCTGGAAGGACTTCAAGCACATGAAGTACGCCCTCCAGGTGGCCCCGGAGGACTGCACCGGCTGCGGTCTCTGCGTGGAGGCCTGCCCGGTGAAGAGCAAGTCCGAGGTCAAGCACAAGGCCATCAACCTGGCCCCGCAGGCGCCCCTGCGGGAGGCCGAGAGCCTCAACTGGGACTACTTCCTGAAGCTTCCCGACAACGACCGCAAGGTGCTCAGCGTCAGCCAGGTGAAGGACGTGCAGTTGATGCGGCCGTTGTTCGAGTTCTCCGGCGCCTGCACCGGCTGCGGCGAAACGCCTTACATCAAGCTGATGACCCAGTTGTTCGGCGACCGCGCGCTGATCGGCAACGCCACCGGCTGCTCCTCGATCTACGGCGGCAACCTGCCCACCACCCCGTACGCCGTCAACAGCGAGGGCCGCGGGCCTGCCTGGAACAATTCGCTGTTCGAGGACTGCGCCGAGTTCTCCCTGGGGATGCGCCTGGCGATCGACAAGCAGAACGAGTACGCCAGGGAACTGGTGGCGCGGCTGTCGTCGCTGATCGGCGACGAGCTGGCCGGCGGGCTTCTGAACGCCGACCAGTCGAACGAAACCGGCATCGCCCAGCAGCGCGAGCGGGTGGCCGCGCTGCGGAGCAAGCTCGCCGGCGTCAACTCCATCGAAGCCCGGGACCTCCACGCCCTGGCCGACTCGCTGGTGCGCAAGAGCGTGTGGGCCTTCGGCGGCGACGGATGGGCCTACGACATCGGCTACGGCGGCCTCGACCACGTGCTGGCCTCCGGGCGAAACATCAACGTCCTGGTGCTCGACACCGAGGTCTACTCCAACACCGGCGGCCAGATGTCCAAGGCCACGCCGCGCGCCGCGGTGGCCAAGTTCGCGGCCGGAGGCAAACCGGTAGCCAAGAAGGACCTGGCTCTCATCGCCACCACCTACGGCAGCGTCTACGTGGCGCGCGTGGCCATGGGCGCCGGCGACATGCACACGGTCAAGGCATTCCTGGAGGCCGACGCCTACGACGGCCCCAGCCTGATCATCGCTTACAGCCACTGCATCGCCCACGGCTACGACCTGGTCCACGGTCTCGACCAGCAGAAGGCCGCGGTCAACTCCGGCCACTGGCCGCTGTTCCGCTACAATCCCAGGCTGCTCGAGGAGGGCAAGAATCCCTTCCAACTCGATTCCAGGACCCCCAGCATCGCGCTGAAGGACTACGTTTACAACGAGACCCGGTACACCATGCTCACCAAGAGCAAACCCGAGGCCGCGCGCCAGTTGCTCGAACTCGCCCAGAAGGACGTCCAGCAGCGCTGGAAGCTCTACGAGTACTGGTCCAAGATGCCCAACAACGGCGAAGAGAAGAAGTAAGAAGGAGGCAAGTACATGCTTGACCTGTCGAAGACCATCGATCTGTCCACGGTTTACCTGGGGCTGAAGCTCAAGAGCCCCCTGGTGGCCTCCTCCTCGCCCTTGTGCGAGGACATCGGCAACATTCGCCGGATGGAAGACGCCGGCGCCGCGGCCATCGTGCTGCACTCGCTGTTCGAGGAGCAGATCCTCATCGAGAGCCAGGCGCTCGACCGGGCCATCTCCGCCGCGGAAGATCGCGGCGCGGAGTCCATCACCCTGTTTCCCGACGTAGGCCGCCTCAGCATCGGTCCCGAGCGCTACCTGGAGCACCTCCGGAAGGCCAAGGAGGCAGTCGGCGTGCCCGTCGTCGCCAGCCTGAACGGCATTTCCAACGGCGGCTGGATCGAGTATGCCCGGCAGATGCAGGAGGCCGGCGCCGATGCCCTCGAGCTGAACATCTACTACGTGCCGGTCGACCCGGAACTCACCGGCGAGCAGGTGGAGAGCCGGTATGTCGAGCTGGTCCAGGCGGTGAAGGGCAGCGTCGGCATTCCCGTGTCGGTCAAGCTGGGGCCGTATTTCAGCTCCATGGCCAACATGGCCCGCAAGCTGGAGGGCGCCGGCGCCGACGGGCTGGTGCTCTTCAACCGCTTCTACCAGCCGGATTACGACCTGGAATCCCTGGAAGTGGTCCCCAACCTGATGCTCAGTACCCGGTACGAACTGCTGCTCCGGCTGCACTGGGTGGCGGTGCTCTACGGCACCATCAAGCCGGACATGGCCATCACCGGCGGCGTGCATACCGCCACCGATGTCGTGAAGGCCATGATGGCCGGAGCGCGGGTGGCCATGATGACCTCGGCGCTGCTGAACCGCGGGATGCGGTATTTCGATACCGTCACCACCGAACTGCTGCAGTGGATGGGAGAGCACGAGTACGACTCCATCCGCCAGATGCAGGGATCGATGAGCCGCAACGCCGTGCCGCAGCCGGCCGCTTTCGAACGCGCCAACTACATGAAGGTCCTCGGCTCCTACGCCATGAAGGCCTGACGTTAACCGCGGGGCGGCGCCACGCGCGCCGCCCTGTCGAACACCTCCTGGAACATCCCCTCGGTCAGCTTTCCGGTAAACGTATTTTGCTGGCTGGGGTGGTAGGAAGCGATCAGCAGCGGCTGTCCCGGCCCGGTGACGTACTCGGCGCCGTGCCGGAAGACGAACGGCGCGCGGCTGGCAATATCGCCGCGGCTCTTGAGCACCGCCAGGTACCCGTCGAAGGCCACCTTCCCCAGCGCCACTACGGCGCGCACCCGATCGAGCAGTCCGAGTTCCCGCACCAGGTAGGGACGGCAGTTGCGGATCTCCTGCGGCCGCGGCTTGTTGTCCGGCGGCGCGCAGCGCACCACGGCGCTGATGTAGGCGCCGAACAGTTGCTGCCCGTCGTCGCGCGAGACGCTGTAGGGGTGCAGGGCGTAGCCGGCGCGGTGCAATGCGGCGAACAGCCAGTCGCCCGAGCGGTCGCCGGTGAAGATGCGGCCGGTGCGATTGCCGCCGTGCGCCGCGGGGGCCAGCCCGACGATCAGCAGCCGCGCGTCGGCCGGGCCGAAGGGCGGCACCGGCCGCCCCCAATACTCCTGGTCCTGAAACGCCCGGCGCTTCACCCGGGCCACTTCCTTGCAGTAGCTCCGCAACCGCGGGCAGCGTTCGCAGGCCACGATCTCTTCCCGCAGCAACTTCAACGCGTTACAATTCACCGATGAGCCCTTCCTTTCCTCTGGACGGCCGCGTCGCCCTGGTCACCGGCGGAGCGAGCGGCATCGGCGCGGCCACCTGCAGGGCGCTGGCCGGCGCCGGCGCTTCCGTCCTGGTGGCGGACACCGACCACGCCCGGGCGGAGGAACTGGCCGGCGAACTGCCCCGCGCCTGCCCCCTCCAACTCGATATTACCGATGAAGCGGCCGTGCGCGCCGCCTTCGCCTCCATCCCGACGCTCGATATTCTGGTGAACAACGCCGGCATCGGCCTGGTAGGCAACGTCGAAGAGACCGAACTGGACGACTTCCAGCGCCTGTTCCGGGTAAATGTCGAAGGCCTGTACCTGGTCACCCGCGAGGCCCTTCCGCTGCTCCGCCTCTCCCACGGGTCCATCGTGAACATCGGCTCGGTGGCCGGGCTGGTGGGAGTCAAGCGGCGCTTCGCCTACTGCGCTACCAAGGGCGCGGTAGTGGCGATGACGCGCCAGCTCGCCGTGGATTACGCCACCGAAATCCGGGTGAACTGCATCTGCCCCGGCACGGTGGATACGCCCTTCGTGGAGGCGTACCTGGAGAAGTATCACAAGCACGAAAAGGAGAAGGTCCGCGCCGAGCTGAACGCCCGCCAGCCGGTGGGCCGGCTGGGGCGTCCCGAGGAGATCGCTCACATGGTGCTTTATCTCTGCTCCCCGGAGTCCAATTTCGTGCAGGGCGCGGCGCTCCCCATCGACGGCGGCTGGACGGCGGCCTAGACCGGCATCCAGCCGTCGGGGCCGTGCTCGAAGCGCCGGTCTTCGCGCAGCACGAAGCGCCCCCGCGTGCCGGCTTCCCCGATCACTCCCCGGGTGCCCGGCTGCCATTGCCAGCGCTCCACCAGGATGCGCGGGTGTTCCACCCGCAGCACATTGAACGAGTTCCACTCCCCACGGGTTCGCGTGGAAACGGCCGTGCCCGCGTGTACCACCAGGGCCGAGTGCCCGGCGATGCGGTAGCGCTCGGCGGTGTGGACAGCGTAGCCCACGTGCAGGTGTCCGGCCAGGAAGAGGTCCGCGCCGCAGCGCGCAAACCGCGCCATGGCGCCGCGCGCGTGTCCCATCAGGGAACGCGCGCTGTGGCCGGCGGGCAAATCGAAGGGATGGTGCGTCACCACGATCTTGGTGACGTGGTCGGGCAGGCCGCAGAAGTGGCTTAACACCCGGTCCACCTGCGCGCGGCTGATGCGCCCGCCCTTGATGGCCAGCACGCGCGCCGTGTTCACTCCGGCAGCCACGATCTCTTCGTCGCGGTAGACCGGCTGTAGATCGGGTGTAATGTAGCGCTCCCACCGGCGGAGCGGTCGGAACAAACGCGCCAGGGGCTCGCGGAAGGGCACGTCGTGATTGCCCGGAACCACCAGTTGCGGTTGCGGCAGGGTGGCGAGGAAATCCCGCGCTTCGCGAAATTCGCGCGGCCGCGCATGCTGCGTCAGATCGCCCGAAATGGCTACCAGGTGGGGCGCAATCTCCCGCGCCGCGGCGGTGAGGGGGCCCAGGGTGCGGTAGTCGATGCGGCCGAAATGCAGGTCGGAAAGGTGCAGAATCACGCGCATGGGTTGCTTGCGGCGAATTTCCCGCCGGGGGGCCCCTCAAGTTTGCCGCCCCTGCCGTCGATAGACAGGCAAGCAGCGCGATCGGGACATGCCAGCCCGGCCGGCCGGCTTCGCGATGCGAATGGCTGAAACGGTACGCGCTGTTCGGCGTGCGCGATTTCGTTCTGCATTTCCGCGCGCCTCCGCTCCCCGATGGAGCAAGCCGTCGTCCGAATGGATGCGAGATGCGTGTTAGAATGGGGGAAAAACAACTTGACGAGCACGCAGCGGGGTGGGCAAAATAGGTGTGTCCGGAAGCTCCGCCGGATCAGGCTCTGGCTCAACTATCCACGCTGGTTCACCACGCTGGTGTCTTACGCGAAATCACTATGACGATGGCTCCATCGCTGTCTTCGCGATTCGTATCGCTCGCGGTTTCATTCATACTGCTCTCAAACCTTGTCTTCGCAGCGCCCGCGAAGAAATCCACTTCCACGAAAACGCCAAGCCGGGTGGCAAAAAAGAAAACCACCACGGCAAAAGCCAGAAGCACCAGGAAAAGCACCGTCCGAAAGACCAGTTATACCCGGAAACGGACGCCTGCGAAGAGGAGGGTGGTGCGCAGTCCCTGGACCACCCCCACCTACGCGGATTCCACCTACGGGGATAACGTGGATGGTGAAGACCTTGAAGTGCGCCGCGCGGCCGTCGACGCGCTCGGCCGGTTCAACGGTTCGGTCGTGGTGGTGGAGGCCGATACCGGCCGCATTCTCACCATGGTCAACCAGAAACTGGCGCTCGGCAGCGGCTTCCAGCCCTGTTCCACCATCAAGGTGCCGGTAGCGCTGGCTGCGCTGAGCGAAGGCATTATCGACGCAAAGACCGCCTTCGCACGTTCCGGCCGCCACAGCAATCTCACCCAGGCGCTGGCGACTTCCAGCAATCCCTATTTCGGCAATCTGGGGGTCAAGCTGGGCTATAAGCGCTTCGCCCATTACGCGCGGCTGTTCGGGTACGGTGAATTAGCGGGCCTGGACATCGAGGGCGAGCAGCCCGGCAAATTCCCGGCCGCGCCCCCCAGGAACGGGGGCATGTGGCGGCTCACCAGTTTCGGCGAAGAAATATCCCAAACGCCGCTGCACCTGGCGGCGGTGATGGCCGCGGTCGCCAACGGCGGGACGCTTTATTACCTGCAATACCCCAGGGACCAATGGGAAGCCGCCCGGATGGTGCCGCGCATCAAGCGCCACCTGGACATCGCGGAGTATCTGCCGCTGATCAAGCCGGGGATGCTCGGCGCGGTGGAGTTCGGAACGGCACGCCGCGCGAGCTACGGAGAGGCCATCGCGGGTAAGACCGGCACCTGCACCGAGAGCCGCACGCACCTCGGCTGGTTCGGTTCGTTCAACGACAACGGACCGCGAAAACTGGCGGTGGTGGTGCTGCTCACCGGCGGCGGTCCGTCTATTGGGCCGCAGGCCGCCGGCATCGCCGGTCAGGTCTATAAAAACCTGTCCGATCAGCGATACTTTGCCCGGCAGCCTGCGCTGGCGCCGCTGACGCCCGCCACCCTGATCTCTACCCAGATCTGCTGCACCGTGCCGTAAGTGAGGCGGCGCAGCCCCCTGCGCCGCGCATCACTGGCCCGATGCGGCCTCGGCCTCGATCTCGTAGCGAATGGTGGCGTGGCGCGCCTGGAGCGATTTCACTGCGCCCGCGCCGGCCTGCCGCCGCGCGGCAATGCCCCTGGCCGCCGCCATGGCTCCGGCCAGGGTGGTGACGTAGGGCACTCTGTACTTGATGGCGTTCTTCCGGATGTAAGAGTCGTCGTGCTGGCTCTGCTTGCCCGCCGGAGTGTTCACGATCAGGTGAATCTCGCGGTTCTTCACGTGGTCCACGATGTCCGGGCGGCTCTCGTGGGTCTTGTTGACCACCTGGGCGGTCAAGCCGTGCTCCTTCAGGTATCCGGCGGTGCCGGAAGTGGCCACGATGCGGAAGCCCAGTTCGGCGAAGTGCCGGGCCACCTCGACGACCATGGGGCGGTCCTTCTCCGCCACCGTGATGAGCACCGTGCCTTCGAGCGGCAGGGCCTGCTGCGCGGCCTCTTCGGCCTTGAAGAAGGCCTCCCCAAAGGTATCGGCCAGTCCCAGCACCTCGCCCGTGGAGCGCATCTCGGGTCCCAGCAGCGGGTCCACTTCCGGGAACATGTTGAAGGGGAAGACCGCCTCTTTCACGCCGAAGTGCGGCACCACGCCGCGGCGCAGCCCCAGGTCGGAGAGCTTCTCCCCGAGCATCAGCCGGGTGGCCACGCGCGCCATTTCCACGCGGCATACCTTCGAGACCAGCGGCACCGTGCGGGAGGCGCGGGGGTTGGCTTCCAGCACGTACACGGTATCCCCGGCGATGGCGTACTGCATGTTCATGAGTCCCACCACGTGCAGCTCCGCCGCGATGCGCCGGGTGTATTCCTCGATGGTCGCCACGTGCCTGGCCGGCAGGCTGACGGGCGGAATTACGCAGGCGGAATCGCCGGAATGGATGCCGGCCAGCTCGATGTGTTCCATCACCGCCGGCACGAAGACGCCGCTGCCGTCGCAGACCGCGTCCGCCTCGGCCTCGGTGGCGTCCTCGAGGAACTTGTCGATCAGGATGGGGCGGCCCGGCGTGGCTTGCACCGCCGCCGCGACATAGGCCCGCAGGTCCTGCTCGTCGTAGACCACCTCCATGCCGCGCCCGCCCAGCACGTAGGAAGGCCGCACCATCAGGGGATAGCCGATGCGCCCGGCGATCTCCAGCGCCTTGTCCACCGTGAGGGCCATGTCGGAACCCGGCATGGGGATGCCCAGCTCCGCCATAATCTTGCGGAAGCGGTCGCGATCCTCGGCCAGGTCGATGGTTTCGGGCGAGGTGCCCAGAATCCGGACCCCCGCCGCCGCCAGCTCCGCGGCAATGTTCAGGGGCGTCTGGCCGCCGAACTGCACGATCACTCCCAGCGGCCGCTCTTTCTCGTAGATGCCGAGCACGTCCTCCACGGTGAGCGGCTCGAAGTAGAGCTTGTCGGAGGTGTCGTAGTCGGTCGAGACGGTCTCCGGGTTGCAGTTCACCATGATCGACTCGTACCCGGCCTCGCGCAGCGCCAAGGCGGCATGCACGCAGCAGTAGTCGAATTCGATTCCCTGCCCGATGCGGTTGGGCCCACCGCCGAGCACCATCACCTTTTTGGAGTTCGTGGAGACCGGGCAGCGGTCCGGCGCGTTGTAGGTGGAGTAGTAGTAGGCCGCGTTCTCGACGCCGCTCACCGGCACCGGCTCCCAGCTCTGCACCACGCCCAGCCGCTGACGGCGCTGGCGGATTTCGGTTTCCGGCGTTCCGGTGAG